>NZ_JAOECN010000063.1:0-19383 GCF_029836855.1 Pseudomonas sp. GD04058
GCGGGAATAGGGTATCCAAAGTCTGTTTGCTCGGATAACACTCTGAGTTGTCGCGGGTTTTCTTGTCGACAAGCTCGGTGGAATCCTTGTTGGCGTTCGGATAACTCAGGCAGTTGGATGACTTTGCGATGCCCTGTCCGCTTTCGACCCATATAGATCGTGATGCACGAAGATCTCTGCTCAAACGTCAGCTACTACTCTGATCTGAATGCATCCCGGCTACAGAGCGCAAAGACCAACTAGCGTCCCGAGGCACAGAGCTGAAGGCGGCGCGGTCAGGAATTGCGGCAGCACTTTTTCCAAAGTTTGGCTAAATGACCCTGCCTATCAGCTCTAATAGGCAGGGTTAGAAGTCAATCCGTCACTGCTTGCGAATGCCTACGATCGTCGCTGTGCCCCCATTCATTCGGAAATCGAAGCTGACCTTGTCGCCTACCTTGAGTCCCTTGAGTTGCTGCTCGGTAGCGCTGAAGCCCATGGTCATTGCCGGCCATTTCAGGGCTGATACTGGTCCATGCGCCAAGGTAACTTTACCTGGTTCCAAAGCTTTGATGGTTCCCTCAGCCGATGCAGTCGGAGCCGCCTGGCTGCCTTGGGTCTCGTTGCCTTCCATGGGCATATTCTTCATATCCGTGCCATACATGTCTTGGGCCTGCACCGCCGCCGCAACGGCGAACACCAGGCCAGCGCTGATCAGTAGCTTCTTCATCGGGTTACTCCTGTTTGGGGGTTATCGTGTACAGCGAGTCCGCGGCGCCTGACGAGCCAGTAAGCCGCAGGGATTACAAATAGTGAGAGCAAAGGCGCGGTGAGCATGCCGCCGACCATGGGTACAGCGATCCGGCTCATGACTTCGCTGCCGGTACCGCTACTCCAGAGGATTGGCATCAAGCCTGCGACGATCACTGCTACGGTCATGGCTTTGGGGCGGATGCGCTGCACGGCCCCTTCGCGGATAGCATCCAGAAGCGCAGGTTGCCCCTGCGTACCGTTGCCGTTTCGTTCAGTCCAGGCATTGTTGAGGTAGATCAGCATGATGACTCCAAACTCTGCTGCGACCCCAGCCAAGGCGATAAAACCGACACCCGTGGCCACCGACAGGTTGTAGCCCATCATGTACAGCAGCCATACGCCGCCGGTTAGCGCAAATGGCAAGGTAGCCATGATCAGCAGCGCTTCACCGAGGCGGCCAAACGTGAGGTAGAGAAGGACGAAAATAATGGCCAGCGTCGCCGGTACTACCCATGCTAAGCGCGCATTGGCGCGCTCCAGGTATTCGAACTGCCCGGAATAGCTCAAGCTTATGCCAGGATCGAGCTTCACCTGCTGATCGACTAGCCGGCGCAGGTCGGCAACGACGGAGGACAGGTCCCGTCTCCGCACGTCGATATACACCCAGCCCGAGGGGCGCGCGTTTTCACTCTTGAGCATGGGTGGACCGTCCGCAATACGCACCCGTGCCACGGTTCCCAGTGTGATTCGCCCCCCTTGGCTGGTGTAAATCGGTAGCTGCCGCAGGGCATCAACAGAGTCACGCCACTCCCGTGGGTACCGAACACTGATGGGATATCGCGCCAGGCCTTCTACGGTTTCGCCGATGTTTTCGCCCCCAACGGCGCCGGCAACAATCGCTTGGACATCAGCAATGTTCAGGCCGTAACGCGCTGCGAATTGGCGGTCGATATCCAGATCGATGTAGCGTCCACCGGTTAATCGCTCGGCGAGGGCGGAAGTCACCCCTGGAACCGTTTTGGCCACCTTCTCGATAGCCAGAGTCACCCGGTCGATCTCATTCAAATTGCTGCCGGCAACCTTTACGCCGATCGGGCTTTTGATACCGGTTGCGAGCATGTCGATACGGTTTCGAATCGGTGGGATCCAGATATTGGTTAGCCCAGGTACCTGCACGGTACGGTCCAGCTCTTCGATCAGCTTCTCAGTGGTCATCCCTGCTCGCCACTGATCCTTCGGTTTAAGTCGGACAGTCGTCTCGAACATCTCCAGCGGGGCCGGGTCGGTCGCTGATTCAGCCCGGCCCGCTTTACCGAAGACACTGGCGACCTCCGGTACCGTTCGGATCAGCCGGTCCGTACGTTGCAAAAGCTCAGAGGCTTTCTGCGCCGAAAGACCTGGCAGGGCAGTCGGCATGTACAGCAAATCGCCTTCATCCAGTGGCGGCAAGAATTCGCCGCCGAGCTGGCTCAGGGGCCAGACACTGCTGAGCAAAATCAACAGTGCACCCGCCAACGTGAGCTTTGGCCGGCGTAGAACGATCTCCAATGCTGGGCGATAGAGCCGTATCAGGGTTCGATTGAGTGGGTTGCGCTCTTCTGCCGGTAAACGACCCCGAATCCAGTACCCCATCAGCACGGGTACCAGGGTAACCGAAAGGCCCGCTGCTGCTGCCATTGCATAAGTCTTGGTGAATGCGAGGGGCGCAAACAGCCTTCCCTCCTGAGCCTGCAAGGTGAATACCGGTATGAAGGACAGCGTAATGATCATGAGGCTGAAGAACAGCGCAGGCCCGACCTCGACTGCTGCCTCAGTCATCACTTTCCAATGATCTTCGCCACGCAACGACTTTCCAGGGTGCCACGTATGCCAAGCCTCAACCCGTTTGTGCGCGTTCTCAATCATCACCACAGCGGCGTCCACCATCGCACCGATTGCAATGGCTATGCCCCCAAGCGACATGATGTTGGCGTTGATGCCCTGGTGGCGCATGACGATCAGGGCAATGAGGACACCAACCGGAAGCGAGACGATGGCGACCAACGATGAGCGCAGATGCCAAAGAAATGCAGCGCACACCAGTGCGACCACGATGAACTCTTCAATCAGCTTCTGGCTCAGATTTTCCACAGCACGATCGATCAACTGGCTACGGTCGTAGGTAGTGACCAGCTCGACCCCGGCAGGCAGGCTTTTTTCCAGCGATTCAAGCTTGGATTTGACGTGAGCGATGGCATCTTTCGCATTCTTGCCACTGCGCAGAATTACTACGCCGCCCACCGCTTCGCCCTGTCCATCAAGCTCGCCGATGCCGCGACGTGCCTCAGGGCCCAGCTGTACAGTGGCTACATCGCCCAGTGTTACGG
Organism: Pseudomonas sp. GD04058; assembly: GCF_029836855.1. Classification (NCBI taxonomy): domain Bacteria; kingdom Pseudomonadati; phylum Pseudomonadota; class Gammaproteobacteria; order Pseudomonadales; family Pseudomonadaceae; genus Pseudomonas; species Pseudomonas sp. GD04058. The sequence continues at coordinate 3,099 of NZ_JAOECN010000063.1, forward strand.
GTATACCCTTCGCAGCCAGGCGCAGGGGAATGGCTCGGAAATCATCGAGTGACTTCAGATAGCCGGAAGCCCTTACCATGAACTCAGCTTCGCCTTGTTCGAGCACGCCGCCACCGGTTTCCTGATTGGCCTTGGCGATGGCGTCCGAAACCTCAACTTGAGTGATTCCCAAGCTGGCCATGCGCAGCGGATCGAGCACTACCTGGTACTGCTTGACCATCCCGCCTATCGTCGCCACTTCGGCAACGTCCGGAAGAGTTTTCAACTCGAAGCGCAGGAACCAGTCCTGAAGGCTGCGCAGCTGTGCCAGGTCATGGGTACCACTGCGGTCCACCAGCGCATACTGGTAGATCCAGCCTACACCAGTGGCATCGGGTCCGAGCACTGGCTTAGCGGACGCCGGTAATCGAGACTGAACCTGGCTTAGGTATTCGAGCACCCTGGACCGCGCCCAATAGAGATCTGTGCCGTCCTCAAACAACACATATACGAAGCTGTCTCCAAATGCTGAAAAGCCCCGCACTGTCTTGGCTCCGGGTACGGAAAGCATTGTGGTGGTCAGGGGATATGTCACCTGATTTTCCACGATCTGCGGTGCCTGCCCTGGGTAGGAGGTGCGGATAATCACCTGCACATCTGACAGGTCAGGCAACGCGTCGATCGGCAAACTGCGCAGAGAGAAAACGCCCCAAGCTACGGCAAACAGTGTTGCCAGCAGGACCAGGACGCGGTTGCCAACCGACCAACGAATCAGGTTCGCGATCATGGCTGGTTCTCCTGCTGGGTTATTTGCTCGATGACCATGCCTTCATCGCGCTCGCGCACTCCAAACCGGATGCGTTCGCCAACCTTGAGTCCGGCAATCAAGCGGGGATCTGCCACAGGGAAAGTCATCGTCATACCAGGCATGCCCAGCGTCACGAACGGTCCATGAGCGATGGTCAGCTGATTACCTTCTATTTGAACGATGCGCCCATTGGCCTGATGTAGAGCCGGCTGTACAGGTTGCGCAAGTGGAGCATCGCCAGCAGTAACGGCCTCGATACCTTTCAAGCTCGCTTCGGAGTCCAGCAGAAACTGCCCGGACGCCACAACGCGCTGGCCCGCCTGAAGGCCTCGCAGCACGACCACCTGGCCAGCACTTTCCTGGCCGAGCACTACTTCCACCGGCCGGAATCGACCTCCGTCTTCTGACACCATTACGAGATCGCGTTTCCCCGTCCGAATGATCGCCTCGGCTGGCACCAGTAGGCTGTCATCCTGTTGCCCGGACGGATGGAGGGAAACCTGCGCGGTCATGCCTGGGCGCAACCGGCCGCCGGGGTTGGGCAGTTCTATACGAAGCCGCAAGGTGCGGCTTTGCAGATCCGCATCAGCCAGCAATGCGGTCAGCTTGCCGGGAACAGGTTCGCCTGGGAACGCTGCCAGATTCGCCTGCACTGCCTGTCCTTCCTGTAGGCCTTGGGCTTGCGCTTCAGGTACTGCGGCCTCAAGCCAGACGTTCGCGATACCATTGATCTTCGCCAACGTTGCACCCGGTGTCATTGTCATGCCTGGCCGCAATTCCAGAGCCTGAAGGACGCCTGCTGTTGGGGCCAAGAGCGTTACCGAATTCTGGACCCTTCCCGTACGGTCAATCCGGTTGATAAGATCGGCAGGCATACCCGCCAGCAGTAGTCGTTGCCGAGCTGCAGCGCGCAATTCATTGTCCCCAGATCGCTGAAGCGCCAGGTACTCTTCCTGCAAGCCCGCCCATTCAGGCGTCAACACATCTGCCAATGGGGCGCCCTTGGCAACCACGTCGCCTGTAGCGCGGCCATAGGTGCGTTCGACGTAGCCACCGGTACGAGCCTGCAGAACGCTAAAATCCCGCTCATCGAAGGTAAGCACGCCGCTCACCTGGAGGGTTCGAGCAAGCTGCCCTTTCGCTACGGTAGCCAGACGGACCCCCAGGTTTTGTTGGAGCCCCTGTGAAACTTGAACTGCGGGGCTCACCTCAGCAGCGGTGCTTTCCTGGTACTTCGGCACCAGTGGCATGTCCATGAAGGGCGACTTGCCCGGTGCTGGAAAGTGCTGCTGGGGGTACATCGGGTCATACCAATACAGCACCTTCTGTAGCGTTTCAGGGGAGGCAGTGGACACCTGCCCACGCTTTGCTAGCTGATAGCCAACGCCACCGCCGATAGCCAACGCGGCCAATACCACAAGGCTGATAGTTGAATTTCTCATGCGCGCACCTCTCCATACGCGAAGTGCAGCCGTGCAGCTGTCGCGGCCAACTGTCCTTGCAGATCGATGTCTTGCAGTCGTGTTTCAACCCGCTGACGTCGAGCGGTGAGAACCTCACTTAAGGGTGATTTACCGGCTCGATAGTCAGCAAGGGCGAGGCGGACTCGATCCTCCGCTAGCGGTAACAATGTTTCACGGCTGCGCTGCACTGCTCGCTGCAATCGCTGGTAATCCGCAAGATCTGTCTCCAGCTGCGCTTTATGCTCACGCAATGCCGCTTCCTGTTCGTCCTCCAGTTGCCGGACTTGTGCGCGACGTGCCGCGATCATCGGGTCCTGCCGTGAGCCAGCGAACAAGGGCAGTTGGAAACTTACCTGCAGGCTCACCATATTGCTGAATTCAGGCCCGCGCCGCTGGTAATCCACCTGCCACCCCCAGTCCGACTTCTTTTCTGCCAAGGCTTGGTGCACTTGAGCTTGTGCTTCCCGCGTAAGGGCGTTGTAGGTCGCCAATTCTGGATGTGCATGTATAGCGTGTAGATAGTCCGGCGCGCTCACTGGCCAGCGCGGAAATGCTTGAGCTTGCGGATCAGCATCCTCTCCAATCCATCGCTTGAGTGCAGCCCGTGCCTGAGCGGCCTGTGTGAGCAGAACATCTTTTTGCTCATCGAGTTGCGCAGCTTCCTGGTCAGGAGCAAGTGCGTCGGCCGTCGCGCCGGTACCGCCGGCCAGGCGTGCGCGGATTGCTGCGGCCAACAGACGGTTTTCTTTGTAGAAGTCCTCAAACTGCTGCAGTTTCCGTTGAACGGTGTACGCCGCGACCCAAGCTTGGGCTGTGGCAGCACGCACTTTTAAGCGCTCGAACACCGCCTCTGCATCGGCTCGCTCAACGCTCGCTCGTGCCGTCTCAACTCGTGCCTCCCGCTTGTCCCGGTTTGGTACTTCCTGGGAGAGGCCGACAACCTGCATCGTCATGAAATCGCGGTTCATGCTCCAACGATCACTGCCGTCAACAGGAAGGTTCTGCACTCCTAGGTTGAGACGTGGATCAGGCAGCTCGCCTGCTGGGATCACAGCGTGTCGAGCGGCCGTCATTTGCTCTTGCCTGGCCTGGAGGATGGGGGCATTGCGTTCGGCAAGTTGAAGCGCTTCCTCCAGAGACAACGGTGTAGCCTGAGCCGGTAACGTCGACAACAGGCTGATCAGAGCGGCCAGACATGCCATCCCTAATCGGTAACGTGGGGGAGTCATGGAAATGATTCCTCAAAAAATCAGCGCGCAAGCGCATGCCATCATCCGGCTGCAAAACAGGACGATGGGGTGAATTTAAGAGGTAATCAGGCGCGGGGTGGCCGCCAAGGGTCAGGAGGCGCCCTGTTTACGAGGCTCACCGCATAGGTATCTACTGGCCTAGGCGCAGAATAGGTGAGCGTGGGGTTAATTATTTCGACCTGAACTGTGCTCGCGGTTCTACACTCCTGGCCCACTTTGCAGGCTTTGGAGTGGTCGGCAGCTGATCCTGGATCAGTATCCTGGCAACAATCGTGATCCATCCCCGCCATCATCTCCATCCCCATGGTTTGCATGGGGCATGGTTCAATGGCTGAGTCGACTCCCGCCATGCCGTTGAGAGGAAGCGATGCGATTAGAAGCAGGATGGTGAACAGTCGTAGGAGCCGGTTCATGATGGCCGAGTATAGGTTACACGCATGAAATGAGCATTAAGCCGTTTGAGGCTTGGAAGTGGATTGTTTGGCGTGCGGCAGAGCGATGTGAAAACTCGTCACGCCGTCAGCGGAGGTACACCAAATTCGCCCACCATGAGCCTCGATGATCGAACGCGTTATGGCCAGACCCAAGCCGGCGTTGCTTGGGCTTCCTTCCCGCCTTGCAGGGTCAGCGCGATAGAACCGGTCGAAGATTTTGTTGATATGTTCCGGATCAATCGTGGCCCCATTGTTCTGGACGGACAGGTTCACTTGATCAGCCGCCTCGACAATCCGGACGGCGATATCGTGGCCTTCGGGGGTATAGCGCAAAGCGTTGGATAGAATGTTGGAAACCGCCCGGTCAATCATTAGCCGGTCACCACGGATCGTACCTTCGCCTTGAAGGGCAAGCCGAATGCTTCGGTCTTCGGCTGCAAGCTGGTAGTACTCAATCAGTCTGGACACTAGCCCGACCAGATCGATATCAACCTGCTCGGGGATGATCAAGCCGTTATCAGCTTTTGCCAGGAACAGCATGTCATCGATCATGCGCGACATGCGCTTGAGGTCTTCAAGATTGGAGTAGAGGTTGTCTTCGTAGGCATCGAGGTCGCGTTTTTTGGTCAGAACGACTTCGGTATGCGTCAGAAGATTACTTACCGGAGTCCGCAGCTCATGTGCGATGTCGGCTGAGAAGTTTGATAGCCGGACGAACGCGTCTTCCAGGCGTGCAAGCATTCCGTTGAAGGAGAGGATCAGCTCCTGCAATTCAAGCGGCACGGGCTCCAATGGAATTCGCTCGCGAAGGGACCGGGCAGACATGGATGTCGCCACCTTGGTGATCTGCCCAACCGGCCGAAGACCGCTCTTGGCCACGATCCACCCCAATCCTGCACTAACCAGAGCGCTGATGACCAAGCCAATGCCGAACCACCATTGCAGCGTCTTGAAAAAGTGGGCATGGCTGGTGACATCCAGCATCAACATGACTGTTACCGGCGCCTGCGCCTGCGCTATAGCCAGTTGAGAGGTAATCCCCCGGAAGTTCCGCGAGTCGATTTGCCAGTCCCAAACGGCGCCAGAAGAGGCCTGCTTAAAGCGCTCAGGGATGCGGGATGCCTTGGAGTCCGAGAACAGGACAGTACCGTCAGCATCAAGAATCTCCGCAGAAAGGTCCTGATGAGCCCCCAACAAAGCACGCAGTTGAGGCTCCTGATCCTCAAGTTCATCACGTGCTGCTGAAAGTGAAAGGATGTGCCGGGTGGATTCGAGTTTCTCGGCCAGGGCTTGCTCATCCAGCATCTGGAAATGGTGCTGACTGAGCATGTAGAAGCTCACGCCGGCAACGACCAATACGGCGATGACCGCGAACATGAACATGAGGGTAAGGCGTTTAACGAGCGACGATTGGGCGCGCATTACTCGGGAACATCCATCAGATAGCCCATGCCACGAACTGTATGTATGAGCTTGGGGGCGAAATCGTCATCAATCTTGGCCCGCAACCTACGAACAGCAACCTCGATCACGTTAGTGTCGCTGTCGAAGTTCATATCCCACACCTGCGATGCGATCAGGGACTTCGGCAGTACCTCGCCGCGTCGGCGCATGAGTAGTTCCAGTAAGGAGAACTCCTTGGCTGTGAGGTCGATCCGCTTGCCATTTCGGGTGGCCCGGCGCTTAAGCAGGTCTACCTCCAGGTCAGCCATCTTCATAGTGGTCTGAGCATAGCCACTGCTGCCTCTTCGCAGCAAAGTGCGCACACGCGCTAGCAGTTCCGAGAATGCAAAGGGTTTGACCAGGTAATCGTCAGCCCCGAGTTCTAACCCTTTCACGCGATCGTCCACGCCATCACGGGCCGTCAAAAACAAGACTGGGACCTCTTTCCCTGCCGCACGTACCATCCGCAGCACCTCCCAGCCGTCTAGCCCCGGCATCATTACATCAAGAATCAGCAGGTCATACGCCTCGCTCAAAGCGTATTGCAGCGCGTCGGTCCCTGTGACCACACGATCGACGGTAAAGCCTGCCTCCGTCAGCCCTTGCTGCAGGTAGGCCCCGATTTTTGGCTCATCTTCGGCTACGAGTAATTTCATCTGCTGCGCCCCCTTGGATGCCCTTCAGTGTGCAGCAAAAAAGGCACCCAACCAGAAGCTGACGGAAAAGTAATGTCGGGCTCAGCTTGCTGACAGTGCCGGGTAGCTAGCTTGAGCACTGTGAACGGCGCCAATCAGGCGAAACTGACCCTTAGAGGAAACGCAAATGAACATGATCAAAGCGATTGTGATGGTAGTCACCTTCGGCATGGCGAGCCTCGCCCTGGCTGAAGGCGGCGCGGATCGCACCTTCGCCAGGATGGAAGCTGCACGTGCATCTTCCATGCAGGCTTACCAGGTTGCTCAGGAGAAAAAAGCAGAGGCTCCTGTTACCGCCCAAAGCCAAAAGCACCCCGGCCACGAGAGCTGCTGAGCTTAGCTTACAGAAATGTAATCACCCCGGAATCTGAACTATGTCAGCTTTCGGGGTATTGCCTCCCGCAATCCTTGTGCTTTGGCGAAAGTCTACGAGGCTTGGGGGAGCTCAATTGAAACCAGATGGCTGCGGATCCCGCAGTCTGGATATCAGCGATCTACCTGATTGGACGCAACGGCATGCAAAGCAAAACCACGAGACGTTCATTCGTCAAAGGCCTGGCTGCTACCGGACTACTGGGTGGGCTGGGCATGTGGCGCGCGCCGGTCTGGGCCGTAACCAGCCCTGGCCAGCCTAACGTACTGACCGGCACCGATTTTGACCTGTACATCGGGGAGCTCCCGGTGAACATTACCGGGGCAGCTCGAACGGCGATGGCCATCAACGGTTCGCTGCCAGGACCAATACTCCGTTGGCGCGAAGGCGACACGGTCACGCTACGGGTTCGCAACCGCTTGAAGCAGGACACGTCCATCCACTGGCACGGCATCATCCTGCCGGCGAATATGGACGGCGTGCCGGGTCTAAGCTTCCATGGCATCGCTCCCGACGGCATGTACGAGTACAAGTTCAAGGTCCACCAGAACGGCACCTACTGGTACCACAGCCATTCGGGCTTCCAGGAGCAGGTCGGTGTTTACGGTGCGCTGGTGATTGATGCCAAGGATCCAGAGCCTTTCACCTACGATCGTGACTATGTCGTCATGCTGAGTGATTGGACCGACGAAGACCCGGCGCGGGTTATGTCCAAGCTCAAAAAACAGTCGGACTATTACAACTTCCACAAGCGCACCGTTGGCGACTTCGTCGACGACGTGAGCGAGAAAGGTTGGTCTGCTGCTGTGGCCGATCGAAAGATGTGGGCCGAGATGAAGATGAGCCCAACCGATCTCGCTGACGTGAGCGGGCACACCTACACCTACCTCATGAACGGCCAGGCGCCAAATGGGAACTGGACGGGAATCTTCAAGCCAGGGGAGAAAATCCGGCTTCGCTTTATCAATGGCTCGGCGATGACCTATTTCGACGTGCGGATCCCCGGCTTGAAAATGACGGTTGTCGCAGCCGACGGTCAGTACGTTAAGCCAGTGTCGATCGATGAATTCCGGATTGCCGTTGCTGAAACCTACGATGTCATTGTCGAGCCTGAAAACGAGCAGGCTTACACCATCTTTGCTCAATCCATGGATCGCACCGGCTATTCAAGGGGTACCTTGGCTGTCCGTGAGGGCCTGCAGGCACCGGTGCCGGCTGTAGATCCAAGGCCTCTCATCTCCATGAGTGATATGGGGATGGACCACGGCAGCATGGGTGGCATGGATCACGGCAGCATGGCCGGTATGGACCACAGCAAGATGGCTGGCATGGACCACGGCAGCATGGCCGGTATGGACCATAGCAAGATGGCTGGCATGGACCACGGCAGCATGGCCGGTATGGACCATAGCAAGATGGCTGGCATGGACCACGGCAGCATGGCCGGTATGGACCATAGCAAGATGGCTGGCATGGACCACGGCAACATGACCGGTATGGACCAAAGCAATATGGCCGCCAGCGGTGCCATGCAGAACCATCCCGCCTCCGAAACAAACAACCCTCTGGTCGATATGCAGACCATGACCCCTACGCCAAAGCTGAGCGATCCGGGGATCGGGCTTCGCGATAACGGGCGTCGGGTTCTCACGTATTCGGATTTGCGTAGCACCTTCATCGACCCTGACGGCCGGGAACCTGGCCGGACAATCGAACTGCACCTTACCGGGCATATGGAAAAGTTCGCTTGGTCCTTCGATGGGATCAAGTTTTCTGACGCAGAGCCGCTGCGGCTCAAGTACGGCGAGCGCCTGCGTATTACCTTGGTCAACGACACCATGATGACTCACCCCATCCATCTGCACGGCATGTGGAGTGACCTGGAGGATGAGGACGGCAATTTCATGGTGCGAAAACACACGATCGATATGCCGCCTGGCTCGAAACGAAGCTATCGCGTAACCGCAGATGCACTCGGGCGCTGGGCCTATCACTGTCACCTCATGTACCACATGGAGATGGGCATGTTCCGAGAAGTCCGCGTGGACGAATGAACTGGAGATACGAGATGAGCAAACCAATGAAACGAAGCGCCTTTTTCCTCTCTGCCGCGATGGTTGGCCTGCTCGCGGTGTACGCCCCGTCTTCCTGGTCCAGTGACAACCATGATCAGCACTCTCAAAAGTCGTCCAACGCGGCGCAATCGAACGGCTCGAAGAGCAAGCAAGCCCAGGGCATGAACCATGAAGGCATGGATCACGGCTCCATGAAAGGCATGGATCATGGCTCTATGGAGGGCATGGATCATGGTTCCATGGAAGGAATGGATCACAGCAAAATGATGGAATCGCATGGCAGCGACAAAGCTAAGGCAGGGAAAAATGGCCAATAGCGTTGCACGACCATCGCTGCTGGCATTCGCCGTTTCTTTAGGTGTGCTGGGCGTTTCGCCCAGCTTCGCCGCTGAAATGGATCATTCCGGAATGGACCACTCGGCAATGGGCCACGGTGCCATGCAGATGGACCACGCCTCATCACAGGCTGCGATGCCGGGCATGGACCACAGCCAGATGGGCGCGAGCAAGCAACCCACGCAACCTGCACCCGTTGATCACAGCAAAATGGGCCATGGCCAGCCCAAAGCGAAACCCGCCTCGATGGACCACAGCAAGATGGACCATGGAAGCATGAAAGGCATGGATCACGGGTCCATGGAAGGCATGGATCATGGCGCGATGGGTCATTCCACGATGGGAAACGGGAACGCTGATTCGCCGACCCCGACCAGCCGTACGCCAATCCCGGTGCTGACTGATGCCGACCGGCAGGCTGCCTTCCCCCCGCTTGACGGGCACAAAATGGATGACAGCGGGTTCAACAGCTTTTTCTTGCTAGACCAACTGGAATACCAAGATGCCGATGAAGGTAGCACGCTTGCTTGGGATGCATCCGGCTGGGTGGGCGGCGATATCAATAGGCTCTGGATTCGCTCGGAAGGTGAACGAACCAATGGTGTGACTGAAGATGCTGAGCTGCAGCTCCTCTATGGCCGCTCGGTAAGCCCGTGGTGGGATGTTGTCGCCGGCGTCCGGCAGGATTTCAAACCGGAGGATCCGCAGACCTGGGCTGCGTTCGGTATTCAGGGCCTGGCCCTGTATGACTTCGAAGCTGAAGCCACCGCCTTTATCGGCGAGAACGGTCAAACCGCTGCCCGTCTGGAGGGCGAGTACGACATCTTGCTAACCAATCGTTTAATTCTTCAGCCAACCGCTGAGGCCAACTTTTATGGCAAGAACGACCCGGAACGCGGCGTCGGCTCTGGCCTGGCAAACACCGAAGTCGGGCTGCGGTTACGGTACGAGATTGTTCGCCAGTTCGCGCCATACATAGGTGTCACCTGGAGCCGTTCCTACGGCAAAACCGCCGATTTCATTCGGGATGAAGGCGGGGACGTGGACGAAGCTCGTTTTGTGGCCGGTATTCGGATGTGGTTTTGAGAACTCAACATGAAAAAAACAATTACAACGCTGGTGGCGGCAGGTGCTGTTACTAGCGCAGCAGTGCTAGGTGCTGCTTACTTCGGTCTCGTGAACGTTGGTGCGGACGACCCACACTTCCCCGCTGTGCATGCGTTTTTGGCCATGGCGCGGGATCGCTCGATTGAAGTCCGAGCAAGCGACATTGAGGTGCCAAACCTTAAAGATCCTGCTCTCATCCAAGCAGGGGCAGGCAACTACAACGCCATGTGTATCGGTTGCCACCTCGCGCCAGGGGTGGAGAAAACTGAACTCAGCCAAGCCCTATACCCATCCCCACCAAACCTCACCGAGATAGGTGTAAGCGGTGACCCTGCTGCTGCGTTTTGGACCATCAAGCACGGTATCAAAGCGACAGGCATGCCAGCCTGGGGTAAGAGCATGGACGACCAGTACATCTGGGGAATCGTCGCGTTCCTGGACCAGCTACCGCAACTCAATGCTGAGCAGTACCAGATGATGGTCGCTTCCAGTGGTGGTCACCAACATGGCGGTGGCGAAAGCGATATGCATAACCATGAAGGCCAACACGGTGGTGCGAAATCAGGTCATGGAAATCATGATGATTCCGCAGCAAACGGCGTGGCTGAGGAAAGTCATGATCATGGCAGTTCGCATTCGGAGTCTTCATCAGTAGCGGAGCACCACGGTGAACACGAGTCCGGCGAGGCGCACTCGGACCACCACACAGGTTCTACTCCCAAAACCCATGTGCACAAAGACGGGAAGGAGCACACTCATGACAAGTAAGCGCCGCTTCCTCGGTTTAAGTACCGCAGCGTCACTTCTAATCGCCTCAGCCGCCTTTGCTGCGGAGCCCCTGACTATCGATGTGCACCGGGACGCTAATTGCGGTTGCTGTAAGAAATGGATAGCGCACTTGGAGGCAAACGGCTTCAAGGTCGTCGACCACGTTGAAACGGACATGAGGGCGGTGAAGCAAGAGCTAGGAGTAGCTCCGAGGCTGGCTTCGTGTCACACCGCGGTTATCGATGGCAAGTTTGTGGAAGGTCACGTCCCCGCAGCCCAGGTGCAGGAGCTCATAAAGCGCAACGACCTGGCAGGCGTCGCGGTACCTGGCATGCCCGCTGGCTCACCAGGTATGGAGGTTGATGGCATGAAACACGCCTATCAAGTCATCGGCCTCACCAAGAGTGGGGACGATCAAGTAGTTGCCAGTTATCCTGACACGTAATGCAAGATGCCCCGGGGGAAGGGCTTCTGCCGGCCAGCCGACCAGCTGCAGCGCTGGTCGTGGTCAGCTTACTCCAAGACTTACCCTGTCCCTTCGGTCAGTTTTGACCTCTACAGTTAATTCCAGCAGAGCGATATTCGAGGATTTTCAACTCACCTGTTGAGTCCTCGTAATTCATCTGTGTCGGCATCACGTCGCAGCTACCTTTGAGCGAAGTCATACTGATAACTCTCGCCACATCCAGTTTCATTCCGTAGCGATAATGGATCACTTCAGGTGGTTTTTTTCCATTGGCAGCGGCGTAGGCACGCATTGCTTGCTCATTTGCCTGAATCATCTTTCCGTGTAAGCGATCAGATCCTCCTTCAGCTAAAGCGGATGAGGAGGCGATTACGAGCATGAGGGCGGCAATGCTTTTAGCGGTGTTCATTTCTGTTACTCCATGAAGACATGAGTGAAGCTTACCGACTGGGAGCTGTCATCCACGTGATCCAGGAATTACATGTTTGTAAGCAGGCTATCGATAATGATGGCTCTGAATACACGTGAAAGCCGCGTCGTTTCAGGCTGCGACAGTTTTAATTCTCTAGCGAATCAGTCTGAACCGGCGTTTTGGGTGATTGCGACAGTTTTGCGTTTCCTCTCCAAATGGCTGCAGGCCGCGAAAGACGGGACCCTCTAGCGACAGTTTTAATTCTCTAAATCCACCACCCGCAGAAAATTTCGTCACGCCCCAGAATGGGAATTTGCATTCGGGGCGCACCACGATTCATCTCGTGCCAGAAGCCGCCTGCAGTGCAATCAATTGGCGAGCCAAGACTCGACTACCTCAGCGCCATACTCGTTTTTCCAGGCCTTAAGCGTACGCTGATTACCACCCTTGGTCTCAACAACCTCTCCGCTGTGTGGATTCTTGTAGACCTTCACTTCGCGTGGTTTCCGAGAGGTTTTTGGGGCCATATCAGTGGAAGCCACCGCTTGCGGATCGAGGGTCAGCACCACTTGGCGCAGGCCGTAGCCATACTCGTTGAGCAAACTGCGCAGCTTCGTTTCAAATTCCATTTCCTGCTTCAGGGCAGAGTCATTTTTCAGCGCTTCCAGCTCCGCCAGTTGGGCTGCGAGCTGTTGTTCGAGCAGGCGGAATTCAGCGAGACGGGACATAAGATTCTCCAAAATGGGTTCGATGATTTTAGCAATCAAGAAAGAAAGCGTGCTAACTATCTTGATCCCACATGCCTGAATCGGCAATCACGAGGCTGAGCGATCGGTGTGGATAAAAACGTGATGGCTTCAGGATCGTCGATCTGGGCGGCTTCACTTGCGAGGTAATCGATCAGCTTTTTGCTTCTTACCCAAACGTACTGCCGGCAAGCCGCGTTTGGAATGGATGGCCCCGCAACGGGGCGAAACCTGGCCTCCCAAAGGTGCTTGAACGCCTCCCTGGTCGACTTCCCCAAATACACCGCAATCTCCGGTCCCAAGATATAGCCACGCCTGAATCTGTCGATGGCTTGAGGCTTAACCATCAATTGCGTACGCCGGCCTCGTTCGACAGCAGTGCTCCATAGCAGACCCAGTCGAACGAACGCGTATGCGCATTGTTCTTTGACGCCTAACAGCGCAGCAGCCTTGACTACCGACAGGCCGGGAAAGACCGGACTCTTGTTCTCAGCTCGGGCTTGTTGCCACGCTGCAAAATCTTGCGGCTTGAGTAACCACGCCCCTACCGCAACCGAGCCATTCTCAGCTGGGCCGTAAGCGCGAAGTTCACCTGCACGTATTGCCTGAACCAACTCGACCAACCCACCCCCCTTGGGCAGAGAATGCTTGGCCAAGTAGTTGATCGACACCAGGCTCTGGTCAGAGCTGGTAGGCAGCTTCTCATCAATCAATTCGTTGATCGAGCGGCAGTCAATCAGCCACCTTTCGCCTGGGCGCGGTTCTCCACCAAAGAACTGGAGGGTACCACCAGCTAGCAGCTGCCTAACCCGATTGCGACAGAGGCTTAGCAAAGTCGAGGTTTCTTTCATATCAGCCACGCCCTGGAGATGCTGCGAGATTGCCTTCAAATGATCCAGGTCCACGACCGTAAAGACTCGATCTTCATGGACCTTCTCCCGATAGGCGATTTGTCCCTCCTGATGAAGGCGTTTTATGACTGATACCCCGAGACCACAAGCTTCAGCAGCAGAATCGAACGACACCCAACGATGTCTCTCAATCGTCTCCTCACTCAAATTGCGATTTCGCTTCGCTAACGGTGCTTCCCACGCATGCTGCAGAAATGATTCGAACTCTCGACGAAGAAAGTCAAAACAAGAGTGATCCAGATCACGGTGGATGTCGTGGTATATCGGGCCGAACGATCTGCTGAGCGTCCAATGTTCGTTATCGGAATGGACTGCCTTGAGGCCACTCAGCAGTTCTCTGAATGCGAGAGGCCAGTTCATGAGAACCACGCCCGCCGCGTTTGCCATAAGCCGCGATATCTCTAGCGAACCCGAATCAGCAACCTTCAGCGGCTGGGTTCTTTCCGTAGGCAAACTTCTGACAGCGAGACGCGATGACAACTCGTGAAACTGTTCGTAGGTGAGGGCCGCCAATCCCGCGTCAGCTGGCAACGAGTCGGCGTAAAACCTATCTTCAAAGCCAGAGGTGAGCCAGGCGGCCGTATCACTCGCCGGCGCGATCTCAAAATTGGTCCCACTCAATGAGGTGCCACACGCTTGGCAACTATTCGCACTCATTGCGCTTGGATCGGTTTCCTTCAGACAGTTGGGGCACCGCCCGTGGAGTTCAGTGCCGTGGACAGAACACGTCGTAACCAGGGTCAAGCCCCAGCTTTCTCTCCAATAACCGGCTTCGCCCAAACAGATCGGACAGTAACGAGCGTGATGAGTCGTCCATAACTTGACCCCCTTGGGCCTTGGATCACGAAACTCAGCAGATACCGCAGGCCAGCTCAGTGGTCCTTCCATCATCTGCAGCCAGTCCGCAACATCGGTCTCGTCGGCTCGTGCAAAGGCGGTGAGCAGTTCCTTTCTGGGTAATCCGTTGGCTTTCGCCAGGCGCTGCAGGTACCCCAAAAGACTTTCGTCTTGGTGTGGTCGTGGGTTGATTAAAAGACCAAACATTCCTACACATCCATGAAATCGAAGACATAAAAATCAGGGGAGTAGAGCCGGGCCGATAAGCCCGGCCCTTGGCCGTCAGGTACTGCTCTCTTCGAACGTCTCAAACGGCTCCCGCTTCCCGAACAGAGGCTGGAAATTGAAGCTCGCACTGAAGGGGTTTCGATCCTCGGTGGCGTAGCTCCAAACCTCGTCTTCAAAAGCCTGGGCCAGCACAGGAAGTTCAATCCCGACAAGGTCCTGGACTTGAACCAGCCAAACAGCCCTGTCCACAATCTTGATGAGGTAGTCGATCAATCCATAGGAAGCCAGGTAGAAGCGTTTAATCATCGCTGGCTCTACAAAACTGATGGTTTGAACAGGCAGTTCGCCCTCGATTGCCTGCAACAACATCACGAAATGAAGAGACGTATTAGCGGAGAAGGTGAAGCGATCGTATGCCACCGTGGCCGAAAACCTGCGTCGCAGTTGCTCGTTTGCTAGCAGGAGATTTTCGGTGCGCTTCAGCCCAATCAGAACAAACGCGATACTGGTTTCATTCATCAGACTCTTGATCCAGTCTGCTGCCTCATACGCACCATTACGACGATAATCGACCAGGTGCTGCGCCTCATCGAGGACCAACATCTCCACGCCAAGGTTCTTCAGCAGCAGGACTACTCGCGCAAATTTAACCTCTGCCGAATGTCCTCGTGCCTCTGCGAAGGGATCCTTCAGCTCTGCCAAAATGGCTGCTGCCAGGTTCTTTTTGGTTGGAGACGAAGGCATCTCGACGAACAGAACTGTCCGCTTCTGTGGGTCATGGCTCTCCAATTCCTCCAATGACCGAATGTACTCCTTGACCAATGTGCTCTTGCCCACTCCGCTTGGACCTTGGATCAGCAACCCTTTACTTGCTCTGGTACGCCGACTATCGCCGTGGATATCGCCTAGTCGCGTCAACGCTCGCTCGACTTGAGGGCTGTGAATAAAACGATCGCGGAGCGTAAAGCTGTATTCACCATGCTCGTAGCATTCGTACAGATTGATGGCGTTCATGGCTTAGAACTCCCAGCAGGGCGACGAACCGAGACCTTGAAGGCTGCTGGCGGAATGTTAGGAATAGAGTCACCGGTCCATTCCACTTCAGCGAGTACCTTGGGTGGAGGCGTGCTTTCGGTCACTCGACCCTCCTTGTCGATTTTCGCTATGGCAGCTGCGCGTCGTTTTCTGAGCGTCTGCGAACGGCGGGCCTCGTCTGCATCTTCCATAATTTCCTGGTAGCACCTGTGCGTAGCCTCGAAGCTAGGCTGCTCATTATATTTTTCTCGCAGCGCTTTCTCGGCAGCCTTCCACACCTCCCTGCTCTTACCGGCCATTCGCTCATCTTTGGCGGGCACTTTGAAGAACAAGTTTCTGAAGCGGTCGTGAACCCAAACGTGCCCGGCTTCGTCTCGATAGCGGACGTTTACCTTTTCTCCGTCTGCCAAACGCATACGGAGCTCAGCAAGTTCCGTAGAGTGGTAGCCCACTTTGGCAACCTCGATGCCGTAATGGTGAACCTTCACCGAGGCCCGCTTGGCCAGAATGCACTCCAACGAGTCCAGGTCGACGGGAAGGCTGATGACATGGTTCGCCTCGCTAGTCCCCCAGACTTGAGCCGGTGTTCTGTTGTCCAGCCCCCGATGAGGAGTCTGGTGGTAACCATCGACGATCCATTTCACTACCACCGCCTCCAATTGAGGGAGCGTGAAACATGCATTCTTCTCCGAGTCGTAATCGCCACGCTGCTGGATATTCGAGAAGGTGGTACCCGGGAGGTTGTGGATAAGCCCCAGGTTCTGTGTGCTGAAAAAGCGTTCGACGGCACCTTTCCTTTGAGGGGCCCTTGAAGCGGGATACATGATCTCGATACCCAACTCGTTGAATCCCATGATGAGATCGCCCGCGTGAAATTCCGCTGCGTTGTCTGGGACTATTCGAGCCGGCAGCCCACGTG
>NZ_JAOECN010000064.1:0-18284 GCF_029836855.1 Pseudomonas sp. GD04058
AGCACGGCATCGATCGCCAGGTCGGCGTGGCCTAGGGCGATGCCGCAGTCGTTCTCCAGCACCAGGAAGATGTCGCGGGTGACCAGGTCGGCCTTCTCCAGCTTCTCGCCGACGGCGCGGGGCAGCCAGGTCAGCTCCAGCGACACCGGCTCGCGGTTGATCAGGCGCACGCGGCGGATCTCGGTCACCGGCGCGCCCTCCTCGATCTGCAAGCGGGCTGCCACCAGCGCATTGGCCGGTACATGGCGCAGGCTGCGCAGGCGGTTGATCACCTCGTACCCCATCTGCGTCATGGATTCGGCCAGGCCCTGCAAGGTGCTGACGTTCTGGAACGCCTTGGGCTTGGCGACGAAGGTGCCCTTGCCGTGGATCTTGAAGATCAGCCCTTCCTTCTGCAGGTCCCCCAGCGCCTGGCGCACGGTGATCCGGCTGACCTCGAACGCCTTGCCCAGCTCGCTCTCCGACGGCATGCGACTGTGCGGTGGGTAGGTGCCGTCCAGAATGCGCTCGCGCAACACTTCCTTGAGCTGGGAATACAGCGGTACCGGGGACAGGGGGAGCAGTTCGGCCATGGTTCTCTTCGCTTGTTCGAGGACTTGTTATAACAAGTTGTAACGAGAGGTTAGGCGATCTAAGGCTGGGTGGTGAAATACCGTTATCGAATATGGATAGTCCGGGGTGCGGGGGAAAACGGCCCAAGATCAAGGCGATGGACGTCATACCCCAAGATGGGTATCATGGCGCCCGCGTTGCACTCGTAGCTCAGCTGGATAGAGTACTGCCCTCCGAAGGCAATACTCGTCGAGTTGAGAAGGGTGTCAGCTAATGGTCAAATAGACCGCCGCAACACATACGCACCAGTAGCTCAGCTGGATAGAGTACCGCCCTCCGAAGGCGGGGGTCGTGGGTTCGAATCCCGCCTGGTGCGCCATAACCGTATGATTTAAAAGCCTTTTCCTAAGGCTCAGCCAATCCAGATCCCGAATTGGCTAATCTCTCAAAATTGATCTCCATGCGGATACTCAGATTATGGTGAGTACTGCCCGCAGCGCTCCTTGCCGACTCATTTTCGGGCTGTGCCAATTCTGTGCCTAAACCGTGCCTCAAAGTCTGGCCCCCCTATTTTGCGAGCGAGGGTTTTGAGTACTAGCTGATGGCGGTCAAAGTTGCAGCGCTGCCTAAAGCGCTGAAGATGCTCACGCTGGGTAGCCGAGTCTGGAGCAGCACTACCAGCCTGTGCGGATTCGGCGACTTGGCTACTGTCACTTTTCTGAACTCAAATCGAATCCAATCCAATCCCTCCCAGACCAAAGAAACCCGTCCTCTTCTGGAATAGCGGATGCTCCCTTCGGTCGCATAGCGAAGTGTCGCCGTTTGCCTGTGGTCTTGAGCGACCAAGTTGCCTGACATGTTTCGCATTTACAGTAGAAGTCCTGCTGCTGCCCGCGCTCGAATCGAGCCGGATGCCCACAAAGTTGGGCGAATGCTGAGATCTGTTCAATGGCATCCCCGACGGCATCAACTACTTGCGAGTTAGCTGAACCTTTGAGTGAAGCCTTCAGTTCGGCTGCTTTCTGAGCATCGACTGGCGCGAGGAGCCTGACATGGGTAGACGAAATAGATTCAAACTGTTCTGGCCAAGCCTCGGTTAGCCTTTTGGCCGGTGTGGGCAACGGCCCCAATTTTCGGCCATGACCTTGGAGCAATTGCCGCAACATCCACTCATCGATCAACTTCCCCACCTTCTCCACGACATAAAGGTCCAGCGGAGAGACAGGAAGACTCTGCGGCGATGCGACACTGGTTGGCCCGCCTGGCCAACACACGATGCGACCAGGCGCCAGACTCTCACTGATATTTATTGACGCGCCGAACCAGGCAATCGGTACGATCCTCAAGGTAGATCCCTCTGACTGAGTTACGACCCAATCATGTACATCATGCCGGAGTACGAAACTCCGTCCTGCCCAACTGAAGACGTAATTTCCATCAACCCTGCGCAGGCCATACCGTTCAAGCGCACGCCTGATCACAAGACCAACGTAACTGACATACGCCAGTTGAAATTGCATTTGCCGCGCCAAGCGTTCTTCCGGGGGTAAGAGCCGACCTTCTCGATCATCTTTCAACTTCTCCCAAAGCGGGGGCAGATGGCGATAGTGCGGATCGTGGTTGAGAATGTTTGTCCGGTGAACTTGGGCAGGAACCACAGATGCAGGAGGCACGAGCGAATAAAGCCCCCTTTGCTTCAAACCTCTGATTGCGCGCAAATGGGACTCCAAATCGCTGAGGGCACGCTTTCCTGCCTCCAACTGCATCCCAGTCCTGTCATCAAGATATGACTCGCCCCAAAGGCGACAAATATCCTGGCGAAGTCGAAAATGCGTCTGCTCAGAGTCTTGGAACTCCAAAGCTCGCTCCAGTCGTGAATTGACTCCGCGGATGCGAGCCAATCTCCTGGCAAGGTGTCGATCTAGGCGATCCAATAACCGCTTGTAGAGCCTGTTCTCATAGATGGCATAGTCGTCCTCGCTGAAACGTGCAAGAACCTTGCGCGGTTGCACACCGCTGAGCGTTCGCTGCTGCCAGCAATCCGAGTGTGATGCGAGGTGACTTAATGCTGAAGTCGCGAGCCGTCGAGCTCGCGCCACTGGCGCAACCAAGTCGTCATATCGAAGGTCTCTGCGGGGGCGGTCTGATATTGAATGCAGATGACCATTTTTGAGTACCACCGCCAAGTCGCGCTCGAGTTCTTCGAGCGCGCATTGGTCGGCCATCTCAGAGGGCAGCAAGGGCGAGACATTTGCACCATGTGCGTGAGCGATTTTGCCGGCGATGGAAATAATCGCCTCTGCAGACAGGTCGGAGACCGCCTGATCGTCGTCAGACTGATCGATAGCGAGCATCCGGGATTCAGTGTCTTGGACCCGGAGGATGCCCGAGCCATCATCCGCGAGCAGATCACCGGGCTGCAAGCAGCTGTGTCCATTGACCACGAGTGGCTCAAGCAAGCAGTAACGCCCCGGTAGAAGCGCTTCGGGTAGGCGGCTGAATTTGTTACCCGTAAGGCGATCCAGAAATATCATGCCACACGTTCCTTACGGCGACGGTCTTGAGCCAGCAAGTCCATAGAACGGCGAGGCTCAGATTGCCATCCTTTCCAAACAGTCGTAAGCGCATGTTCGACGGCGGTCAAATCATCGATGGTCTTATCGAATCTTTCTGTGACCTTACCGCGCCTGAGTATTCTGCTGGCAAGCAAATGGTCCAGAGCATCTTCTTTGCGACCGCCGGCAGCCATGTAAACAGTGACAAATCGCATGGCCTGACGTTCGAGTCGATTGCCCCAACTCTGGTCAAAGCGATCCTGCAAGATGCTCGTGAGTGGACCCGTGGTCAACTCCTCCAACAACTCTGAAACCTCATCAGCGTTTTGTTCCACAGCAGCACCGAAACGCTCCATCAATGATTCATAGCTAAAGCTGGCCTTCGGCTTTGTTTCCAACTTGAATTTCGCTTCGTGGCGGGGAAGCGTCATGACATGAGCACGGTCGTAGGTTTTGTCAGCGAACTCGTTCGTGGTTTCATCGTGGTTAGCAGTGCCTACAAACCAGACGTTGTGAGGAATCCGAATCTTTCGCCCCTCGACCAACATCGCTGGCGCGTTCGGCAACTGGCTCTCCGATAAACTGATCAATCGATCATTTGGGTCATTCTTTTCGAGCGCTGAGAGGAATTCAGCAAAATACTGCTCCGGGCGCGACAGGTTCATCTCGTCCAGCAAGATGATGTTGC
This sequence comes from Pseudomonas sp. GD04058, assembly GCF_029836855.1. Classification (NCBI taxonomy): domain Bacteria; kingdom Pseudomonadati; phylum Pseudomonadota; class Gammaproteobacteria; order Pseudomonadales; family Pseudomonadaceae; genus Pseudomonas; species Pseudomonas sp. GD04058. The sequence goes on from NZ_JAOECN010000064.1 coordinate 3,796, forward strand.
ACCGGTTCTTGTAAGCTGCGGTTTGCGCACGGTAGAGGCCTTGCAGGCAGTCGCGCTCATAGAAGCGCTTTTCGAAAGCGTTATAGTGCCCCAGTAGATCGTCACGATCTCGCCAGCCAGCTTGGACAGCAATGTCAGTGCAATGCCCTCCCACGGCCTTGGCGAACGCCTTTGCCAGGCTCGTTTTGCCCGTGCCGCTAATTCCCTGAAAGATGTGAAGCGGGCTCATGGCCAATCCGGCAATCAATAACTGAATAACTTCGAGATCAAAATGAAGTTCTGTACCTTCCTCCGCTTGAGCGATCCGGTGCCGCAATTCAACCGAGAATTTTTTCAGATCAGGAACGTCTTGCTCCGGCAGGCTCAACTCCTTGGCCTTGCGATCCTTGATCCAATCGGCAGTGGATGCGGAATCCATCCATGCCATTTGAGGGAACGGCTTCTCAGATTGCTGTGACTGGGTTAGGTCATCTACCGTTTTGCCCAAGTCATTGAGCCTTGCACTCAAGATCTGATTGTTCTTTTCCAGAGCGCGCTTTTCTTTTTCCAGATTCTCTTTGTCACTCACGCCGAGGCGGAGGCGATGAAGCTGAGCTTTTGCATCAGCCAAATCCAAATGAACCTCGTCGAGTTGAGCCTTTTGCTCATCACGGAGCTTTCGCAGCGCCTGGTTCTCAAATTGCAACTGATCATCCTGGCTGTTTACAATTTGATTTTCCAATTGAGTGACACGACGTTTTTGGGCAGCCAACTCGTCGAGTATCTCGCGGGCAGACCTCCCCGCCAAAGCTTCTGAGAACTCCCGGTATTGCTCTAGTTTCTGTTCAGTCGATGTCCAATCGCGGTAAACCTTTTCAAGGCGTGCCTCTGCGCGTAGTCGGGCATCGGTCAATCTGGCAATTTCCTGACTGGCCTCGCGAAGTGCATCTTCGCGGATCTGTGCCCGCTCACGCTCTAGCTCTTTCCACTCAGCATCCAGTTGCCGCTGTTTTTGCTGTAGACCTCTCTCCTTGTTTGCAGTCTCCGCTTCACGTTCCATCACTTCGGATGCGCGCGCGGACTCATCGTCACGTGCTTTCTGCTCCGCTTGAAGGATGCCGAGTTGAATCTCAGTCTTCCTAGACTCAAGCTCCACGATTTCTTTCTTGAGATCACTGAGTGCGGCCACGTTTTGGGCGGCAAAACCGGAACGCGCATCCAGTTCTCGCTTCTCAAGCTCACGCTCCTTATCGGCCAAACTTGATTCGGACTTTTTTATCTCAACTTGTCTTTGCTTCAACTCTTCGTCGAGTTTGTTGATCTCTTCGGTTCGCTTCTTGTTCTCATCGCTTCGGCGGGAGAATGCCTCCTCCTTGCGAGCCAGGTCATCGGTGCGCTTCTGTGCGTCTTCATGTAGATCACGAACTCTCTTTGCGGCATCAGAGATATCCGCCAGCAACCTCTCGAGCTCGATTTTTTTCTCGGGCTCTACCTTATCCAACTCGCTGACCTGACCTTTCTCCAAGTCAGGGAGTGCCACAGCGGAAGCATCGCCTTGCACCAGCGATGCAAGGGAGCCAATTCCAGCAGTTGCTTTCTGCCATGCCGATGCGACCGGACTTTGTGCAGTATTTGCGTTTTGCGCGACTGGGGCTTTGTTCCCCTTATTGTGTTTTGCCATTTCAATACCAGCCCTTAAAAATTTGAACCCATTCGATGACAAAGTCAGCGTGTTCCATAGCTTCTTCTCTATCGATTCTCTCGCTACCTGAATGCCCGGCTTTTTTGTTGCGAGCATCTGCCATATCAAGTAGACGAGTCAGTCGAAGCTCATCAGCGGATAGCTTGAGGAAGGGGTGTGATGCTTGATCCACTGTCCCTAGAAGTCCTGCAAACAACAACGCCTTGAGCGAACTGGTACCGCGCTTTACCGCTGTGCGCACCTGATCTAGGCGCTGCTGAGACAAACGCTTGATTACGTCATCGGTGAGGCAAGGAAGGTTGAGGAACTGGAGGTAATATTGCGCTTCCCCATCTTTCCAATCCCTCTGGTCTTTCCAGTGCGGCAATCTACGAATGTCCGATGGGTATGCATTCAACAGCCACTGCAGTACGCTTTCTGCCAGGTTGTGAGTCTCAATGAGAAGGCTAGTCACATCCTCCTGCCAAGACCTCTCCTGACTAGCCAGCACGGACCTTCGTCTCAGAACGCTGGCGAGGTATCCCTCAACAATCGGCACCTTCCGCGACCAGTTGTAGTCAGCAAGCAGTGTCAAGTCGATCTGATTCTCCAGGGATCGGAGCCACTCCTCTGCCGACAAATCGTTCGATCTCGTCTCGCCTACCGCGTCAGCGATGTATCTTGCAAGTGCATCGTTTCGCGGCAAGACTTCCTGCAGGGGTTTGCGTAACCACGACGCAGCCCGCTGCAACCCGAATGGATCTGCAACCAACCAGGGTTGTGGCCCAGCCTCGTCGGGAAAAATCCATGTCCACAACCACATCGGCTGCGCCGAATCTTCGACAAAGCTCAGGCTCTCAATCCGGACACGTGCCGAAAGCTCGTCATCACGCTGTTTGGCATGGTCGTGATCCGTCCGATAGCGCTGAAACGCATCAAAGATGGCCGCTGTGTCCAGTACGCCCTCTCGGAAGTGATTGAGGCGGAACGGGCGATCCTCCTTTCCGGAATCGAGGTCTCGCAGGAACACGGGGAAACCACGTTCATCGACTCGCTTCGCTTCGATCTCTGGAAGTTCTTCAGTGAATCGCGGCAGCCAGTTCCCCGAAATCGCGTCCTGATATGCGTACCCCATGCGGACTTCCTCGCTGGCATCCTGAGCCTCTTCGAGGACACGCTCACCTTGAGAGGTGACTGATCCCGAGGTGTTCATCCAGCCATTCGGGATCAGTTGAGTTGCAATGATGAAGGCCACCAGCTCTTGGTCCAGCCTCAGCAACTCAGCCATTTCCGAACTGTCTTGGCATCTGGCCCTTGCCAGTCCAAGGATCGCCTGCTGGAACAGGTTCAACTTGAGGACACGATTTGTTGGATAAAGGACCTTCCAAACGCGGACAGGCCACAGAAGCGGCCGCCCACCCGGGGGGCGACGGACATCGAAGCGAAGATAGCGGTTAGCGGCCATGCGCCATCTCCTCTCTGCAAAGCTTGAGGAATGCAGCCAGAGCCGGGACCCCTTCCTCGGACTCGGGCCCTTCGGCCATGTGTTTGGCACCGACGGCGACGAGGAGCTTCCTCTGGCGACTCATCGCCACGTTCATGCGATTTGCCAACCGCAAGTGTCCATACTTGCTGTTTAGTAATCGTTCGCGCTCTTCCCCTTCCTTCTGATCGGGAATCACCACGTCGTTAGCACGCACTACGGACAGGAAGACGAGGTCAAACTCTTTGCCTTGAAACGCGTCAACCGTGCCGACGCGCAGTCGCTCATCACCTGATTCAGTCTGCCGGTAGGAGCGCGCGATACGGATTTCCCCATCCTCTTCCTCTGCCAAGCCCTCGTCAGCCAGTGCATCAAGTATCAGGTCACACTGGGCGCGGTAGAAACTGATGACCCCAATGCTCAGCGACGGCCCACAAGAATCTGCAATCCGCTTAACCTCTTTTGCAATAGAAATTGCCTCCGCACGTCTTTCATAACCGGGTTTTAGGAATCTTTCTTTCCCGTCCTGCAGAGACACATCCAACCAAGCCGCACATTTGCCTTGGTAGCCAGGAATCGTGTGAGCGAAATCCTCCGCAGGTCGCCCCGAGTGCAAGACGTCCAATCCCTCAGATTCATAGAACTGTTTGCTGATGAAGTCGCCCAGTGTCGGATGCATTCTGTACTGCGTATCGAGCATCACGACGCGCTTGATGTTGTCGACTTTCTCTTGCTCCCTAAGCTGCTTCACCAGCCGCTCAAAAAGACTCTGCTCATACGCCTTCGCTTGAGCCTCAGTCAGGCTTTGTCTCGAAATGAGTTCGTCTTCCAACTCTCGCTGAACAAGGTGAGGTAGTTGTCGATGGTCGCCGACCAGGATGATGCGACGCCGCGCCATCGCCATAGGAACGAAAAGGTCTAGAGGGTTTGCCCTGGCGGCTTCGTCGATGACAACCGTGTCGAACTCAATTCCTTCTGATGCATCTAGGTCGCTCAACTCTTTCAAACTACTCATCGCCTTACCAGCTGACTGCTGGCAGGTCGCACCGACAATGCTGGCGTACTCGCGGACCGCTCTCGCTGCCTCATTGGGGGCTTGGGACAGTGCCGCGTGGTACGAGGCCACTACCGCAGAGATGCCACGGCGAGATTGACGCAAAGGCGCGTCGATTGCGTGCTCGATGTCGGCCAAGAGACCAAGTGCTTCGCCGCTCAGCGCTTGCTTTAGCTGTGGGGGCCTGTAATCGGGGCTCAATCGATCCAGCATGGACAGCTTAAACGCAGCCAATTCAGCAAGATCTGCTTCAGTGGCATCGGCAACCGTTGAAAGTCGCTGGAGCAAACTCCATTCCGAATCTTGAAGTTTGACGTTGCTGCGCCGCAGCGTGCGCTCAAGCTGATGAGCTCTGTCCGGCCCGTCGTCGGCGAACCCGATAGAACTGGTGCGCAGAGCCCTCAGCAAGCGCACAAGCCCAGCAGGCTCATTGGCCTGACGCTGGGTTTCGACTCTCTTCTGCTGGGCAAGAAACTCATCCCATCGGTCCTTAATTTGGGCCGGGAGACGAACGTCAAGATCGAACAGCTGACGCAAAAGGACATCAATTTGCTCGAACTGTGTTTGACGTTCCTGTGCCGACATGCTCGCGAGTCTCAATGCTGTGATACGTCGATCCAGCTCTTCCAATGGTTGAGTCAGCGGCTCATTCAGCCGAATCGCGTCGAGTCGAACAGAGATTTCTTTCTGTTTGCGTTCACACCAAACACCAACGGGGTCGACACCGCCTTCGTCACGGCGCCCTCGACCGCCAATTCGAACGGCAGGCAAGCCAAAGACTTCTGCACGATTCAGGGCGTTATCGACCGCATCGTGCTGGTAACTGCTAATCAGCACTTGGTGCTGCAGCGAGTTTTCACCGAGTGTTTCGGCAAGGCGCCGCTGCAAAGCTGCAATAACCTGAGTCTTACCCGTTCCTGGTGGGCCAACGATAAGTGCGATATCAGGTGTATTGATCGCCTTCTCCAGCGCCTCAATCTGCCGCTTGGTCGGAACACCCTTGAAGCAAGATTTGGCGTAGGTGGATAAGCCGTCGAGCTGACGTCGCCGGGCGCTTGGCGGAGCCACCCCTTCCAGCAAGTAGCTCAGTTGCGGCAGTCGCCGTCCTTCATTGATAGATTGCCTTGCGCGTGCACGACGGGTCTGTACGGCTTCATCACCCGATAGTGAGTAGTAGATAAACCCCTTGGTTGGGGGACGTTCTGAGCGCCGGTCCTGGCTCGGAACCAAGACCACGCCATCCCGCTCGAACCGCAATACACCACGAACCGGGCGACGGCGTGCTCGGTCAGCTCTGCCCGGCACGTCTTCAACCTCGGAATCAAGATCAAGCTCCCGATCCCCAAGCTCCACTTGCGTTGTGTTTGCCAGCCCCAAAGCTTTCCATCGTTTCCGGAAATCCCTTAGGTGATCCGCATCAACTTTTAGAAACCAGGCCCACAGTTCACCTTCGACGAGCTCCGCACTCTTGAAGCGAAGAGAACCCAGTTCCCTCGCACAATCTCGAGCCTGCTCCCATTCGAGCGCACCATACTCTTGCCATAAACGTAGGTAGCTGCCGTTGTCGCGCAGCGCGGCATCCAAAAGTGCGCGTTGCTCTGTACTCTGGAGACGCACGGCGACACTGGCATCTTGGAACGAGATCTTGCCAACGGCCATCGCTACACGTGCTGTAGCCCCCTTGAGACGAGTGACGCTCATCAGTTTCAGTACGCCAGCATCTCGTTTGGCGTTGCCGCGCCAGCCTGCACCAAAGAGAACGAAGCTCTCATCGGAAGCGTTGTCGAAACGGCCAAGAAAAACACGATCCATTTCTGCGGTCGGTGCTTTTTCAGCTGAGATGAATTGCTCATTCAACCAACCAACTGCAGTGGGTACGTCTGGAGCAGAAATCTCACCCCTGCTGGCCAATTGCTCCGCAATGGCCTCATCAACAGAAATCGCCATATCCAGCTGGATCTGCTCGACCAAATCCAGCGATTGAAGGTGGAGAACCTCGCCATGCCGTTGTCTTAACACCCACAACGTCAGGCCTCGTTGTACCTGAAGCGCAGTTCGATCTTGGCGTCCTTCTACTTTGCCGACGCAAACGGAGTTGCCCTGTCGGAGAAGATAGTCATTACCGTGTGCCTGTACTGACACGGCCTCACCGATTTGCCAATCGGCTCCCAGGTCGTCACATGTGAACTTGGCAAGTTCACCCGACAGAAGAGGAAAGTCGCAGAGTTTCATCGTTGCCTCACCAGTTGAAACGCCAAACGACATGCTCTTCTTCTACTGAGCCTAGGTGGAGCCAGAAAGACACTCCTGAACGACTGTCTGACTTGAGCCGCTGCCGACGCGCAACCGCGACGACTTTGTCGTCAGATGCTCTTTGCAAGGAAACTTGCGTACCGACTGATGGCTCTATCCACAAGCCATCCTTAGCAAGTTCGACAGTGCATAGCGGACGGGCATCCGCGTACAGAGACGTTCCCAAGGGCAAAGTCTTTAACTCGGCAGGGCTCATACTCAAAACCATCGCCTTGCCTGTGCGAGTCCAGCACTCTTTTCGAATCAACGACTCTGGAACATCTTCCGGCAAGCCCTCCCGGAGCAGATCCGGAGGCATATAGTGATATTCCTGCAAGAGAATCGTGCGATTCGTGTCCTGGGCGTGATCGCAAAATGGACAGATGTGCTTCGAGGTGTAGAAAAACGTGCTGCCGCAAGACTCGCATTGATCGCAATGGCCTGTGGCAGCCTCGAATGCATCTGCCCACTCATTCAGACTTGGCCGCTCACCCGGATTGTTCAGCCCGGCATTGAAGCATCGTTCAAACAGCGCACGCAGTGGCGCATTGAGCGTGATTTCGCGGGGAAGTCCTATCGACAAGGCGTTGCTGCGATCAACTGGGTGATCTACCCAAGGGAGTTCGCCTCGGAGGGCCGCCTCTTCACGCTCGGGCTCACCTTCAAGCACAACGTCCCCCTTGAGGGGGTGAACCAGCGTGAGGATGCGATACGCCATGACCGCAAAACTCCAGCTGTCGGTCAGTGTATTGATGCCGGACTCTCCCCTCAGAATCTCTGGAGCCCCGTAATCAGGGGTGAATACACCTTGCTGACCGTCACGCGACTGACTCGCAACGTTGTCGGCGTCGATCAACCAGACTTCGGCGTACTCTAGTGACTGGGATACGAAAACATTTGCAGGAGAAAGATCGCCATAGGCGAGTCCTCGACCATGCAGATCCGCCAGCACCCGAGCCAGTCGCGCGAGCATCTTCAACCGGCGCAACAGACCACCTGTCTTCACATAACCGGATAGGCCTTCATCTGACATCAAGGCGTCCGTCGCCACCTGCATCAGTTCAGTCATTGGGGCCAGTCCATCCATCAGTTCCATGACGTAACCGGGCTGCGGCTGCGTAATGAGAGCTTGTGGATGAGCGATTGGAAGGCCCTCAAGTGGCTGACGCATAAGTGCGCGAATCTTGCTCGTCCAACTGACTCGCTTTTCTTCTGTGGTTGCACGCGCGACTTTTACGAGAACGTTGGGGTAGTTGGTCGTGCAAACGATCCCTTGACCGCCTTCTCCGATACGCCCCGTCAGCTCATAGGACTGACCATGTTGGTCCAGCACCGTCCTGTTTTTCTTTGGCGCTTCTGGTGTTGCTGTGCTCATTCAGACGTCCTAAAAATGGCCACGAGTGTTTTGTCGTCGCTGTGTAAGGGTGTGGCCCAGTCATTCAGTTCAGACTGCAACCAGCGCCTGCCTCTGCGCCGATTCCGAGTGCTCACGTCTTGATAAAGCGCATCAAAGAAGTCGGCAAGATGGGCAGGTTCGAGGTCATCGGCCACGCCATCTGTCATCAGGACAACGCCATCACCCGGCTCGGTGAACCGGCCTTTCGTATAGCTCCATTTGTCCTGCAGGTGTGTGGACTCAAGTGCCCAAGTCTGATTGCCATAGGCTGTGCGCTCTGGCGTGACGCGACGGAACTCGCCCGCGTATTTCACCAACAGAAGACCATCACCCAATTGGGCTGCATGGACCTCGCCTTGATCTGTCACGCGGCCGAACAGCAGCGTGGTCGCGGCGTCCCGAGGAGTTGTCGGACCAATCGCTTTAAGCCATTGCTGATGAATCAAGGGCAGCGTTGCCGGCAGATCGAAACTGCTCGATGTGGCGCGCAAGATCCGCCGGGTAACTTGGCAGGCACTACGTGCCCCCAGATCACTACGTGCTCGCGATCCCAAACCGTCTGCTGCAGCTGCAATCCAGCCACCACGGCAACCCGCGAGAACCATCGCGTCCTGATTTGGCTCGCCCAGATCCAGGTGTCGGGGGCCGATGACGCTCGCGCCGCAGGCAATAAACCTCATTGGAAGTCGAGGTCCAGCGCGTCATCATCCGGGGGCGGGACAACGAATGCGGTTGAGACGTCTGGATTTTGGCTTGCCGTGCGAGTGGTCACACTCATGGTCACTGCACGGAAGAAACGGTGGATGTCCCGGGCGTTGTGGGCCTTGAAAATAGGAGCCTCTGCGTCGTTCGCAAAATCCTTCAGCATTGCTTCATCGGCATCCGGCCCAATCGCCATTGCAAGACGGGTCGCTTTTTGTGCCCGTTCGGAGTCGCGAAGAGCCTTGAAAGGCCCCTCCCAGTCGTCGGTCGGTTGTCCATCAGACAACAGAATCAAAACGGGGCGATAGGCTCGAGAGGGGATGCGATCCTTGTCTTCCAGCAACTGACGAGCGAGGTCAAATGCCGCACCCATCGGCGTAGCACCGGCAGCCTGAAATTCCGAGACTCCAGTTACGCCATGCGCTGCAACCAACGGTAGATGCATCTGCGCCTTTCCACCGAAGGTGATCAAGCCCACTTGGATTTCGGCGCGCAGACGACTCTCTTGAGCGAAAGTTGAGACCATCTCCTTCATCGCAGCATTTAGCGCTTCGATCTTGCCGTTCTCCCCCATGCTGCCACTTGTGTCAGCCAAGACGATCACGGGGAGAGGCCGGGGCGTGGCGACAGCGAATTTTTTGAGACTGCTCATCTTCTTTGTCCTTTGATCAGGCTGATTCTTCTTACTCAGGCTTGGTTTCTTGGGTAGTGAAGCCGGCGCCTTGGTGGAGCGCATCGCGAGATCACCGACATATCGACTCACGATGTCTTCCTGGTATTTGGCAAAACCCATGACCTAGCCTCCTATTCATAAAAATTCTTGTCATAAGTGGGCACGACGGAAGGCCATCTTCACCCTTGGTGATAATTCAGTACGATTAGGAATAAGCGAAACGCATGCCAACTGCATAAATTCATATTAATCAATAAGTTAAGTTTGAGATAACTTGATCGCCACCCGAAAACCAATAAACTTATTTACCAATATGAAAATTTTCTTACTTTTTTGGTTGCACCTGACTACTACACCCATGACTTCCCCCAATCCTGCGCGCAGAAACCTTCCTCTTGCACAGCCGACATCCACTCAGGACGTGCTCGCCCTACCCAGCTGCGATCACAACCCCCAGTAATACTGCTTGATCTTCTGCGCCATCAGCCGGCGGCGTTCGGTGAGGAAGGTTTCGAACTGCTCAGGCTGATAGGCAGCGAGGTCATCCGGGAGGCAGTTGGCCGCCAGGTTGGCCTTAAGGTCATCCAGGCTGATGATCGCACCATAGTGCGCTGCGCCTTGCTGACACTGGTCAAAGACCTTCGCCATATAAACGGCCGGGGCGGTGTCGCCGATTTTGATGTTCACTTCCTGCTGCACGTACACGTAGTTGGCCACCTGGTTGTACTTGCTTCTGAGCAGCCCCCGCTGCTTGAGGAAGTTCTTCGGGAAGATGTGATGGATATCGCCGTGATGCGTAAGCATGTCACGCACGGTGATGTCCTTGGACAGGAAGCCCTTGTCACCCCGATTAGCCTGCGCGGCCCAGAACACCTTGATTGCCGGGGCGTTCACTGAAGAGGTGTTCAACGCCTGCGGCAGACCGAAGTCCCAGAAGGCATCAGACAGTTCAGCCGCTTCGATATCAGCCAGTACGTCAGCAAACGCTCGCTCGTGTACGGCCTTGATGTCCTTGTCGAAGCGCGACTCCGGCGAACCCGAGTAGCGCCCCGTTAGCAGCGACATGACGAACCAGCGGCGCACCCAGCTTTCGATGTTGGGGTTGTTGCCCAAGTCGCGCTTGAGCTTGAGGTACAGCACATAGGCGAAGTTCAGCGCGTTGACCGAGCCGATCATGGAGCTGTCCACATAGCCTGCCGAACGAATGATCATCAGGAAGCGCTTGAAGTGCGTTTCATTGATGAACTCCCTGACTCCTTCGCTCAGGGTCTTAAAGGACGCTTCTTCGATTTCCTTCTCGTAGCTGCGGGTTTCGAAGTTACGGCCCGAGAGCAGCCCGACCAGATCCGACAGCCGACCACGGTTGAACTTGGTGGTGAAGGCCACGCGCAGCATGTCCGAGTAGCTGGGGTCGTAGAGGTCGTCGTTCTCACTCTTCAACCAACGCATGGCGCGGAAGTAGTCGGTCTGCACGAAGGCCTTATCGTTGTTCTCAATGTGCGCGTAAAACTCGGGCGCAATGGACAGGTGGCAGAAGTAGTCGATGGCCTTGCGCAGGGTGTTGCCGTCGAACTCCTCGTTGGCAGCGATCTTCGACATGACAAAGTCCGCCTGGCTCAGCACCACACCCTTGGAGTTGATGCGGATAAAGATCTCGGTGACCGTCTCGATATCCAAATCCGCCGCCAGCTCGATCAGGCCGATCTGCTTCTTGGTGATATCGCACAGCCTGTCCAGGCGCTCGAAAACCAGATCTTCTTTCACATCCGGATTTAGCTCCAGATAGTCTCTCGCCACCTTGTACGACCGCTGCTCGCCGTTAACGATGGGGGCGATATCAGGCAGCCAGGTTTTGTCCTTCTCGATGGCCGGGTTGCTCACCTCGAAGCGTTCTTCGATGGGGTGGAAGGCGATGCGGATACGCACCTGCTGGTAATCCTGGTTGACCACCTGCTGCCCGGCGATGGCGGCGGTCAGCGCCGTGACACGCTGCTGACCATCGATCAGCACCTTCTTGCCCTCGGCCAGCGAGCCGTCTTTCAGCTTCACCGTCGGGTTGCGCCAGGCAATGATGTAACCCACCGGAAAGCCCTGATACAGGCTGTCCATCAGGTCACGCACCTTCGTGGCATCCCACACAAAAGGTCGCTGGATTTCCGGAATGGCGATCTCGCCGGATTTAACCCAGCTCAGCAGGGTTTCGATCAGGTGTTGGTTAACCGAGTATTTCTGTGCCGACATAGCGTATATCCCTATATTCGCGCTTGATTCTAAAAACGACTTTCATGACTACCTGCAAGCAGCAAACCCGAATCGAACATGATCCTGTTTTCGGTATGCCTGCAGCCCTCACCCTCAGACCGATAGTTCCGGCACCCCCAGAACTCGCCATTTCGCCCCTTGCGCTGGGTCATTTCCGCACCACACTTCGGGCACGTAGGCACCCAACGCTGACAGTCTGGGTTGATACAAACCTTGAAGCGCCCAGCGCGGCGCATTTGCGAGTCGCAATGCGCGCAGCCGCGCTCCTTGTGAGCGCAGAGCGGGAATTTATTGCAGCCAAAAAACCGGCCAAACTGGCTTTGCCGTGACACCATGGTGCCGGTTTTACACTTGATGCACTTGAGCATGTGCAGCAATTGCTGGCTGAGTGATGTTGAGAACTCGTCCAGATCGAGCTCGTATTCGTTCTTCAACAACTCGACAACAAAAGCCGACGCGACGGCCATATCGGCGATCAGATAAGCACGCTGTCTTGCCCGGGTAAGGGCCACATAAAACAGCCGACGCTCCTCAGCATAAGGGAAATCCTCTTGTGCCGGCAGCAATGCCTCCAGCAACGGATGCGTGGTTTTCTGCGAGGGGAAACCATGCTTGCCAGTCTCCAGACCGAGCAGCACCACGTAATCCGCTTCTTTGCCTTTGGCAGCGTGAATGGTGTGGCACTCCAGCGCTAACGTAGGGAAACTCGATGCGAGTCGCCGCAGTTCGCCTCTGTCTGGCAAGTTAAAGCCGTAGCGCCCAAGCAGATAAACACTGCTCCCAGGCTCGGCAATTTCTGCGATGCGGGCAACGACCTTCTCCAGCCGGCTTGGCTCCTCGTTGCCGGGTTTGGGCCGGTTGTCTTCCCTGAGCAGGGATACCGCAGGGCGTTTAACCTTTTGCAGCGTATTAAGCTGCTTCCTGACCTGGATCGGGTTTGCCAGCACGAAACGCGTCGCCACATCGCTGATGCTGTTATTGAAGCGGAACGTCAGATCGAGGGCCGTTACTTTGGTCGTGCCAAACCGTTCACTAAATGCCGTTGTAAAGCTCAGATCACTGCCGGTGAAGCGGTAAATAGCCTGCCAATCGTCACCCACGCAGAATAACGAGCACTCCGGCGCAGAGTCCCGCAGATACCTGATCAAGCGGGCACGCGCCTCAGAGATATCCTGGAACTCATCCACCAGAATATATCGCCACGGGCTACGGAAACGCCCTTCGCGGACGTACTCAATAGCCTTGCCAATCATGTCATCGAAATCGATATGCCCGGCGCTATCCAACAAGGTCTGATAGTCGTCCAGAATGGGCCGCAGCAGTGCCAGCGCAGCGTCCACCTGCTTCGGGTTCTTCGCGCGCTTGATCGCAGCCTCCACCTGCCCTTGCTCGTAACAATTAGCGCGGTAGCGCTTCAGCAGATCGGCCAGCAGTACGGCAAAGCTGTTGATTGCGCCAAATTCTCGTAATGTTTCGAGCACCGCTTCCGGGGGCAATTCCTGGTACTGAACACCCAGTGCGGCCAGCTGCGCGTCGATGGCATCAAACAACCCACCTTCCATTAACTGATAGTGGTACAGCTCCACCAGGCGCGTACCTTTATCGGCATGCAACTGGCGCTTCCACGCCATACCCTGGTGGTACTGCTCGCGGTCTACATAGGGGGCGGTACCGCCCTGCCGGTCGATACCGTAATACTCGATGTAGATACCCTGCTCGGGCAGATAGAAATCCGGCTGGTATTGGCGATAAAGGGGGCTGGCTGTCTTGTGCTCGTAAGCAGGCTCATACTGGTAGGCGATGCCCTGCTTGAACAGGTAGTTCGCCACCAGGCACTCACCCAGGCTTTTAACGGCCTCGCCTTTAAGGGTGCGGATATCATTGGCTAGGATGTAGTCGTAGTACTCCCCCTCTGACGCGAACTCAAAGGGGTTCGCCTCCGGGTAAAGGTGGTGCTGGAAATAATCAATCGCCAGCCGCTGGTACTCGGGAGTCTTGAGATGCTGCTCGAACCACTGGCTCACCTGCCAGGCCAGCGCCTTGTCGTCTTCCGCCAAGGGTGAAAGGGAGGGCTGCTCGCCCTCTACCTTGGCAATAATCGTCTTACCCAGTTTGTGAAACGTACTGGTGGTGATACCGCACTTACCCAGCCGGTGATCGATGCGCTCCTGCATCTCCTTTGCCGCTTTGTTGGCGAAAGCCAGCATCAGAATATCTTCTGCCCGGGCCTGCCCACTTGCGATCAGGAACCCTGCACGGCCTACCATGGTGCTGGTCTTGCCCGTACCGGCACCCGCCAGCACCAGGTTGTTATCTTCATCCACGACACAGGCAACGCGCTGGCGCTCGGTCAGCGGCTGGTTCTCTACCGTGTCGAAGAAGGCGCTGTTGCGCGCCAGTTGCCGATCAACGTATTGCTTGCGCAGCTTTTCCCAGTCCGCTTCCTGCCACCGGGTAACCGCTGCCAGCCACTTGAATGGGGTGACATCTACATCGCTGCACCACTGTGGCTCAGGCACACGCTGAAAACGCTGCAGGGCTTGCTCGGCCATAACCCTGGCCGCGTCCAGCCGGGATTGGCGGGGATAGCCTTTGTTCAGCAGGGCCCGGATTTTACCAACGACCTGCTCTATCTCGGGCGCCAGTTTGCGTAACCAGTGCGCTCGCAGCCAGTGAAATAGCCGTTCACCGTCAGCCTTGCGCAGGCCAGGGAACACCTTTTCGCCACAGTCCGTTTGCAGAACCAAACGGGAGAAAACGATCCCCTCGCGGAAGGTGGCCTCGTTAGCCAGCGATGTCGCCTCGATCAGGTAGTTCTCACCGCTCTTGGTCCTGACCTCTAACCCTTTGTCACCCAACGAGAAGGTGGCCGCTTGCGCGCCAAACAGGCGCATCAACCAGTGCGGGGCGACATCTATCGATGAGGATTCAGCAGTCATAGTCAGCCTGTGAGCGTGTGTCAGCGAG
>NZ_JAOECN010000065.1:0-17525 GCF_029836855.1 Pseudomonas sp. GD04058
GATTTTTATGACTAAAAATCAATGGGTTGGGATTTGTTTGATGAGAGCTGGCCTGCCAGCGATTGGCCCGACCAGACACCATCATTGTCCGTGGCTGTTTCGACAAGGAAGGATTCGATGGCCCTGGCAAGTGCGAGCGGCGTCTCGTTCATCGGATAGTGGCCGGCATTCTCCAGGATCTCGACAGTGGCATGGGGATAGCGTCGAAGGTAGGTTTTGGCCATCAACCCGGCATTGAATGTCGGATCGTGTTTCCCCACGAGCACCTTTAGCGGATGCCGTCCGACAATCTCGTCGCTGAAATCGGTATCGGCCCATGCACGGAAGTACGCAGCGAATGCTTCCTGAGAGGAGTGCGTCGCCGAATACGCCGCTTTCCATTCGACCCAGGACCGGGGCAACCGTCCGCCGGTGCTGTAGTTGATGATGGTTCTTCGATTTTCCACGCGTTCGGCAGCCTCTTCGAGCAGGCGACGCGTCTCGGCATCGTAGGCAATGCCGCCGCAAGGAACCGGCGCAACGGCAACGAGTGCCCGTACTTGATCGGGTGCGAGCGTTGCAATCCGCTCGATCGCCATGCCCCCCATCGAATGACCGATCAGGCTGAACGCGTGGAATCCGAGCGCATCGGCAAGCGTCAACGCATCGGACGCGATCTCGTCGATCGTGTACGCGCCGCTCGCCTCCTGCATGCTTCCGTAGCCGCGATAATCCATGAAAACGTAACTGAACGCGTGGCTATTCAGCCACGGCTCGATCGGCTCGAACGAGTGCGCGTCGCCGAACCAGCCGTGAAGAACGAGGACTGGGTGGGGACCGTTCCCCACGCGATGAAATGTATTAGGCACACTGACTCCGGTGCGAATGGGATGTGGTCTTCATCCGCCGCGACGCGAACGTTCGGTAGGTGTTGTTGCGCCGACGCGACAGATGCGGTAGATCGTAAGCTGACCGCCACAGGCCCGCCTTCGGCAACGGGCCATTCACTATAGAATTCGGGCCATGCGAAATACCTTGCTCGATCCCTTCGAAGACATCCCGCGCAGTGTGGTCGTGACGGCGAACGATTACGCCGCCGGTTCATCATTTCCAGTCCACGCGCATCGACGCGGTCAGTTCGCGTTCGCCTCTCGCGGTACGATCAGCGTGGCTACTCCAGAAGGCCGATGGCTGGTTCCGCCTCAGCGGGCTTGCTGGGTACCGGCCGGTATTTCCCACGAAATGACCATGAGCGGGCCAGTCACCATGCTCAACGCTTTCGTGTCACTGGAAGAAGCGAGGGCCGAGCAACTGCCGGACCATTGCTGCGTCTACGGTGTATCGGGACTTCTCCGGCAATTGCTCGAGGAGGCCATTGATTTGCCGGCGATGTATGACGTTGATGGGCGCGCCGGCAAGCTAATGAATCTGCTCGTCGCGGAGATAGCCTCGATGCCGTGCCTTTCACTTCATGCACCGCTGCCGAGGGACACGCGTCTCGCCCACGCATGCCGGCGCCTGTTCGAGGCGCCGTCGATTACAGTCGGGCTCGACATGATGGCCGACGAAGTCGGAATGAGCAGACGAACCTTTACCCGACTGTTCCGTGCACAGACCGGCGTGAGCTTTGCCGAGTGGCGCCAGCAGGTCTGCCTGCTCGCAGCCATCGAGCGCTTGAGTGGAGGGCAACCTGTGACCCGCGTCGCATTGGACCTGGGCTACGCAAGTCCTAGCGCATTCTCATCCGCGTTTCGTCGCGTACTCGGGGAAACGCCGAGCCAGTATCTGGAGGTACGCCGGGCGGCATGAGGCTGCAGCCACTTGTTTCCGGCAGATCGGACAGCAGCCATAAAAAAGCCCCGGCTCTCGCGAGCCGGGGCTTTTTCGTGTTACTTCAGCGGATCAACCGTTGAACACTTCATCCACGCTGTTCAGCGGGTAGTGCTTCGGATACGGCAGGGTCGCTACGCCGGATTCGATGGCAGCCTTGGCCACGGCATCGGAAACGACGTTGAGCAGGCGTGGGTCCAGTGGCTTCGGAATGATGTAGCCACGACCGAATTCCAGTGCCTGGACGTTGTACGCGTCGCAGACTTCCTTCGGCACCGGCAGCTTGGCCAGGTCTTTCAGGGCGTTGGCGGCGGCGATCTTCATTTCTTCGTTGATGCGCTTGGCGCGAACGTCCAGGGCACCGCGGAAGATGAACGGGAAGCCCAGTACGTTGTTGACCTGGTTCGGGTAGTCGGAACGACCGGTGGCCATGATCACGTCGCTACGGGTAGCGTGGGCCAGTTCCGGGGAGATTTCCGGATCCGGGTTGGAGCAGGCGAAGACGATCGGGTTGGCCGCCATCGACTTCAGGCCTTCCGCGCTCAGCAGGTTCGGACCGGACAGGCCGACGAACACGTCTGCACCATCCAGGGCATCGGCCAGGGTGCGCTTGTCGGTAGCGTGGGCGAACACCGCCTTGTACTGGTTCAGGTCGTCACGGCCAGCGTGGATCACGCCGGAACGGTCGATCATGAAGATGTTCTCGACCTTGGCACCCATGCTGACCAGCAGCTTCATGCAGGAGATGGCGGCAGCACCGGCACCCAGGCAGACGATCTTGGCTTCGCCGAGGGTCTTGCCGGCGATTTCCAGGGCGTTGATCATGCCGGCAGCGGTAACGATCGCAGTGCCGTGCTGGTCATCGTGGAAGACCGGGATGTCGCACTGTTCGATCAGGGCGCGCTCGATCTCGAAGCACTCGGGTGCCTTGATGTCTTCCAGGTTGATGCCACCGAAGGTGATGGAGATGCGCTTGACGGTGTCGATGAAGGCTTGCGGGCTTTCGGAGTCGACTTCGATGTCGAATACGTCGATACCGGCGAAACGCTTGAACAGAACACCCTTGCCTTCCATGACCGGCTTGGACGCCAGCGGGCCGAGGTTACCCAGGCCGAGAATGGCGGTACCGTCGGAGATCACCGCGACCAGGTTGCCCTTGCCGGTGTATTGGTATGCCAGCTCAGGATCGCGACCGATTTCACGCACCGGCTCGGCGACGCCCGGGCTGTAGGCCAGCGCCAGGTCGCGTGCGGTTGCGGTCGGTTTGGTGAGCTCGACGCTCAGTTTCCCCGGACGAGGCTGAGCATGATATTCGAGAGCGGCAGTTTTCAGGTCTGACATGGTGGGCATTCCGCTTGTTTACTGTTCTGACGGACCGCCGAGGATACGCAAAGAGCAATGGGCCGACAAGACTGCCCGGTCACTTGTGTCAAGGCCTTTAACCTACGACTTTCAGCCAAGACCCGCGTAATTCAAGGCTTTCACTGTGTACAATCGAAGGTAAAAAATGTTCACAATTTTTTGCTTCCGATCCATTCCAGCATGCTCGCGTCAGTGAGCGGCAGCAACCAGCGTTTTTCGCCACGTTTCAGTCGAGCGCTGCGGGAACGATCCAGCACCCAGCCGCGCACCTCCAGATGGCGGCCTTTCAGACCGGAGGTAAAGGAAGAGGGGAAGCTGTGCAACAAGCGTGCTGGCACCTGCACCACCAGTGAATCGTCCATTTCGATGCGAATACTCTGGCGAGTGCGCCGAACATCGCTGACTTTCCCGCCAACCAGGGCAAAACCCGAACGGCGCAAGGCCCTCGCCTTCTGCACCGGGGCATCCCGCCAGATACCCCGCCCGGCCTTGCGCGCCGCCTTCTCAGCCTGACGCTGGCACGCCACCTGGCTAACGTTGGGCGCCACGGCCACGCGAAATCCGAGCCCCTCGCTCAACAGGCGGGCCGCGAGATTGTCACCAGAGCGACCGTACACCTGGGCCAGAGTGCGCCCGTATTTGTCGCGAGGCTCCCGGCCCGGACGCAGCCCGACGACCCCGCCACTTTCCCGGACCAGCGCCGCCAGACGCCGACGGGCGGCTTCGGCCAGGGGCTCGCCGGGCGTGCCCCGCCGCGCGAGCTCCGGAGCGTTGATGCCGATCAGGCGCACGCTGCGCCCATCGACCAGGCGCAGCGTGTCGCCATCCACCACGTTGCGCACACCGACCATGGCCAGCCTGTCCGGTGTCGGACAGAGCGCCAGGGCTGGCATCTGCCAGATCACGGCCATAAAAAAAGCGCCCACAAGGGGCGCTTTCTTCAGCAACGCGGGTAACCCCACGCGCAAACTTACTTCTTGGTGCCGAACATGCCGAAACGGTCGGCGAACTTCTGTACGCGGCCGCCGGTGTCCAGGACTTTCTGCTTACCGGTGTAGAACGGGTGGCACTCGGAGCAAACGTCGATCGCCATTGGCTTGGCCAGGGTCGAACGGGTTTCGAACTTGTTGCCGCAGGAGCAGGTCACAGCGACGACTTCGTAATTCGGGTGAACTTCTGGTTTCATGGTGAAACTCCTCGACTGCGTGCCGCCACCCAACACCATTGTTGAATACCGCACGTAATTAGGCGGCGAATAATACCAGAGGCTGTCCTCAACGCAAGATGTCGCTCGCACCGACCGTCGTCTGCTAGGCTCGCCGGCACCTGGTACCAGCCCTACAGAGAACAACGCGCGTGTCCGACGTCATCCTTCGCCTTGCCCTGCCTTCGCCTTTGCGCAGGCTGTTCGACTACAGGGCCACGGCAAACATGGCCCGCCAGGCGCTGACGCCCGGCATGCGCGTGCGTGTCCCCTTCGGGCGCCGCGAGATGATCGGCATCCTCGTGGAAGTGGCCGAACACAGCGAAGTGCCCGCCGACAAGCTGAAACCGGCGATTGCCCTGCTCGACCCGGTCTCGCCCTTGCCGCCGGCGCTGTTCAAGCTGTGCCTGTGGACCGCCCAGTATTACCAGCACAGCCTCGGCGATACCCTGAGCTGGGCGCTGCCGGTGCTGCTGCGCCAGGGCGAACCCGCCGAGGCGCGACAGGAACGCTTCTGGCAGGTCGCGTCGAATGCGCGCCTGGACGATCCGCGCATCGCCCGTGCGCCACGCCAGCGCGAAGCCCTGAATACCCTGGCGCAACATCCCCACGGTGTTGCCCATGGCTTGCTCGGCAAACTCGGGCTGAGCAAGGACAGCCTCGACCTGCTGCTGGCCAAGGAGCTGGTCCAGGTGGAAGTCCGCCGCCACGCCCCGCAGGCCCGCCATGAACACTGGCTGGCCCAGCCGGAACTGCCCCTGAACGATGAGCAGCGCGCCGCCTTCCATGCCGTGCGCGCCGGGTTCGGCGCCTTCCACGCCTTTCTCCTGGCCGGCGTGACCGGCAGCGGCAAGACCGAGGTCTACCTGCAACTGATCCGCGAAACCCTCGAAGCCGGCAAGCAGGCACTGGTGCTGATCCCGGAGATCAACCTCGGCCCGCAGACCCTGGCGCGCTTCGAGCAGCGCTTCAATGCACGCATCGCCCTGCTGCATTCGGCGGTCAACGACCGCGAACGCCTGGATGCCTGGCTCGCTGCCCGCGACGGCGAGGCCGACATCATCATCGGTACCCGCTCGGCGCTGTTTACGCCGATGAAGAACCCGGGTCTGATCATCATCGACGAGGAGCACGACGGCTCCTATAAACAGCAGGAAGGCCTGCGCTACCACGCCCGCGACCTGGCCCTGGTGCGGGCGCGGCAGGAGAACATTCCGATCCTGCTGGGCTCGGCGACGCCGTCTCTGGAAAGCCTGCACAACGCCCATTCCGGCCGCTACGGCCTGCTGCGCCTGAACCATCGGGCCGGCGGCGCCCAGGCACCACGATTCCTGCGTCTGGATGTAAAAAGCCGGCCGCTGGACAGCGGCATCAGCGGCCCGATGCAGCAGGCCATCGGCCAGACGCTCGCCGCAGGCCAGCAGGTGCTGGTGTTCCTCAACCGCCGCGGTTTCGCCCCGACCCTGCTGTGCCACGATTGCGGCTGGCTATCCGAGTGCCCGCGCTGCGATGCACGCATGACCGTGCACCAGCGCTCCGGCGAGTTGCGCTGTCATCACTGCGGCTATGACGAGCGCGTGCCGCGCCAGTGCCCGCAATGCAGCCATGTCGACCTGCGTCCGGTGGGTGCCGGTACCGAACGGGCCGAGGAACGCCTGGGCATCCTGTTCCCGGATTACCCGGTGTTGCGGGTGGACCGCGACAGCACCGCGCGCAAGGACGCGATGAACCAGCTGTTCGCCACCATCCAGCGCGGCCAGCCGTGCATCCTGGTCGGCACGCAGATGCTCGCCAAGGGCCATCACTTCCCGCGGGTGACCCTGGTGGCCATCCTCGATGCCGATGGCGGCCTGTTTTCCGGCGACTTCCGCGCCAGCGAGCGCATGGCGCAACTGATCGTCCAGGTCGCCGGGCGCGCCGGACGCGCCGAGGAACCGGGCAAGGTGATCATCCAGACCCACCTGGCCGACCATCCTTTATTGGTGCAACTCACCGAGCAGGGTTATTTCGCCTTCGCCGAACAGGCCCTGAGCGAGCGCCGCGCCGCAGGCCTGCCGCCGTTCGCCCACCTGGCCCTGCTGCGTGCCGAAGCACACAAGCCAGGCCAGGCTGAAGGTTTTCTCGACGAAGCCTGCTCCGCCGCCGAACGTTTGCTCGCTGAACAGGGTCTGCATGGCATCGAATTGCTTGGTCCGGTGCCTGCGCCGATGGAGCGCCGTGCGGGCCGCTACCGTGCCCAACTGCTGTTGCAGGCCAATGCACGAGCGCCGCTGCACCGGCTGATCGCCGCCTGGCTGCTAGTGTTGGAGGGGCTGCCGAGCGGTCGCCAGGTGCGCTGGTCCATCGACGTGGACCCCGTGGACCTGTACTGAGCCCGGCCCCAAAAGGTTGGCAACCCGCGCCCGGCAACGGATAATGCCCAGTTTTTCCACCTGCGCCCCGAAGCGCCACCGCGCTTGCGGTCGAAAGAGAATCCCATGAAAGACACCATTCGCCAGCTCATCCAGCAAGCCCTGACCCGACTCACCGCCGACGGTGTGCTGCCTGAAGGGCTGTCGCCGGCGATCCAGGTGGAAAACGCCCGGGACAAGACCCACGGTGATTTCGCCAGCAACATCGCCATGATGCTGGCCAAGCCGGCCGGCCTGAAACCGCGCGACCTGGCCGAGAAGATCATCGCCGCGCTGCCGGCCGATGCACAGGTGAGCAAGGTCGAGATCGCCGGCCCCGGCTTCCTCAACTTCTTCCAGAACACCCAGGCCCTGGCCTCGCGCCTGGATGCCGCCCTGGCCGATGCCAAACTCGGCGTGCACAAGGCCGGCGCCAGGCAGAAGGTGGTGGTCGATCTGTCCGCGCCGAACCTGGCCAAGGAAATGCACGTTGGGCACCTGCGTTCCACCATCATCGGCGACGCCGTGGCCCGGGTCCTGGAATTCCTCGGCGACGAGGTGATCCGGCAGAACCACGTCGGCGACTGGGGCACCCAGTTCGGCATGCTGATGGCCTACCTGGAAGAAAACCCGATCACCAGCGACGAGCTGTCGGACCTCGAGAACTTCTATCGCGCGGCGAAGAAGCGTTTCGACGAATCCCCCGAGTTCGCCGACCGTGCCCGCGCCCTGGTGGTCAAGCTGCAGGCCGGCGATGCCGAGTGCCTGAAGCTGTGGACCCGCTTCAAGGACATTTCCCTGTCCCACTGCCAGAAAACCTACGGGCTGCTCAACGTCAAGCTGACCATGGCCGACGTCATGGGCGAGAGTGCCTACAACGACGACCTGCCCAACGTGGTCAACGACCTCAAGGCCAAGGGCCTGCTGGTCGAGAGCAACGGCGCCCAGTGCGTGTTCCTCGAAGAATTCAAGACCGCCGACGGCGAACCGCTGCCGGTGATCGTGCAGAAGGCCGATGGCGGCTATCTCTACGCCACCACCGACCTGGCCGCCCTGCGCTACCGCAGCAACGTGCTGCATGCCGACCGCGCCCTGTACTTCGTCGACCAGCGCCAGGCCCTGCACTTCCAGCAGGTGTTCGAGGTCGCACGCCGCGCCGGCTTCATCACTCACCCGATGCAGACCGAGCACATGGGTTTCGGCACCATGAACGGCGCCGACGGCCGCCCGTTCAAGACCCGTGACGGCGGCACCGTGAAGCTGATCGACCTGCTGACCGAGGCCAAGGAGCGCGCCTACACCCTGGTCAAGGAAAAGAACCCGGAGCTGCCGGAAGACGAGCTGCGCGCCATCGCCAAGGTGGTCGGTATCGACGCGGTGAAATACGCCGACCTGTCCAAGCATCGCACCAGCGACTACAGCTTCAACTTCGACCTGATGCTGAACTTCGAAGGCAACACCGCGCCCTACCTGCTGTACGCCTATACCCGCGTCGCCGGCGTGTTCCGCAAGCTGGGCAAGGACTTCAGCGAAGTCGATGGCCAGATCGTGCTGCAGGCCCAGCAGGAACAGGACCTCGCCGCGCGCCTGGCGCAATTCGCCGAGATCCTCAACAACGTCGCGGAGAAAGGCACCCCGCACGTCCTGTGCAGCTACCTGTACGATGTCGCCGGCCTGTTCTCCAGCTTCTACGAGAACTGCCCGATCCTCGCAGCGGAAACTCCGCAACAGCAGCAAAGCCGCCTGCGCCTGGCCGCCCTGACCGGCCGCACCCTGAAACAGGGCCTGGAGCTGCTGGGCCTGGAAACCCTGGAGCGCATGTAAGTTGGCTGCCAAGAAAAAACCTGCTCCCAAGCGCGGCGCCAGCCGCAACCAGCCGGCAGCGAAGAAGCCGATTCCGGGCTGGATGTGGCTGGCGGCCGGCCTGACCATCGGCGCGTTCATCGTCTTCCTGATGAAGCTGGAGCCGGGCCGCGATGAGGTGAAGCGGGAGAAGCCCGAGCAGCAGAAAGCCGAGAAGATCGCCGAGGCCAACAAGACCCCGCCAAGCCCGCAGGCGCCGGTCAAGCCGAAGTACGACTTCTACACCTTGCTGCCGGAGTCGGAAGTCATAGTGCCGCCGGAAGCGGTGCCGGAGAAAACCCCGCCGGTCCCGGCGCAACCACCGGTAACCCCGGCCGAAGCCGCGAAGATCGACACGGCACGGGCGCAGGCCGCGCTCAATGGCGAAACGCCGCCGCCAGCGCCACCGGTGATCAAGCCCGCAGCCACCACGCAGTTCTATCTGCAGGCTGGCTCGTTCCGCAAACAGGCGGACGCGGACAAGGTTCGGGCACAGATCATCCTGCTCGGGCAATCAGTGCAGGTAGAGTCCGGCACGGTGAAGGAAGAGACCTGGTACCGCGTGCTGGTCGGCCCGTTCAGCAACCGCGAACAGCTGACCGTAGCGCAGAAGCAGCTGGCCGGCAGCGGCTTCACCAACCTGCTGTTGCAGCAGCGCCAGACCCGTCAGTAATCCCCGCCGCACACAAAAAGGCCCTGATGCGAATCAGGGCCTTTTTGCTTAGTAGCGCTCTTGCGCGTTCTTCATCGAAATCTGGGTATTCAGCGTCCAGAAGTCGTAAAGCACACCGATCAGGAACAGCCCGCCGGTGAACAGGTAGATCAGCCCGGTGATCCACTTGCCCATGAACATGCGGTGCACACCGAAGACCCCGAGGAAGGTCAGCAGCAGCCAGGTGACGCTGTAGTTGACCGGCCCGGCATGGAAACGCAGGTCGGCTTCGCGGTCCATGGCCGGGATCAGGAACAGGTCGATGATCCAGCCGATGCCCAGCAGCCCCAGGGTGAAGAACCAGATGGTGCCCGTCACCGGCTTGCCGTAGTAGAAGCGATGCGCCCCCAGAAAACCGAAGATCCACAGCAGGTATCCGATGACCTTGCTGTGCGTATCCGGGCGTCCTGCGTTTTGATAACCGTTCATTCATAGCCTCGAGGGGTTAGGAAAAAAATATCTAAAAATGATGTGACTTTTTTGGAACTTACCGACGTATGACAGTTCCGAGACGACCAGCGGACCAGAAACTGACAAAAAAGCTGTTATAAAGTTGCGCGCCAACACCTACAAGAGCCTTGCCTAATGCGTTCTTTTTTCAAGACATGGCTGACCATTTGCCTATTGATGCCACTGGCCGCCCACGCCACCAACCGTGAGCAACGTCTTCCCAACGGATATGTCGGCTATACCGCCAACGCCACCGCGGTTCGCTCGAACAAGAGTAGCTCCGGCAAATCCCATCTTTCTCGCCGGGCGACCCACGCCGCGGCCAGGCAGGTCGTCGCACAGATGCCCGCCAGCCAGAGCAGCGACGTGCTCAGCCGCGCCGTCAACCAGCTGGGCACGCCCTATCGCTGGGGCGGCAGCACACCGGGCAAGGGTTTCGATTGCAGCGGACTGGTCAAGTACGCCTTCAACGACATCGATGAAGTAGACCTGCCGCGCACTTCCAATGCCATGGCCAACGGCGATCATGGCGTGAAGGTCGAGCGCAAGGACCTCAAGCCTGGGGACCTGCTGTTCTTCAACATTCGCAGCCGCCGCGTCAATCACGTGGCCATCTACCTGGGCAACGACCGCTTCATCCATGCCCCTCGTACCGGCAAGAACGTGACCATCGATACGTTGAACAAGCCGTACTGGCAAAAGCACTACGTGGTCGCCAAGCGCGTGTTGCCGCAACAGCAACAAGAGCTTCGCCTGGCCAAGCGCTGATCCCGCATTTTTATTGATGCTGATGGCCTCATCGCTGGCAAGCCAGCTCCCACAGGGACCGCGTGCACCGCTAAACCTGTGGGAGCTGGCTTGCCAGCGATGAGGCCACCAGCAGCACCCCGCCACCCGGCCTAGTGCCATAAAGCCCCGACAAGCGGGTAGAATGCCCCGGACCCAAAGCTGCCGGCATCGATCCCATGTCCACCCTAGCAGACAACCTTTCCACCCTCGCCGCCCGCATCCAGGCCGCCGCCACGGCAGCCGGTCGCGATCCGGCGGACATCCAGTTGCTGGCCGTGAGCAAGACCAAGCCCGCCAGCGCCGTGCGCGAAGCCTTCGCCGCCGGGGCACGCGACATCGGCGAGAACTATCTCCAGGAAGCCTTGGGCAAACAGGCGGAATTGGCCGACCTGCCCTTGACCTGGCACTTCATCGGCCCCATTCAGTCGAACAAGACTCGCGCCATCGCCGAGCATTTCGATTGGGTACATTCGGTGGACCGACTGAAAATCGCACAACGCCTTTCCGAACAGCGCCCCGACCACCTGGCGCCGCTGAACCTGTGCCTGCAGGTCAACGTCAGCGGCGAGGCCAGCAAATCCGGCTGCACGCCAGAGGAACTGCCGGCCCTGGCCCAGGCCGTCGCCGCGCTGCCCAGGCTGCGCCTGCGCGGCCTGATGGCGATTCCCGAACCCACCGACGACCGCGCCGCCCAGGATGCCGCCTTCGCCCGCGTGCGCGAACTGCAGGACAGCCTGGGCCTGGGCCTCGACACCCTGTCCATGGGCATGAGCCATGACCTGGAGAGCGCCATCGCCCAGGGCGCGACCTGGGTCCGCATCGGCACCGCGCTGTTCGGTGCCCGCGATTACGGCCAGGCCTGATCCATGCTTTTTTCCTTTTCTTCTCGCAAGGACCTGACATGAGCAAGACTCGTATTGCCTTTATCGGCGCCGGCAACATGGCCGCCAGCCTGATCGGCGGCCTGCGCGCCCAGGGCATGGAAGCGGCGCAGATCCGCGCCAGCGACCCGGGCGCCGAACAGCGGGCGAAGATCCACGCCGAGCACGGCATCGACCTGTTCGAAAGCAACGCCGACGCCATCGAAGGTGCCGACGTGGTAGTGCTGTCGGTCAAGCCACAGGCGATGAAAGCCGTCTGCGAAGCGCTCAAACCGAGCCTGAAGCCCGAACAGCTGGTGGTTTCCATCGCGGCCGGCATCACCTGTGCCAGCATGAAGAAATGGCTCGGTGCCCAGCCCATCGTGCGCTGCATGCCCAATACGCCGGCCCTGCTGCGCCAAGGCGTCAGCGGCCTATACGCCACCGACGAAGTCAGCGCCGAGCAGCGCCAGCAGGCCGAGCAACTGCTGTCGGCCGTAGGCATCGCCCTGTGGCTGGACAGCGAGGCCCAGCTGGATGCGGTCACCGCCGTCTCCGGCAGCGGCCCGGCCTACTTCTTCCTGCTGATCGAGGCAATGACCGCTGCCGGCGAGAAGCTTGGCCTGTCCCGCGAGACCGCCTCGAAACTGACCCTGCAAACCGCCCTCGGCGCCGCCCACATGGCCGTGTCCAGCGATGTCGACGCTGCCGAACTGCGCCGCTGGGTAACCTCGCCAAACGGCACCACCGAAGCGGCGATCAAATCCTTCCAGGCCAACGGTTTCGAGGCCCTGGTAGAACAAGCACTGGGCGCCGCCGCGCACCGCTCGGCCGAAATGGCCGAACAACTGGGCAACTAAGGAGCCTTACATGATCGGATTGAGTTCCGCCGCCGTCTTCATCCTGCAGACCCTGGGCAGCCTGTACCTGCTGGTGATCATGCTGCGCTTCATCCTGCAACTGGTCCGCGCCGACTTCTACAACCCGCTGAGCCAGTTCGCCGTGCGCGCGACCCAGCCGCTGCTCAAGCCGATGCGCCGGATCATCCCCAGCGTGTTCGGCCTGGACATGTCCTCGCTGGTGCTGGCGATCATCGTGCAGATGCTGCTGATGGGCGTGATCCTGGTGCTGCTCTACGGCACCGCCGGCAATCCGCTGAGCCTGCTGATCTGGGCGCTGATCGGGGTCACAGCGCTGTTCCTCAACATCTTCTTCTACGCACTGATCATCAGCGTGATCCTCTCCTGGGTCGCCCCGGGCAGCCATAATCCGGGCGCCGAGCTGATCAACCAGATCTGCGATCCGTTCCTGGCGCCGTTCCGCCGCATCCTGCCGAACCTCGGCGGCCTGGACATCTCGCCGATCCTCGCGTTCATGGTGCTGAAGCTGATCGACATGCTGGTGATCAACAACCTGGCGCTGATGACCGGGATGCCGGAAGTGCTGCGTCGCCTGATCTGATTTCACCGCTGTTGCTGATGGCCTCATCGCTGGCAAGCCAGCTCCCACAGGTCCGCGTCGAGCACAAATCTTGTGACTGACCCAAAACCCTGTGGGAGCCGGCTTGCCGGCGATGAGGCCATCAGTGACAAGACAATTTCTGCAGCACTGCACGCGGACCTGTGGGAGCTGGCTTGCCAGCGATGCGATCGCCGCGATTCACTTGGCACATTGCTTGCCGCTCCTCCCGGTGGTCTTTAGACTGACGCGTCATTCACGCGTGAGCAGGGTCGATGTCCACTGTCCTTCCCGAAGATTCCGTCGGTCTGGTTACACCGCAAATCGCCCGGTTCGATGAACCGCTGGCCCTCGCCTGTGGCCGCTCGCTGGCCGCCTACGAGCTG
This sequence comes from Pseudomonas sp. GD04058, assembly GCF_029836855.1. Lineage (NCBI taxonomy): Bacteria > Pseudomonadati > Pseudomonadota > Gammaproteobacteria > Pseudomonadales > Pseudomonadaceae > Pseudomonas > Pseudomonas sp. GD04058. The sequence goes on from NZ_JAOECN010000065.1 coordinate 13,263, forward strand.
ATCTACGAAACCTACGGCACGCTCAACAGCACTGCCAGCAATGCCGTGCTGATCTGCCATGCGCTGTCCGGCCATCACCATGCCGCCGGCTACCACAAGCCCGACGACCGCAAGCCGGGCTGGTGGGACAGCTGCATCGGCCCGGGCAAGCCGATCGATACCAACCGCTTCTTCGTGGTCAGCCTGAACAACCTCGGCGGCTGCAACGGCAGCACCGGCCCGAGCAGCCTCAATCCGGCCACCGGCAAGCCCTACGGCGCGGACTTCCCGGTCCTGACCGTGGAAGACTGGGTACACAGCCAGGCGCGCCTGGCCGATCGCCTGGGCATCCAGCAGTGGGCGGCGGTCGTCGGCGGCAGCCTCGGCGGCATGCAGGCCCTGCAATGGACCATCACCTATCCGGATCGTGTACGGCATTGCGTGGACATCGCCTCGGCACCCAAGCTGTCGGCGCAGAACATCGCCTTCAACGAAGTGGCCCGCCAGGCCATCCTGACCGACCCGGAGTTCCACGGCGGCTCGTTCCAGGACCAGGGCGTGATCCCCAAGCGCGGCCTGATGCTGGCGCGCATGGTGGGGCATATCACCTACCTGTCCGACGACTCCATGGGCGAGAAATTCGGCCGCGAACTCAAGAGCGACAAGCTCAACTACGACTTCCACAGCGTCGAGTTCCAGGTGGAAAGCTACCTGCGCTACCAGGGCGAGGAGTTCTCCGGGCGCTTCGACGCCAACACCTACCTGTTGATGACCAAGGCGCTGGACTACTTCGACCCCGCCGCCCGTCACGGCGGCGACCTGGCGGCGAGCCTGGCGCACGTGACCGCGGACTATTGCGTGATGTCCTTCACCACAGACTGGCGCTTCTCCCCGGCGCGCTCGCGGGAGATCGTCGATGCGCTGATCGCCGCGCGCAAGAACGTCTGCTACCTGGACATCGACTCGCCCTACGGCCACGACGCCTTCCTGATCCCGACGCCGCGCTACATCCAGGGCTTCACCAACTACATGAAACGCATCGTCTGCTGAGGACCCCATGAGAGCCGATTTGGAAATCATCCAGGACTGGATCCCCGCCGGCAGCCGCGTCCTCGACCTGGGTTGCGGTAATGGCGAGCTGTTGGCGTCGCTGCGCGACAACAAGCAGGTCACCGGCTACGGCCTGGAAATCGACGCCGACAACATCGCCGAGTGCGTGGCCAAGGGCGTCAACGTCATCGAGCAGGACCTCGACAAGGGCCTGGGCAACTTCGCCAGCAACAGCTTCGATGTGGTGGTCATGACCCAGGCCCTGCAAGCCGTGGAATATCCGGACCGGATCCTCGACGAAATGCTGCGGGTCGGCCGCCAGTGCATCATCACCTTCCCCAACTTCGGCCACTGGCGCTGCCGCTGGTACCTGGCGACCAAGGGTCGCATGCCGGTTTCGGACTTCATGCCGTATACCTGGTACAACACGCCGAACATCCACTTCTGCACCTTCGAGGACTTCGAGGCCCTGTGCAGCGAGCGCCGCGCCCAGGTACTGAACCGCCTGGCGGTGGACAATCGTCACCGCAACGGTTGGGGTGGCCGCCTGTGGCCTAATCTTCTAGGTGAGATCGGTATCTATCGTGTCAGCAGCCCCGGCCTGCAGGAGCACAAGGTCGCGGTATAACCGTCATCGAAATCGGAGGATAGGATCATGCGTCGTCTAGCCCTGTTGTTGATCAGCCTGTGCCTGGCCATGCCGGCACTGGCCGCCGATGCCGCGAAGCCGGAACGCAAGGAAGTCTTCGGCGACGTCACCGTGCATTACAGCGTGTTCAACTCGACCTTCGTGCAGCCCGCCACGGCCCAGGCCGCCGGGCTGGTCCGCAGCAAGAACCAGGGTGTGATCAACATTACCGTGCTCAAGGGCGGCAAGCCCGCAGTGGCCAATGTCAGCGGTACCGTCAGCGACCTGACCAGCCGCCAGAGCGCCCTGACCTTCAAGCAGGTTACCAACCAGGGCTCCATCTACTACCTGGCGCAGTTCCCGATCGAACAGGAAGAAAGCCGCACCTTCGCGATCAAGGTCGGCTCCGGTGACACCAGCAACGACTTCAGTTTCACTCAAACCGTATTCCCGGGCGAATGATGAATATCCAGCAACTCGTATTGGCCAGCCACAACGCCGGCAAACTCAAGGAACTGCAGGCCATGCTCGGTGACACCGTGCAACTGCGTTCCATCGGTGAATTCAGCAGCGTCGAGCCGGAAGAAACCGGCCTGTCGTTCGTCGAGAACGCCATCCTCAAGGCGCGCAACGCCGCGCGTATTTCCGGTCTGCCGGCGCTGGCCGACGACTCGGGCCTGGCCGTGGACTTCCTCGGCGGTGCGCCGGGCATCTACTCCGCGCGCTATGCCGACGGCAAGGGCGACGCGGCGAACAACGCCAAGCTGCTCGACGCCCTGAAGGATGTACCGGAAGCCGAGCGCGGCGCACAGTTCGTCTGCGTCCTGGCCCTGGTGCGGCATGCCGATGACCCGCTGCCGATCCTCTGCGAAGGCCTGTGGCACGGTCGCATTCTCACCGCTGCCAGCGGCGAGTACGGCTTTGGCTACGACCCGTTGTTCTGGGTGCCGGAAACCAACTGCTCCAGCGCCGACCTGGCCCCGGCCGACAAGAACCGCTTGAGTCACCGCGCCCGTGCAATGAGCCTGCTGCGTCAACGTCTGGGCCTGGCATGACCGAAAAATCGCCAGCCCAGCCACTGCACGCGGACGAGGCAGGTTTCACCACTCAGGCACCACGGGCGGCGCTGCCGCAGCTTCCGCCCCTGGCGCTGTACATCCATATCCCGTGGTGCGTGCGCAAATGCCCGTACTGCGACTTCAACTCCCACACCGCCAGCGCCAACCTGCCTGAAGAGGAATATGTCGACGCGCTGCTGGCCGACCTGGAGCAGGAGCTACCGGCGGTCCATGGCCGGCCGATCAGCAGCATCTTCTTCGGCGGCGGTACGCCGAGCCTGTTCAGCGCCAAGGCCCTGGGCCGGCTGCTGGCCGGGGTCGAGCAGCGCATTCCGTTTGCCAGCGATATCGAGATCACCCTGGAAGCCAACCCCGGGACCTTCGAGCAGGAGAAGTTCAAGGCCTACCGCCAGTTGGGCATCAATCGCCTGTCCATCGGTATCCAGAGCTTCCAGCAGAGCAAGCTTGAAGCCCTCGGACGCATCCACAATGGTGACGAAGCGATTCGCGCGGCGGATATGGCGCGCAATGCCGGCTTCGACAACTTCAACCTCGACCTGATGCACGGCCTGCCGGACCAGACCCTCGATGAAGCCCTGGCCGATCTGCAGCAGGCCATCGACCTGGGTCCGACGCACCTGTCGTGGTACCAGTTGACCCTGGAACCGAACACGGTGTTCTGGAACCAGCCGCCGGAGCTGCCGGAGGACGACATCCTCTGGGATATCCAGGAAGCCGGCCAGGCCCTGATGGCCAGCCACGGTTATCGCCAGTACGAAATCTCCGCCTATGCCCAGCCGGGCAAGGCAGCACGCCACAATCTGAACTACTGGAGCTTCGGCGACTTCATCGGTATCGGCGCCGGCGCCCACGGCAAGCTCAGCCACCCGGACGGGCGCATCCTGCGTACCTGGAAGACCCGCCTGCCCAAGGACTACCTCAACCCGGCCAAGGCCTTCAAGGCCGGGGAGAAGCTGTTGCCACTGGATGAACTGCCGTTCGAATTCCTGATGAATGCCCTGCGCCTGACCGACGGCGTGGAGGCGACACTCTTCAGCCAACGCACAGGGCTGCCGATGGACCAACTGAAGGAGGCTCGCCGCGAGGCCGAACAAAAGGGCCTTTTGCAAGTCGAACCGACGCGGCTGGTCGCCACGCCACGCGGCCAGTTGTTCCTCAATGACCTGTTGCAGTACTTCTTGACCTAAGGAAAGCGCATGGACCTGGTACTCGACCTGCTCTCGACCATCTCCCGCTGGAGCCGCAGCAATCTGTCGGAGATTTCCCTGGCTTTGGTGGGTTGTCTGCTGGTGCTATTCGGCACCGATATCAAAAGCTGGGTCGAAGGCCGCCTGGGCAACCTGGCCGGCGCCCTGCGCGTGCCGTTCATGGCGCTGCTGGTGCTGATCGGTAGCGGCGCTGCCTTGATCTACGCCACTCCGTGGGTGGTGCGGGGACTGAGCCAGTTCAACAACTATGCGCTGGCTCCGGTGTTGCTGGTGGTGCTGGTGTTGATCGGTGTAGTGGCCGATCGGCGGGGGTAATATT
>NZ_JAOECN010000066.1:0-17143 GCF_029836855.1 Pseudomonas sp. GD04058
TTTTGCTTTTGTGCAAGCAGATCGCGCGCGGCCGTGAGCTTGTTTCCTATTACCTCAAGTTCTGAAAGTCCGTGAGGCGGTGGAGTCATTTTTTTTAGTGTGTCATCCAGGCTGGATGTAAGGTCTTTGTTTTGTTGGAAGTATTCCTCTTCGACTTGAGTCTTGTCTGCGTCGTGGTCTGTGACGATTTCGATTATCAGTGATCCTGGCTGGAATCGTGAAAGATAATGGGCCCCAGGGATTGTTTCATGTTCCCAGCGCGTTATTTCTGATGAAATATGGCCCGAGTTATTGTCGGGGTGCGTCGCAGTGATCGTTACTGCAGGTAAAGAAGTTGAATTTTGCTGTCGCATACAGGTAGCTCCTTCTCCATGTATGCGCAAAAATTTAGTTTTCTGATTTTTCTAGGTGCTGTAAATAACTATAGAGGGGGTCTCATTTATTTCGCTTTATTTCATCTTGCCCACTGGCAATAACACCCCACCGCCATCGTTTGCGTCACCTTCACCGGCCGGCCCTCGGTCAGCGCCTGCAGAATCGGTTCGATAAAGCTGTTGCTGGCATTGCAGGTGGCCCCTTCGCTGTAGGGTCCGAAGTAGGCAAGGTTGCCGTCCTTGTCCCAGATCGCCACGGCAGGGCTGGCCGGCAGGTGCTCGGCGCCGGGCAGGCTGGCGATGGGCTTTAGTGCGCCCAGGTTGGCGGGAAGCTGGCCGTGGGTGCCTGGCTTTTGCACTACATGGAAGGCCACGCCCTGCGGGCCGTAGTGTTCGATCAGTTCGCTCAGGTGCTGCTGGTTGCCGACGTTGCATGGGCAGGCCGGGTCCCAGAAGTGCACCAGGCGGATCGGGCCGGGGCCGGCAAGTTCGGGCGGCAGGCGCAGGTGGTCGCCGGCGAAGAGTGCGGTCTGGTTGTCGAAGGGGCGCAGGTAGCGGCTCTGGAAGTTGTCATAGGCCAGCCACAGCACGGCAGCGCAGAGGACGAGGGTGAGGGTGGCGAGCAGTGTTTTCCCCGACATGGGCAATACCGGCAAATAAAAGGGGGCCAGCTTGCCATGCCTCCGCCGACAGATGAATATCGCAGGTCAATCCTTCAGTACCTTTCCGGAAGCCTTCCATGTCCGCCTTGTTCCAAGCCGATCCCCTGCGTACCAGCCTGCCACCCCTGGCGGTGCGTCAGCCGTTGTCGGTCGAGGGCCAGGCGTACCAGCGTTTCTATGGCCTGGACCGGGTGCCTTGCGCGGCGAGCTGGCTGGGGCGTTTCTCCTGCGCGGGCTTCGAGGTCGTCAGCCAGGTCTGGCTGCCCGCCGAGCCGGTGGCGACGCTGGTGTTGCTGCACGGCTTCTACGATCACATGGGCCTGTACCGCCACGTGATCGACTGGGCACTGCAACAAGGCTTCGCGGTGATCTCCTGCGATCTGCCCGGGCATGGCCTGTCCAGCGGCGAACGCGCCAGCATCGATGATTTCGCGGTGTACCAGCAGGTTCTGGACGAAGTGTTCCGTCAGGCCGCCGGCCTGCAATTGCCGCAGCCCTGGCATCTTTGCGGGCAGAGCACCGGCGGCGCCATTGCGGTCGATCACCTGCTGCACCGCGGCGAAGGCAGCCCGGTCAGCGGCGAGGTGATCCTGCTGTCGCCGCTGGTGCGACCGCGGGCCTGGGGTTGGTCGAAGCTCAGCTATTTCATGCTCAAACCCTTCGTCAACGGCATCGCCAGGCGTTTCAGCGAGAACAGCAACGATCCGACCTTCCTCCCGTTCCTGCTTGCCGACCCTTTGCAGCCGCGTCGCCTGCCTACTGCCTGGGTGGGTGCATTGGTCCGATGGATACGGCGGATCGAGACAGCACCCGGCAGCCCGCGCCAGCCGCTGATCGTGCAAGGGGAAGCGGACATGACCGTGGACTGGCGCTACAACCTCGAGGTGCTCAAGGCCAAGTTCGACGCGCCGAAGATACTGCTGCTGCCCGAGGCCCGGCATCATCTGGCCAATGAGCTGCCGGACATTCGCCGGCGCTATTTCGCCTTCATCGAACAGCGCCTGGGCTGATCACCTCAGGTCCGAGGAGCTCTGGCCCACGGCGAGGCCGGCGCGGATCGCGGCCAGGGCGGCCTTGTAGTAGGCCTGGCCTTCGGCGGATTCGGCGAAGGTGGCGAACTCCTCCAGCTCGGCATCGGAAAGGTCGCGATAGACGTACAGCAGAGTGTTGTTCAGGTCTTCGCCGATCTGCTGCATCAGGCGCTGGCGCTGACCGTCCAGCATGCCCTGGGCCTGACCGCCGCCGAACAGGCCGGGAATCATCTGGCTGAGGCTGTCGGCGGCGACGCCGGCGATTGCCAGGCTAACCTCGGCGCCGGCTTCCCGGGCGGGCAGGGCCTGGGCCAGGTGGCCGATGATGAGCAGGCGGTTGTCGCTGGCCTGCATCTTCGGCAGGCCCTTGGCGTTCTTCGCCAACTGGTCGCGGCGGGTGGCGAGCAGTTCGGCGGCCACCACCTTGCGCCCCAGTGGCGACTGGAAGAAGGTCAGGGCGGGGGACGGGTCCTTCAGGTTGGCACGCAGTTGGGCGGCGGCGCGGCGATCCACGGCCTTGGCCTCGAAACGCTGGTTGCTGTTGTCCACCAGCGCCTGGAACACCGCGGGCGGCAGGCTTTTCTGGTAGCGCTGCTGGGCGGCGGCGATGGCATCGGAGAAGTGGGCGCGCTGCTCGGGCCAGCCGGCGACCTTGTACAGCTGATCGAGGGAGTCTGCCCTGACAGGCGTGGTGCAGATGATCAACAGCAGAAAAAACAAACGGCGCATTCAGGACTCCTGTCGGCAGGCGGCTATTGTCCGTGGCCTTGCGGGGCTTTGTCGAGACGCCAGTGCGTCGATGCGACCAAGTGGCGCTGTCGGTTTGGCCGCCGGCCCGTTACCATGCGCGCCATGCACATATCCTCCGAACATCCGCAGATTCCCGCTATTGTCGACGACCTCGCCAATCAGGGCTGGTCGCACCAGGCAATCTTCCTGCCCGAGGCGTTGACCCGGGCCCTGGCGGCCGAATGCCGGCAACGTGCCGAACAAGGCGAGCTGGCCCCGGCGGCAGTGGGGCGTGGCCAGGGCCAGGAAGTGCGCGAAGGCATACGTGGCGACCATATCCTCTGGATCGAACCCGGACAGTCCGAGGCCTGCGACCACTACCTGGCATTGATGGACGGTCTGCGCGAAGCGCTGAATCGCGACTTCTACCTGGGGCTGGAGGATTTCGAATGCCACTTTGCCCGTTACCCGGCAGGCACCTTCTATCGCAAGCACCTCGACCGCTTCCGTGACGATGACCGCCGCACCGTCTCGGCCATCATCTACCTCAACGAGGAGTGGGCGGCGCAGGACGGCGGTGAACTGCGCATCTACCTGGCGGACGGCAGCGAGCGGGATATCCCGCCAGTGGGCGGCAGCCTGGTCGTGTTCATGTCCGCCGACCTGCCCCATGAGGTGCTGATGGCGCATCGCGAGCGTCTTTCGGTCACTGGCTGGTTCCGCCGTCGTGGCAACGACCCCTTCTAATCTGTCGCGGGTGCTGGTGAGCGCCTGCTTGCTCGGCCAGCCGGTGCGCTATGACGGGCGTGCCAGCGGGCATCCCGATCTGTTGCAAACCTGGCAGAAGCAGGGGCGGGTGGTGCCGCTGTGTCCGGAGGTGGCGGGTGGGCTGCCGACGCCTCGGCCGCCGGCGGAAATTCCCGGCGGGCAGGGCGGGGCGGTGCTGGATGGCGAGGCGCAGGTGGTGACGGTGCTCGGGGAGGATGTCAGCGCCGAGTTTCTCGCCGGGGCGCGGATGGCCCTGGAGCTGGTGCGGCGGCACGGGATCCGCGTGGCGGTGTTAAAGGCGGGGAGTCCGTCCTGTGGCAACCGGCTGGTTTATGACGGGACCTTCAGTGGCAACAAGGTTGCCGGTGAGGGGGTTACCAGTGCCTTGCTGCGGCGCGAAGGGGTGCTGGTGTTCAGTGAGCTGGAGCTGGAAGAAGCGGCTCGGGCGCTGGATTCGCTGTGATCTTCAGGGCCTCATCGCTGGCAAGCCAGCTCCACAGGGTGTGGGAGCTGGCTTGCCAGCGATGAGGCCATCAGCAGCGCTGAATATCTACTGCTTGGGCGGCTCGCTCGCATCCACCCCAAACCACTTCTTCGACAATTCGCTCAGCCGGCCATCGTCCTTGACCCGCTGCAACGCGTTGTCCAGCGCACTCTGGAACGCCGGGTTGCCCTTCTGGAACGGAATCGCCAGCTTCAGCACCGGCCCCATCGTCGCGCCTTCGGCCACCGGCAGGTTGCGTTCCTTGATTGCATAGGGAATCAGCAGGCGATCACTGACGGCGCCGTCGATCTGGTCGTCCGCCACTTCCTTGATCGGCTGGATCGCATCCTTGTAACTGCGCAGGTCCACGCCTTCGACGCTCTGTGCCTGGGCGGCGAACGAGCTGCCCTGGACCACCCCGAGGCTGTGGCCCTTGAAGGCTTCGAGGTCATGCAGCGGGCGCTTTTCTTCCTGGCGCACGATCAGTTGGGCGATGGTGTAACTGTAGGGATTGCTGAAGTCCAGTCGCTCTTTCAGTTCCGCAGTGGTGGCAATCTGATTAATCGCCACATCGTATTTGCCGCTTTCCACGCCTGGCAGAAGTTCGGCCGGGTCCACCACGATGAAGTCGGCATTTACGTCCAGCTCTTTGGCGAGCATCTGCCCCAGTTCCACTTCGAACCCGCTCAGTTGCCCGGCGGTATCACGGAAGTTGAACGGTGGCGTTTTAGCTTCAATGGCGATTCGCAATTCGTTGCGGTCGGCGATTTCGTCGAGAATATCCGCATGTGCCCACGGGCTGAGCAGGCTGGCGGCCAATAGTGCCCCGGTAAAGAAACGCATCTGAGCCCCTTCTTCTCATTGGCAATTAAACACAGGGTTGCCGCGGCTTCTGTCATGGCCCCGGTCAAGAGCCCCTTGTGACCGCATCCTTCCCCGGATGTTTAACCCTAGTTGAAATATTTCCGTCGGAATCATGCAACTTCATGTTTTCAACGCAAATAAAAAAGGGAGGCCATCAAGGCCTCCCTTTTCAACAGCGCAAGGAACTCAGAACAGAACGCGGGAACGGATGGTGCCCTTGACCTGTTGCAGTTTCTCTTGAGCCAGGTCCGAGTACTCGGCGTCCACGTCGATTACCACGTAACCCACTTTCTCGTTGGTCTGCAGGAACTGACCGGAGATGTTGATGCCGTTCTCGGCGAAGACCTTGTTGATCTCGCTGAGCACGCCCGGGATGTTTTCGTGGATGTGCAGCAGGCGGTGCTTGCCAGGGTGGGCCGGCAGGGCGACTTCCGGGAAGTTGACGGACGACACCGAGGTACCGTTGTCGCTGTACTTGACCAGCTTCTCCGCCACTTCCAGGCCGATATTGGCCTGGGCTTCGGCGGTGGAGCCGCCGATGTGCGGGGTCAGGATCACGTTGTCCAGGCCGCGCAGCGGGCTTTCGAACTCTTCATCGTTGGAGCGCGGCTCGACCGGGAACACGTCGATGGCGGCGCCGATCAGGTGCTTGTCCTTGATCGCGGCAGCCAGGTGTTCCAGCTGGACCACGGTACCGCGGGCGGCGTTGATCAGGATCGAGCCCTTCTTCATCGCACGGATTTCCTTCTCGCCGATCATCCACTGGGTGGATGGCAGCTCAGGCACGTGCAGCGAGACGATATCGGCCAGGCCCAGCAGTTCGTGCAGGCTGGTGACCTGGGTGGCGTTGCCCAGCGGCAGCTTGGTCAGCGGGTCGAAGAAGAACACCTGCATGCCCAGGCTTTCGGCCAGGACCGACAGTTGGGTACCGATCGAGCCGTAGCCGACGATGCCCAGCTTCTTGCCGCGGATCTCGAAGGAGTTGGCCGCGCTCTTGATCCAGCCGCCACGGTGGCAGGACGCATTTTTCTCGGGGATGCCGCGCAGCAGCAGGATGGCCTCGGCCAGCACCAGCTCGGCAACGGAGCGGGTGTTGGAGTACGGCGCGTTGAACACCGCGATGCCGCGCTCGCGGGCTGCGTCCAGGTCGACCTGGTTGGTGCCGATGCAGAAGCAGCCGACGGCAACCAGTTTCTTGGCGCAGTCGAAGATCTCTTCGGTCAGTTGAGTGCGGGAGCGGATACCGATGAAGTGGGCATCGGCGATCTTTTCCTTCAGATCTGCTTCCGGCAGGGAACCGGTGAGGTACTCGATGTTGGTGTACCCGGCGGCCTTGAGGACGTCCACGGCGTTCTGGTGGACCCCTTCGAGAAGAAGGAACTTGATCTTGCTCTTATCGAGAGAAGTCTTGCTCATCTGCGTAAACCTGTGTCCCGGAGAAAAATGGCTGGGAAGTGAAGCTGTCGCAGAATCGGCGGGGAAGCACGATCAGCGGGGGGGCGTATGCTAGCATACCGGCGCCGCGCTCAGACCATCCCCGGCACGTGAAGTGTGCTCAGGGTGACCATGAATAGTTCGAGAGTTCCATCATGATCGATCCCGTTCTGCTTGCTGAACTGACGTCCCTTGTCGAGCCCGGCAAGGTCCTGACCGATGCCCCTTCCCTGGAAGCGTATGGCAAGGACTGGACCAAGCACTTCCCGCCCGCGCCATCGGCCATCGTCTTTCCCAGGACCGTCGAGCAGGTACAGGCCATCGTCCTCTGGGCCAACCGGCACAGGATCGCCCTGGTGCCCTCGGGCGGACGCACGGGCCTGTCCGCCGCCGCTGTCGCGGCCAATGGCGAGGTGGTGGTGTCCTTCGACTCCATGAACCGTATCCTCGACTTCAATGCCTTCGACCGCACCGTGGTCTGCCAGCCTGGAGTGGTTACCGCGCAATTGCAGGCCTTCGCCGAGGAACAGGGGCTGTATTACCCGGTGGATTTCGCCTCGTCGGGTTCCAGCCAGATTGGCGGCAACATCGGCACCAATGCCGGCGGAATCAAGGTCATTCGCTACGGCATGACCCGCAACTGGGTTGCCGGGCTCAAGGTGGTCACCGGCAAGGGCGACCTGCTGGAACTGAACAAGGACCTGATCAAGAACGCCACCGGCTACGATCTGCGCCAGTTGTTCATCGGCGCCGAAGGCACCCTGGGCTTCGTGGTCGAAGCGACCATGCGCCTGGATCGCGCGCCGAAGAACCTCACCGCGATGGTCCTCGGCACCCCCGATTTCGACTCGATCATGCCGGTGTTGCACGCCTTCCAGAGCAAGCTGGACCTGACGGCGTTCGAGTTTTTCTCCGACAAGGGCCTGGCCAAGATCCTCGATCGTGGCGATGTACCGGCGCCGTTCGCCACCGAATGTCCTTTCTATGCCCTGCTGGAGTTCGAGGCCACCACCGAGGATGTCGGCAACGATGCCCTGGCGCTCTTCGAGCACTGCGTCGAGCAGGGCTGGGTGCTGGACGGGGTGATGAGCCAGAGCGAGCAGCAGTTGCGCAATCTGTGGAAGCTGCGCGAATACCTGTCGGAAACCATCTCGCACTGGACCCCGTACAAGAACGATATCTCCGTCACCGTGGCCAAGGTCCCGGCGTTCCTGCGGGATATCGACGTGATCGTCAACGAAAGCTACCCGGATTTCATCGTGGTCTGGTACGGCCACATCGGTGATGGCAACCTGCATTTGAACATCCTCAAGCCCGACGACATGAGCAAGGACGAGTTCTTCGCCGAATGCGCGGTGGTCAACAAGCAGGTGTTCGAAGTCGTCGAGAAGTACAACGGATCGATTTCCGCCGAGCATGGTGTCGGCATGACCAAGCGCGACTACCTCGCCTACAGCCGCTCGGCGGCGGAAATCGACTACATGAAGGCAGTCAAGGCGGTGTTCGATCCCAACGGGATCATGAACCCGGGCAAGATCTTCGCCCCCGAATGACCCACAGGAGCCGGAAATGAGCTATCAGCACCAATATGTAGACGGAACGCGCATCCACTTCCCGCTGGGTAAAGTGGTGTGCATCGGGCGCAACTACGCCGAACACGCCAAGGAACTGGACAACCCGATTCCCACCGAGCCGCTGCTGTTCATCAAGCCGGGCAGTTGCGTGGTGCCCCTGGAAGGTGGTTTCGCCATTCCGGTCGAACGTGGCTCGGTGCATTACGAGGCGGAAATCGCCGTGCTGCTGGGCAAGTCCCTGTCGCCGAAGCCCTCCGAGGAAGAAGTGCTGGACGCGATCTCCGGCTTCGCCCCGGCCCTGGACCTGACCCTGCGCGACCTGCAATCGCAATTGAAGGACAAGGGCCTGCCCTGGGAACGCGCCAAGTGCTTCGATGGTGCCTGTGTCCTGCCGCCGTTCGTGGTTGGCAGCACCTTCGAGGACCTCGCCGATATCGGCATCCGCCTGACCATCAACGGCGAAGTGCGCCAGGACGGCAACAGTGCGCTGATGCTCAACCCGATCGTGCCGATGATCCAGCACATGGCATCGCAGTTTTCCCTGCAGGCTGGCGATGTGATCCTCACCGGTACCCCGGTAGGCGTCGGCCCGCTGAACCCTGGCGATGAACTGGTACTGGAGCTGCCAGGCGCCAGCCGTTTCGAAGGCAAAGTGCTCTGACCCGGAATGGGGCAGCCGCAATGGCTGCCCCATTTGTCCATTCATTCGTCGGTTTTCCCGTTTTTTTCACAAATCATCTGGATAATTCCCACCCGGTCTTGCGGCTGCTTGCGTCAGCCGGACACAACAACAGGAATTTCTCCGATGGCCACCCTGACTTCCGGCTCTTCAGGCGACCCCTTGTCGCCCGCGCGCAAGCGCCCCATCGCCCTGCGCTGGTCCACCTGGCTGGTGACGGCCGCCGTGATCGGCTACGGCGTGGCCATTGCGATGCATTGGGACGACCGCGGCATGCTGTGGCTGCAGGAGCGCTTCCAGAACCAGGTTACCCAGAAGGCCAGTGTCTGGTTGCCTGACTACCAGGTCGATATCGATGCCAAGGTGCTGCCAGGCATGGAGGACGATGAGGCCTCCGACCTGTCCTACCATCCCGGGCGCAAGACCCTGTTCGCGGTCATGGGCAAGAACCCCTTCCTGGTCGAGCTCAACCTCGACGGCGACGTACTGCGCAAGATCCCGCTGCACGGCTGGTCCAATCCCGAGGGCGTCGCGGTGCTCGCCGATGGTCGCCTGGCCATTACCGACGAGCGCCAGCACAGCCTGACGCTGGTCAGCCTCGACGACGCCACCACCGAGCTGAATATCAAGGACTTCCCGCACTACGATCTCGGCCCTTCGGCTAACCAGAACAAGGGTTTCGAGGGTATCGCCTGGGATCCGGCGCAACAGCGGCTGATCCTCGGTGAAGAGCGTCCGCCCAAGCTGTTCAGCTGGCGTACCGATGGTCGTTCGGACCTGGCCGGGACCAAGCAGGAGCTGGCCAACGACGACCTGGACCTGCGCAATCTCTCGGGCCTTGGCGTGGACCCGCGTACGGGCCATCTGCTGGTACTGTCGGCAGACTCCAACATGCTGCTCGAACTGGACAAACAGGGCGAGCAGGTCAGCTTCATGACCCTGCTTGGCGGTTTCAATGGCCTGAAGAACCGTATTCCACGGGCCGAAGGCGTGGCCATGGATGAAGCGGGCACCCTGTACATGGTCAGTGAGCCGAACCTGTTCTATCGCTTCCACAAGCAATGACGGAAGATTTTTCCGATAGTGGCATTAAGCTTCATTTCAGCTGACTATGGTGAGATTCAGGCCGTTCCGTTTCCTGCCTGAGTCTTGCCGATGCGCCTGCGTATTCCTCTCCTTGTGTTCCTCGTTGCCCTGCTGGCCGTCCTGGCCTATGCCGGGCAGCACTATCGGCTGTACGAGCGCGGCTGGTTCAACCTGAAGACCTGGATGCAGCCGTCCGGCCAGAGCATTGGCCTCGACCGTTATCGCGTGGTGATCGAGGCCCGTCCCATTGAAGGCCTGTCGGACGATCTGTCGGCCCTGACCTACGACCCCGACCGCAAAAGCCTGTTTACCGTGACCAACACCAACCCCGAGCTGATCGAATTGTCGCTGGAAGGTCGGGTTCTGCGTCGGGTGGCATTGACCGGGTTTGGTGATCCGGAGGCGGTGGAGTATGTCGGGCGTGACAGCTATGTGATCACCGACGAGCGTCAGCAGCGTCTGATCCGGGTGCGGCTGACGGATGACACGCCGTTCCTCGATGCCAAGGATGCCGAGCAACTGACCCTGGGTATCGGCCTCAACGGCAACAAGGGCTTCGAAGGACTGGCCTGGGACCAGCAGGGCAAGCGCCTGTTCGTCGCCAAGGAACGCGACCCGATGCTGATCTACGAGGTGCATGGTTTCCCTCATGGCAACCCGCAACAGCCGTACGCGGTGCATGTGGTGCAGGACCGCAAGCGGGATTCGCGGTTGTTCGTGCGGGATCTGTCGAGCCTGCAGTTCGACGAGCGCAGCGGGCATCTGCTGGCCTTGTCGGATGAGTCCAAGCTGGTGCTGGAACTGGATGTGCAAGGGCGGCCGGTGGGCAGTCTGTCACTGCGCAAGGGGTTCCAGGGCTTGAAGCAGAGCGTGCCGCAGGCGGAGGGGATTGCCATGGACGGGGATGGGACGCTGTACCTGGTGAGTGAGCCGAACCTGTTCTATGTGTTCAGGAAGGCAGATCGGTAGAGCAACACCGAACCCTGTGGGAGCGGGTTCACCCGCGATTGCGTCGGTGAATCCACTATCGTAATCGCGGGTGAACCCGCTCCCACAGGGGATCGCGTCGCCCCGTCAGGCCTTGAGGGTCTTCACGCCTTCACTGGTGCCCAGCAACAGCAGGTCTGCCGGACGCGCCGCGAACAGGCCGTTGGTGACCACGCCGACGATCGCATTGATCTGGCTTTCCAGCTCCACCGGATTGGTGATCTGCAGGTTGTGCACGTCGAGGATGATGTTGCCGTTGTCGGTCACCACACCTTCGCGGTACACCGGGTCACCGCCCAGCTTCACCAGCTGGCGCGCCACATGGCTGCGCGCCATCGGGATGACTTCGACCGGAAGCGGGAAGGCACCCAGCACCGGCACCAGCTTGCTGGCGTCGGCGATGCAGATAAAGGTTTTCGCCACTGCCGCGACGATTTTCTCGCGGGTCAGGGCTGCGCCACCGCCCTTGATCAGGTTGAGGTGCTCGTCGCTCTCGTCGGCACCGTCGATGTAGAACTCCAGCTCGCTCACGGTGTTCAGCTCGTAGACCGGGATGCCATGGCCCTTCAGGCGTGCGGCAGTGGCCTCGGAGCTGGCCACGGCGCCGTCGAAGGCGGTCTTGTGTCGGGCCAGGGCGTCGATGAAGCAGTTGGCCGTCGAGCCGGTGCCGACACCGATGATGCTCTTGGCATCCAGGTGCGGCAGGATGAAATCGACAGCGGCCTGGGCGACGGCCTGTTTGAGTTGGTCCTGGGTCATGCGGGCTCCGAAGCGGGAGTATCGTGAAGCCGGGCATTATAGCGGCTAAAACCCCGGGTTTGCTGTGGTCGCCCGACAAGGCGCTGCGGTAGACTCCGATCCCCCGTCCAGCCGCCCGTGATGCTTTCCCGATGCTCGAACAGTACGTCAAGAAGATCCTCACCTCGCGCGTCTATGACGTCGCCGTGGAAACCCCTCTGCAGGCTGCCGGCCAGCTCAGCAAGCGCCTGGGCAACCAGATCCTGCTCAAGCGCGAAGACCTGCAGCCGGTGTTTTCCTTCAAGATCCGCGGCGCCTACAACAAGCTGGCGCAGTTGAGCGAGCAGGAGCGCGCGCGCGGCGTGGTCACCGCCTCGGCCGGCAATCATGCCCAGGGTCTGGCCCTGGCAGCGCGGGAAATGGGGGTCAAGGCGACCATCGTCATGCCGCGCACCACCCCGGAAATCAAGGTTGAAGGTGTGCGCTCCCGCGGCGGCAAGGTGGTGCTGCATGGCGATTCGTTCCCCGAGGCGCTGGCCTATTCGCTGAAACTGGTCGAGGAAAAGGGCTTCGTCTACGTCCACCCCTACGACGATCCGCACACCATCGCCGGCCAGGGCACCGTGGCCATGGAAATCCTGCGTCAGCACCCGGGCCGCCTGGACGCGATCTTCGTGCCGGTCGGTGGCGGCGGGCTGATCGCCGGCATCGCCGCCTACGTCAAGTACCTGCGCCCCGAGATCAGGATCATCGGCGTCGAACCGGACGACTCCAACTGCCTGCAGGCCGCCATGGCCGCCGGCGAGCGCGTGATCCTGCCGCAGGTCGGGCTGTTCGCCGATGGCGTGGCGGTGGCGCAGATCGGCCAGCACACCTTCGACATCTGCAAGGAACACGTCGATGAAGTGATTACCGTCAATACCGATGAGATCTGCGCAGCCATCAAGGATATCTACGACGATACCCGCTCGATCACCGAGCCGGCCGGCGCCCTGGGCGTTGCCGGGATCAAGAAGTACGTGGAGCAGCACGGCCTGGCCGGCCAGACCCTGGTGGCCATCGACTCCGGCGCCAACGTCAACTTCGACCGCCTGCGCCATGTTGCCGAACGCGCCGAACTGGGCGAGGGTCGCGAGGCGATCATCGCGGTGACCATTCCAGAGCAGCCGGGCAGCTTCAAGGCGTTCTGCGAGGCGATCGGCAAGCGCCAGATCACCGAATTCAACTACCGCTACCACTCCGGCAGCGAAGCGCACATTTTCGTCGGCGTACAGACCCACCCGGACAACGATCCGCGCAGCGCGCTGATCCAGCAACTCACGGAGAAGGGCTTCCCGGTCACCGACCTGACCGACAACGAGCTGGCCAAGCTGCATATCCGCCATATGGTCGGCGGTCACGCGGTCGGGGTCAGCGATGAAATGGTCCTGCGCTTCGAGTTCCCCGAGCGTCCGGGAGCGCTGTTCAACTTCCTCAACAAGCTGGGCGGGCGCTGGAATATCTCGATGTTCCACTACCGCAACCATGGCGCGGCGGACGGCCGCGTGGTCGCCGGCCTGCAAGTGCCGGAAGACGAGCGCCACCTGGTGCCGGCGGCGCTGGCGAAGATCGGCTACCCGTACTGGGACGAAACCGACAACCCGGCCTACCGGCTGTTCCTCGGCTAAGCGGCTACGCTTTGAGCAACGCCCCGAGGAAATCGCCCCCATGGAACCGCTGACCGCCCTGAAAACCGCTCATGTGCTGGCTACCGTGCTGCTGCTTGGCAGCGCACTGGGGCTGGCGGTCTGGACCTGGAGAGCCCGGCGCACGGGTGATGCGGCAGCGGGCGGGCGGCTGCTGGCGCGGCCGCAGGGTTTTCTCTGGCTGTCGATGGGCATCGGCCTGGTGAGCCTGCCGTTTACCGGCTGGTGGCTGGTCCACCTGGTTGGCTGGCCGCTGGGGCAGACCTGGGTGCTGGGTTCGAGCCTGCTGTATACCTTCGGCGCGCTGGCCTGGTTCTGGCTGCTGGCCCGGATCAATCACCTGCGTAGCGCGCCGGACGCGGGCAAACCCCGGTTCACCCTGGCCCTGGCGTTGTTCAGCGGCATCTGTTTCATCGCCATCGCCGGCTTGATGGGCGCCAAGCCGGTCTGACGTCCTGGCTTAATCGCGCAGGCTGATCACCGGCCAGCCGCGTTTTTCGGCCTCGGCCCGCAGGTTCGGGTCGGGATCGACCGCCACCGGATTGTCCACCTGCTCCAGCAGCGGCAGGTCGTTCATCGAGTCGCTATAGAAGTAGCTGCCTTCGAGTGTCAGCCCGTTCTCTTCCAGCCAGCGCTTCAGGCGGGTCACCTTGCCTTCGCGGAAGCACGGCACATCGATGCTGCGCCCGGTGTAGCGGCCGTCGACCAGCTCGCATTCGGTGGCGAGCAGGGTTTCCACCTCCAGGCGCTTGGCGATAGGCCCGGTGATGAAGCGGTTGGTGGCGGTGATGATGACCAGCTTGTCGCCAGCGTCGCGGTGTTTCTTCAGCAGGGCCAGGGCCTTGGGCAGGATGATCGGTTCGACGCAGTCGCGCATGAAGTCGCCATGCCATTCGTCGAGCTGGGCCATCTCGGTGGTGGCCAGGATCTCCAGGCTGAAGTTCAGGTAGGCCTGCAGGTCCAGCTTGCCGGCCAGGTAATCCTGGTAGAAGGCGTCGTTGCGGTTCTGGTACTCGACCGGATCGAGAATGCCGCGGGCGCACAGGTAGTCGCCCCAGGCGTGGTCGCTGTCGCCGCCGAGGAGGGTATTGTCCAGATCGAATAAAGCCAGGCGCATCGAAGAGTCACTCGCATAACATCTGAAAAGTCCCACAGAATACGGACTTTTCACAACGCTGCACATAAGGTATGGCGGGCGCGTTGCTGGGCTTGCTGGCTTTGTGGAACAATGCGGCGACATGCGTTTGCGAGGTTGCTGCCGTGATCGACCCCGATGGTTTTCGCCCCAATGTCGGGATCATTCTCACGAATGATCTTGGACAGGTGCTATGGGCCCGGCGAATCAACCAGGATGCCTGGCAGTTTCCACAAGGGGGAATCAACCCCGATGAAACACCGGAAGATGCTCTGTACCGCGAGTTGAATGAAGAAGTAGGTCTCGAGCGTCAGGACGTGGAAATACTTGCCTGCACCCGTGGCTGGTTGCGTTATCGTTTACCCCAACGTCTGGTCCGTACCCACAGCCAACCGCTGTGCATCGGCCAGAAACAGAAGTGGTTCCTGCTGCGGCTGGTTTCCAACGAGCAGCGGGTGCGGATGGATCTCACCGGCAAACCGGAGTTCGATGGCTGGCGCTGGGTCAGCTATTGGTATCCGCTGGGCCAGGTAGTGACATTCAAGCGCGAAGTGTACCGCCGCGCGCTCAAAGAGCTTGCCCCGCGCCTTCTGGCGCGCGACTGACGACGGAGTTCGACCCCGAGCCATGCTCAATACGCTGCGCAAGATCGTCCAGGAAGTTAACTCCGCCAAGGATCTCAAGACGGCGTTGGGGATCATCGTCTTGCGCGTCAAAGAGGCCATGGGCAGCCAGGTCTGCTCGGTCTACCTGCTCGACCCGGAAACCAACCGTTTCGTCCTGATGGCCACCGAGGGCCTGAACAAGCGCTCCATCGGCAAGGTCAGCATGGCGCCGAACGAGGGCCTGGTCGGCCTGGTCGGTACCCGGGAAGAGCCGCTGAACCTGGAAAACGCCGCCGACCACCCGCGCTACCGCTACTTCGCCGAGACCGGCGAGGAGCGGTTCGCCTCCTTCCTGGGTGCGCCGATCATCCACCACCGTCGCGTGGTCGGGGTGCTGGTTATCCAGCAAAAGGAGCGGCGCCAGTTCGACGAAGGGGAAGAAGCCTTCCTCGTCACCATGAGCGCGCAGCTCGCCGGGGTTATCGCCCACGCCGAGGCCACCGGTTCGATCCGCGGCCTGGGTCGCCAGGGCAAGGGTATCCAGGAAGCCAAGTTCGTCGGCGTGCCGGGCTCGCCGGGAGCCGCGGTAGGTACTGCGGTGGTCATGCTGCCGCCGGCCGACCTGGATGTAGTGCCGGACAAGACCGTCACCGACATCGACGCTGAACTCAAGCTTTTCAACAACGCCCTCGAAGGCGTGCGCAGCGACATGCGCACCCTCTCGGCCAAGCTGGCGACCCAGCTGCGCCCGGAAGAGCGGGCGTTGTTCGACGTCTACCTGATGATGCTCGACGACGCGGCCCTGGGCGGCGAGGTGGTCGAGGTCATCAAGACCGGCCAATGGGCGCAGGGCTCCTTGCGCCAGGTGGTCGGCGAGCACGTCAACCGCTTCGAACTGATGGACGATGCCTACCTGCGCGAGCGTGCCTCGGACGTCAAGGACCTCGGCCGGCGCCTGCTGGCCTACCTCCAGGAGGCCCGCCAGCTGTCGCTGGTCTACCCGGACAACACCATCCTGGTCAGCGAAGAACTGACCCCGGCCATGCTCGGCGAAGTGCCGGAAGGCAAGCTGGTGGGCCTGGTGTCGGTGCTGGGTTCGGGCAACTCCCATGTGGCGATCCTCGCCCGAGCCATGGGCATTCCCACGGTGATGGGCCTGGTCGACCTGCCGTATTCCAAGGTCGACGGCATCCAGATGATCGTCGATGGCTACAAGGGCGACGTCTATACCAACCCCAGCGATGTGCTGCGCAAGCAGTACGCCGATGTGGTCGAGGAGGAGCGCCAGCTGGCCCAGGGCCTTGATGCCCTGCGCGAACTGCCGTGCGAAACCACCGACGGCCACCGCATGCCGCTGTGGGTCAACACCGGCCTGCTCGCCGATGTGGCCCGGGCGCAGCAGCGTGGCGCCGAGGGTGTCGGCCTGTACCGCACCGAAGTGCCATTCATGATCAACCAGCGTTTCCCCAGCGAAAAGGAACAGCTGGCCATCTACCGTGAGCAACTGGCTGCTTTCCACCCGTTGCCAGTGACCATGCGCAGCCTGGACATCGGGGGCGACAAGGCGCTGTCCTATTTCCCGATCAAGGAAGACAACCCCTTCCTTGGCTGGCGCGGCATCCGCGTTACCCTCGACCATCCGGAGATCTTCCTGGTCCAGACCCGCGCCATGCTCAAGGCCAGCGAAGGCCTGAACAACCTGCGCATCCTGCTGCCGATGATCTCCGGCATCCACGAGCTTGAAGAAGCCCTGCACCTGATCCACCGTGCCTGGGGCGAGGTGCGCGACGAAGGCACCGACGTGCCGATGCCGCCGGTGGGCGTCATGGTGGAAATCCCCGCGGCCGTGTACCAGACCCGCGAACTGGCGCGCCAGGTGGACTTCCTCTCGGTCGGTTCGAACGACCTGACCCAGTACCTGCTGGCGGTGGACCGCAACAACCCGCGCGTCGCCGACCTCTACGACTACCTGCACCCGGCGGTGCTCCAGGCCCTGCAGCATGTGGTCACGGCGGCCCATGCCGAAGGCAAGCCGGTGAGCATCTGTGGTGAAATGGCTGGTGACCCGGCGGCTGCGGTATTGCTGATGGCGATGGGCTTCGACAGCCTGTCGATGAACGCCACCAACCTGCCGAAGGTGAAATGGATGCTGCGCCAGATCAGCATGGGCAAATCGAAGGAAATGCTCGCGCAGGTCATGGAGATCGACAACCCGCAGGTTATCCACAGCACCTTGCACCTGGCCCTGAAGAACCTGGGCCTGTCGCGGATGATCAATCCGCACTGAACCTCTTTTGTATTCAAGGGC
>NZ_JAOECN010000067.1:0-16552 GCF_029836855.1 Pseudomonas sp. GD04058
AGTCCCCCCAGAACTTAAGCCTCCCCCACCACCACCACCCGCTCCTCCAGCCACCGCGCCAAGGCATCCGGCGCCAGCGGTGGCGAGAACAGATACCCCTGGGCCACCGGATACCCCTGCGCTTCCAGCCAGACACTCTGCGATTCGGTTTCGATGCCCTCCGCCACCACCGTCAGGTGCAGGCTGCGGCCGATGCCGAGGATCGCGTTGCTCAAGGCCCGGGCCGCTTCATCGGTTTCGATGTCGGCGACGAAACTGCGATCGAGCTTGAGCTCCGACACCGGCAGGCGTCGCAGGTAGCTCAGGCTGGAATACCCGGTGCCGAAGTCATCCATCGACAGGCGCACCCCTTGGGCATGTACCTCGTCGATGGTCTTCATGGTGCTCGGGTTGGTGTCCAGCAGGATGTTCTCGGTCAGTTCCAGGGTCAGGTCCGCCGGGGCCAGGTCATGGCTGCGCAAGGTATCGGCGATCATGCGTGGCAGGTCGAGGTTATGGAAACTGGTCGGCGACAGGTTTACCGCCACCGCCGGCACCGCCAGGCCCCGGGCACGCCATTCGGACAACTGCCGGCACGCCTCGCGCAATGCCCAGCGTCCCAGGTCGGCGACCAGTCCGCATTCCTCTGCCAGCGGAATGAAACGCGCCGGGGAGATCTCGCCCAGTTGCGGATGGGTCCAGCGCGCCAAGGCTTCCACGCCGTACAGACGGCCAGTGGCCATTTCCACTTGCGGCTGGTAATGCAGGCGCAACTGGTCTTTCTGCAAGGCCTCGCGCAGGGCGTTTTCCAGGGCCAGGCGCTCCTGGGCGAGCTTGTTCAGCTCGCTGCTGAAGAAGCTGAAGCAGCCGCGACCACTGCTCTTGGCCTGGTACATGGCCATGTCGGCGCGGTGCAGCAGGGTTTCGACATCGCAGCCATCGGCGGGATACATGGCCACGCCGACGCTGGCGGAAATCGCCAGATGGGTCTGGGCGATGGTCAGCGGTTCGCTGAGCAGTAGCTGGATGCGCTCCACTGCATCGGCGGCATGGTCGCCGTCGCATTGCGGCAGGATCACCACGAATTCATCGCCCGACAGCCGCCCGGCGATATCGGAGGCACGCAGCTCGCTGCGCATCCGCTTCGCCACCTGGCGCAGCAGTTCGTCGCCGGCCGGATGGCCCAGGGAGTCGTTGACCTGCTTGAAGCGATCGAGGTCGATGAACAGCACCGCGACCTGCTCGTTATTGCGGTCTGCGCTGGCGATCGCCTGGTCGGCCTTGGCCTGCAGCAGGCTGCGGTTGGGCAATCCGGTGAGGGCGTCGTAATAGGCCAGCTGGCGGATCCGCTGGCGCGAGTTCTCACGCTCCAGGGCCAGGGAGCACAGGTGCGCACAGGCGTCCACGAGGCGCTGATGGAACAACGCCGAGGCGACGTTGCGCGGCTCACGGAAATAGAAGGCGAAGGTGCCGATGGCTGCGCCCTGGCTGTTGCGGATCGGCGTCGACCAGCAACTGCGAAAGCCCAGCTGGCTGGCCAGATCCTGGTAATCGGCCCACAGCGGATCGCTGTGGATGTCATCGACCAGTACCGCTTCGTTGCGCCACGCCGACGTCCCGCAGGACCCGACCGTCGGGCCGATGCGCACGCCATTGAGCTGGCGGCTGTATTCCCCCGGAAGGCTCGGCGCAGCCAGCGAATGCAACTGCCCCTCGTCGTCGACCCGCAGGATCGAGGCCGCCAGCTCCGGGGCGATGCGCTCCACTTCCAGGCAGATCAGCTCCAGCACTTCGGTCAACGGCTGTTCCCGGGCCATGGCTTCGAGCACCCGGTGTTGCAGGGCCTCGTGCATCTTGGCCTGGGTGATATCGGTGAACAGGGTCACGGTGTGCTGCAGATGGCCGCCTGCATCGAACACCGGGTTGCTCACGACCTTGGCCCAGTAGCGTTGCCCGTGCTTGCCGACGACGATCTCCTCGCGCTGCATGGACCCGGCGGCGTACAGCTCGACGTAGTACTCGGCGATGCTTTGCTCGTC
This sequence comes from Pseudomonas sp. GD04058, assembly GCF_029836855.1. Classification (NCBI taxonomy): domain Bacteria; kingdom Pseudomonadati; phylum Pseudomonadota; class Gammaproteobacteria; order Pseudomonadales; family Pseudomonadaceae; genus Pseudomonas; species Pseudomonas sp. GD04058. Next base: position 2,019 of record NZ_JAOECN010000067.1, read on the forward strand.
CTTTTCCGGAACCAGCAGGGCCATGGGGCTGCGCCCTTTGATCTCCTCGGCCTGCCAGCCGAACATGCGCCCGAAGCCGGCGTTGGTGTAGGCGATGCGGCGCTGGCTGTCGCTGATCATCACCGCCGTATCGCTGGCGTCGGCCACCAGCGACAACATGCGCAGGCGCTCTTGCTGCATGCGCTCCAGGGCCAGGCGCGGGGTGATATCGGTGGCGATCTTGAGGATCTGGGTCAGTTCGCCCTGGCCGTCGAACACCGGGGTGTAGGTCGCTTCGAGCCAGCAACTGCGGCCGTCGCTGCGGATCCGCTCGACAATCCCGGAACTGCCGCCGCCATCGCGCAGGCGTGGCCAGAAATCGGCATAGTCGGCGCTCTGCACCTGCTTGGCCGAGCAGAACGTGCGGTGATGGCGACCGGTCACCTGTTCCAGCGTGTAGCCCATCAGCATCAGGAAGTTTTCGTTGGCCCGCAGCAAGGTGCCGTCCGGGGTGAACTCGGCGATTGCCATCACCCGGTCCAGGGCGGCCAGTTGAGCCAGCGACAATTCGATGGAACGGTTGTCCTGAGGCGTCATCTTCTACTCAATGGATTCCGGCGCCGGGCGACCGGGTGGTAGGGGAAGCCGGTGCCAGGTGATAACCGGGGATCAACGGGTCTCGCCTCCATGGCACACGTATTGATAGCTCCATGATATTACTGCCGCCAGTCGCGGGTCCATCACCGTGACCGACAGCCCATCGCCTTACCCGCGTTGTGGCTATCGAGGGAAAGTCGCTTTACCCTTGGCGCACCCATTCCAGGTGATCAGAAGCAAGGGGGCTTCGGTGCCGTTCAAGACGTTCTTCCGCTGGGACCTGCGCAGCCTCATTCTGCTGCTGACGCTGCTCACGGCGCTGGTCACCCTGCTCAACAGCTTTCATGCCAGCTATCGCGTGCAATACCAGCTGCTGATCGATAACGCCCTGGAGGCCAACCTGGCCTACGCGTCGAAGCTGGCCTCCAGTACCGAAACCTACCTGCAAGCCTCGCAGCAGCAACTGGCCTACGCGGCCAATCTGCTGGCCCGGGATTTCGACGATATTGCCTTTCTCGATGCCGAAGCGGCGCGCCTGCGGCTGCAGACCAACACCTTCAACTCGGTGATCGTCACCAATGCCCAGGGCGTGGTGCTGTCCACCTCCCCCGACACCTTGCAGATCGTCGGGCGCAAGCTGCAGTCCGAAGGCGCGGCCGCCGCCCTGCGCGAGCGCAAGCCGCTGATCTCCAGCCCCTACATTTCCTCGACCAATAACCTGATCATCTTCGTTTCCCACCCGGTGTTCGATCGCGGCGGCAACTACCTGGGCCTGGTGGGCGGAAGCATCTACCTCAAGCACAAGAGCATTCTCAACGAACTGCTTGGCGAGCATTACTACAAGAACGGTTCCTACCTCTATGTGGTCGATGCCAACCGGCGCCTGCTGTACCACCCGGACGCCGACCGGGTCGGCACCATCGTCGGCGCCAACAGCCTGATCGACAGCTTCGCCTATCGCCAGAGCGGGACCCAGCGAGTGATCAACAGCAAAGGCCAGGACATGCTGGCCGGCTTCGCCACGGTGCCCTCGGCGCACTGGGGCATCGTCGCGCAGCGCTCCACCGAGGCGACGCTGGAGGGCCTCAACGACCTGCTGTTGAGTATGTTCGCCAAGACCGTGCCGCTGGCCATCGTCAGTTTCATCCTGATCTGGTGGTTCTCGCGGATCATCGCCCAGCCGCTCAAGCAACTGGCCGCCGGCGCGCATCGCCTCAGCGAGCCGGAAACCAGTGCGCATATCCAGGGGGTGCGCTCCTGGTATTTCGAATCCTCGGAGCTCAAGCGTGCCTTGCTGATCGGGCTGAACCTGCTGCATGAGCGCCTGGGCAAACTCAACCACGATATCCAGACCGACCCGCTGACCGGCCTGCGCAACCGCCGCGGCCTGGACCTGGCGGTAACCTTGTGGCAGGCGGAAAAACGCCCGTTCGCCGTGGTGGCGATCGATATCGATCACTTCAAGCAGGTCAACGACCGCTTCGGGCATGCCGTGGGCGATGAAGTGCTGCAGGCACTGGCCGAGCTGATGCGCGGCTGCTCGCGGGACAACGACGTGGTGTGCCGCTCGGGAGGCGAGGAATTCTTCATGCTGCTGCCGGGGGCCACGCCGGAAGCCGCGGCGCGGGTGGCCGAGCGGTTGCGCAGCGTGGTGGAGGAAACGACGTTCGAAACCATCAGGCACATGACCGTATCCATGGGCGTGGCGGCCTGGCCGTTGCACTCGGAGAACGCGGCCAGGGTGTTCGAGGTGGCGGATGAGCAGTTGTATCGGGCCAAGCAGGAGGGCCGGAACCGGATTTGCGTGGCGTTGGCAGATGGGGTCAAATCTTCGGCTTGATGGTGGTCTCAAGGGCCTCATCGCTGGCAAGCCAGCTCCCACAGGGTCACTGTGGGAGCTGGCTTGCCAGCGATGAGGCCATCAGCAGCACCAGAAAACCTCAGGCAGCCACATCCTTCCCAACCACCACCGCCTCGACCTTGGGTTTCCCGGGCTTCAACCGCGAAACCCCGAACAACACCAGGCCCATCCCCACAATCTGGTACAGCGAAATCTCCTCGCTCAACACCGCCCACGAGGCGAACACCGTCAGCACCGGCCCGAGATTGCCTATGGCCGCGGTCTGCGTCGCGCCCATGCGCTGGATCGCCAGGGATACCCAGTAGATCGGCAATACCGTGGAGAACACCGCCATCATCAAGGCGTTGAACCACACCGCTGCGGGCAGTTGCCCGAGCAGGGAGAAGTCTGCGGTCAGCGCATAATGCCCCAGGACCATCAATGAGGATGCCGTCCCTGCCAGCCCGGCCAGGCGCATCGAACTCATGCTTTTGAGCATCATCCCGGTGCCGGAGTAGTACAGCGCGTAGGTCACGGCACTGGCGAACACCCACAACGAACCGATGATCACCTGGTTGCCGCCCCCCGACATACTGACGTCATGCACAAAGGCGATGCCCAGCCCGAAGTAGCACAGCCCCATCGCCACCAGCACCCGCAACGTCGGTTTCTCGCGAAGGGCCACGGCCTGGAAGATCAGCACCAGGGTCGGGTAGAGGAAGAGAATCAGCCGTTCCAGCCCGGCGCTGATGTATTGCAGGCCGTAGAAATCGAACAGGCTGGCCAGGTAATAACCGAACAACCCCAGCAACATCACCCGCCCCACGCTACCCCAGGTCAGCGGCGCATTGACGTGGTGGCGGCTGGACCACACCAGCCAGAGGAACAGCGGCAGGGAAAGGGCCATGCGCAAGGCCAGCAGCGTGATCGCGTCCACCGTGCCGGCGGCGTAGGCGAGCTTGACGAAGATCGCCTTGAGGCTGAAGCCCAGTGCAGCCATCACTGCGAACAGGCTGCCATTGTCGAGGTAATGCTGAATACGCAAAAAAGAAGCCATTTGGAAAGCTCTGCGCCAAAAAAAGGTGACGGGCTATTCTGACGAAACCTCGCTATAGGAGGTTGTTTTTTTGTACAGGGTGTCGTCCTGCACTACACGGTTGCGGCCATTCTGCTTCGCTGCGTACAACCTCCGGTCCGCCCGAGCCACCAGTTCTTCCAGCGAATGGCAATCGTCCAGCAGCCACTCGGCGACGCCAATCGAAATGGTCAAGCGCACTTCCGGCGAAGGCGCTGTACTGAGCATGGTCTGCGGATTGGGCAGGCACACCGACTGCGCCACCGCCGCGCGCAAGGTCTCGGCCATGACACTGGCCTGTTCGATGGCGACGCCGGGCATCAGCACGCAGAATTCCTCGCCACCATAGCGGGCCATCAGGTCCTGCGGGCGTACCAGCGCCGAACAGAGGGTCGCCAGGTGCTTGAGCACTTCGTCGCCGGTGGAATGGCCCCAGTTGTCGTTGATCAACTTGAATCTGTCGATGTCGAGCATCAGCAGGGCCATCGGCTGCTGGCGTTTGAGGCGTCGGGCCAGGCCGTCGAAGTCGGTTTGCAGGCGCCGGCGGTTGGCCAGGCGGGTCAGCGGATCGACCAGGCCGAGGTCGCGCAGGCGTTCGTTGACGGCGATCTGGCCGAGAAGCAGGCGATCGACGATCAGCAGGGTAATCACCAGCAGCGCGCCAAGCGATACCCAGAGGCAGACGAAAAGCGTGCTGAACTGGGAAATCACCGCCCAGCGCAAATCGGCCGATGGGATATGCGCCAACAACAGTGCCCGGGTGCCCTCCAGTTCGCGGTACAACACCGGCCCCCGGCCATAATCCACCATCCCCGCGCCGCGCAGGTCGGTGTCAGCATTGGCAGCCTCGCCAAACAAAGCGGTGAGGTCCTGCCGGGCATCGAAATTGCGCTCGCTGGAGGCGATCAGCGCACCGGAATCATCCAGCAAGACATGGTGTTCGCCCTTGGGTGTGGTGCGAGACAGGTAGTCCTGCACCCGCTGCTGAGGCGCATCGAGTATCACCGCGCCGCGCGGCAGGCCGTTTACCAGCAAAGGCGTACCGAGCAGCAGCCGCGGCCCCTTGTCGATGAAATGCCCGGGAGCCGTGCTGAAACGAACGTCGAACTCACCGGAGGGCGTCTGCGGCGTCCTGTACAACGACGAGGCGGCGAACTGGCGCAGCAGCGGCTCCACCAGGCGATCATCGAGCGGCGGATAGGCCACCAGTACGCCGGAGCTGGCCACGTAGACCAGATGATCCAGCTGGTTTCCGCTCTGGTACAACACCGCCAGCATGCGGCTCATCTGCCTCGCCAGACGCAAATCCTCGGCTAATTGCCCAGGGCTGCGGGTCAACCCTGCGATGGCCTGCAGGCGCGCGTCGCCAAGGATTCGCACAGGCGCATCCCCAGGCAGCATATCGATGCCGACCACGGCGTTGGTCGTCAGGTCCGGCAGCGGTTGCGACGGCAAGTCCCGGGAAGCAAGCAAGGTACGCTCGGCCGCCGAACGCAGGAACTGCATCTGCTTGCGGTCGGTGGCCAGCGCCGTCTCCATCATGATTGCCTGCAGATGCAGGTTGTATCGGCGATGATCAAGCTCCCGGGCCTCGACCAACCAGTATTGCCGACAGGCGAGGACGAAGGTGATCAGGAACAGCGCCGCGAAGCACAACAGCACCGTACGCCGCGGATTGCCCCGGGCACGGGCCTGGAGAAGATGGAAGATGGCGATGAAACCGGATTTTCTCCGCTCCATGAGGGCTCCGGGTGGGGACTGGGAGCGGTGAGTATAGGTGGGCCGCGGGCTATGTCCTGGAGGTTCGACGGTACTTTTGAGCCGGGCTGCGGGGAGAGTCGGGATTCAGCATCTCGATCACACCGGCCGCCAAGGCTGGCTTGAGATAGCTATTGCTGAATGCCTGGCGATGCGTCAGCCCCAGGCGTTGCATCAGTTCACTGGCCTTCAATGCCTCCCCAGGCCGGAGAATTTCCACCAGGCGCTCTACTTGTTCGCTTACTTGTGCGGTTACTTGTGCGGTTACTTGTGCGGTGGTATCGCTCTCAAGCAACGCTTCGCGCAGCGCGCCCAGCATGAACTCAACGAAAGGCGTCGCCTCGGCAACCTTATCCGACAAGGCCAGAGCCTCGTAGTAAGCATCCTGTTGTTCACGAATCACGCTTTCCACTGGCAGATAGGCGAGGACCGCTCGCCACTGGCTGAGGATCAATGTCTGCCACAGTCGTCCCATTCGTCCGTTGCCATCCGCGAAAGGGTGAATGAATTCGAACTCGTAATGGAACACGCAACTGGCTATCAACGGATGCAGTTCACTGCGTTCCAGCCAATCCAGCAGGTCATCCATCAACTGCGCTACACGGCTGGCCGGTGGCGCCATATGCAGCAAACGGTCACCTCGATAGATACCAACACCGCCCTTTCGGTAGTGACCGGCATCATCGATCAGTCCGCGCATCAATAACTCATGGGCCGCCAACAGATCATCGCGACGGGCCGGATGCCAGCCAGGCATGGCCTCGTAGGCCGAAAAGGCGTTGCGCACTTCCTGGATTTCCCGGGGCAGGCCAAGCACGCGCTTGCCCTCCAGCACTGCAGTCACCTGCTCGACGCTCAAGGTGTTGTTCTCAATCGCGAGAGATGCCTGGATGGTGCGGATGCGATTGCCACGACGCAGTTGCGGGGTCAGGGCGTCCTCGTGCACGGCGGATAACCGCCCGACGCGCTCGGCAATCTCGGCGGTCAAAGCCAGCATGCGCGGGGTCAGGGTCAAAGGGGGCTGGTAACGGCTCAACGGCCTGGCACTCCGGAGACGGCCACAGGGCCGATTGAAGAATCATCTCGAGGGCTCAAGGTTAACGCCGGCCCGAGGGAAATCAACCCGGCATTCTCCCGGCCAACACCCCGGCAAGCCAACCCCCGCCCATGCTGATAAACTGGCGCCCTTTCCTCGATCACCGCCCTCGGCGCCCACCAGCCGAAGCGCCCTGACGAGCCCCCATACCACGTAGTCGAAAAATGCTCCCAGAATCCACCGCCACACCGCACACCGAGCCCGCCGTCCTGTCCCGCCGCTTCAGCGTGGCGCCGATGATGGACTGGACCGATCGCCGCTGCCGGTTCTTCCTGCGCCTGCTCTCGCGCCATGCACTGCTCTACACCGAGATGGTCACCACCGGTGCGCTGCTTCATGGCGATAGCGCGCGCTTCCTCGGGCATGACGCCGCGGAGTACCCGCTGGCCTTGCAACTGGGCGGCAGCGTGCCGGCGGATCTGGCGGCCTGTGCGAAGCTGGCCGAGGTGGCCGGCTACAACGAGGTGAACCTGAACGTCGGCTGCCCCAGCGACCGGGTGCAGAACAACATGATCGGCGCCTGCCTGATGGGCCATCCGGGGCTGGTGGCCGACTGCGTGAAGGCGATGATCGATACCGTGCAGATCCCGGTGACGGTCAAGCACCGCATCGGCATCAATGGCCGCGACAGCTATGCCGAACTGTGCGATTTCGTTGGCCAGGTGCGCGATGCCGGTTGCCGCAGCTTTACCGTGCATGCGCGGATCGCCATCCTCGAAGGCCTGTCGCCCAAGGAAAACCGCGAGATCCCGCCCCTGCGCTACGACATCGCAGCGCAGTTGAAGCAGGACTTTCCGGACCTGGAGATCATCCTCAACGGCGGCATCAAGACGCTCGAGGAATGCCATGAGCACCTGAAGACCTTCGACGGCGTGATGCTGGGCCGCGAGGCGTATCACAACCCCTACCTGCTGGCCCAGGTGGACCAGCAACTGTTCGGCAGCAGCGCCCCCGTCATCACCCGCGCCGAAGCGCTGGAGCAGCTCAAGCCGTACATCGCCGCGCATCTGGCGGCCGGCGGAGCGATGCACCACGTCACCCGCCATGTGCTCGGCCTGGCCCAGGGTTTCAAGGGCGCCCGGCGCTTCCGCCAACTGCTTTCGGTGGATGTGCACAAGACCGACGATCCACTTGGGTTGCTTGATCAAGCCGCAGAGCTGCTAAAAGGCCATTAGGAACCCACAGGCTCGTCCACACTCGAAGACTTACCCTCCCGAAACCCCGCCGGCCCGGGCCTTGAGCCGCTGGCGGCGCTCGGGTAATGTCGTCGCACCGCACAGGACAGAGCACGCTCATGACTTCCAAGCTGGAACAACTCAAGCAGTTCACCACGGTCGTCGCCGATACCGGCGATATCGACGCGATCAGCCGTCTCAAGCCGGTCGATGCCACCACCAACCCTTCCCTGCTGCTCAAGGCCGCCGCCATGCCCGGCTACGCCGACCTGCTCGACCAGGCGATCCGCGGCAGCAAAGGCAATGTCGACCTGGCCTGCGACGCCTTCGCGGTGGCGGTGGGCAGCGGCATCCTGAAAGCGATTCCCGGCCGTATTTCCACTGAAGTGGATGCGCGCCTGTCCTTCGACCAGCCCGCCCTGCTGGGCAAGGCTCGCAAGCTGATCGAACTGTACGACCAGGCCGGCGTCGGCCGCGACCGCGTGCTGATCAAGCTGGCCTCGACCTGGGAAGGCATCCGCGCCGCCGAAGTACTGGAGAAGGAAGGCATCCAGACCAACCTGACCCTGCTGTTCTCCTTCGCCCAGGCTGCCGCCTGCGCCGATGCCGGGGTGTTCCTGATCTCGCCGTTCGTAGGGCGGATCTACGACTGGTACAAGAAGTCCACCGGCAAGGAGTACGTCGGTGCCGAAGATCCCGGTGTGCAGTCGGTGACCCGCATCTACAACTACTACAAGGCCAATGGCTACGACACCGTGGTGATGGGCGCCAGCTTCCGCAACATCGGCCAGATCGAGCAACTGGCCGGCTGCGACCGCCTGACCATCAGCCCCGAGCTGCTGCAACAGCTGAGCGACGCCCAGGGCAACCTGGAGCGCAAACTGGCGCCGGGTGGCGCCGGCGAACCCCGCCAGGCACTGAACGAAAGCCAGTTCCGCTGGGCATTCAACGAAGATGCCATGGCCACCGAGAAACTCGCCGAAGGCATTCGCCAGTTCGCTCGCGACCAGGAAAAACTCGAAGCCCTGCTTTCCGCAAAAGCTTGATACAAATATCGGTTTGCCAGTAGCGGCGACAGCGCGGAAAGTCCCGCCTCCTTCGCAACTACTGGCAGACGATTACCCGTCCTGATGTCCAATTCCCCGTCATTGCCGCTGGTACTCGCCGGGCCGCTGCTGCGCCGCCTGGAAGACCGTCGCGTGGTGCTATGGCTGGTCGCCTCGCGACCGTTGCAGGCCGAACTGCACCTCGACAGCCCCGAACCGCTGCGCTTGCCCCTGGACGAAACTCGCTGCCAGATCCTGCCGGTCGGCCGTCACGCCTTCGTTCACCTGATCGATGTCCAGTTGGACACGCCGCTGCCGTGCGACAAGCGGATCGGCTACGACCTGCTGGTCGAGGGCAAGGGCATTGCCGACTGGGCGCCACACCTGCTGTATGCCGGCGCAACGCGCCCGGACCTGGTGGTGCGCTCGCGCCTGGATCAATTGCTCCATGGTTCATGCCGCAAGCCCCACCACCCCGCAGCCGACGGCCTGCTCTGCGCCGATCGCCTGCTGGCCGCCGCCCATGAGGGCAATGAACGCCCGGCCTTGCTGATGATGAGCGGCGACCAGATCTATGCCGATGACGTCGCCGGGCCCATGCTGCGCGCCATCCATGCCCTGATCCAGCGCCTTGGCCTGTTCGAGGAATGCCTGGACGGCGCGGTGATCCGCGACAGTACCGAGCTGTACAGCCATCCCGCCAGCTATTACCACCGAGGCGACCTGCTGCCTGCGCTGAAAAGCAACCAGTCCCTGCGCGAGCGTTTTTTCGGCGGTACCCGCAAGCCGATCTTCACCAGCAGCAACGCCGACAACCATCTGGTGACCTTCGCCGAGACGCTGGCCATGTACCTGCTGGTCTGGTCGCCGGTGCCATGGAAGCTGATCGAGACACGGATGCCGCCCCTCGAACCGCGCCTTGCAAGCCGTTACCGCTCCGAACAGCAGTGCCTGGATGGCTTCGTCGACGGACTGGGCGCTGCCGCCCGGGTGCTGGCGCACCTGCCGAGCCTGATGATCTTCGACGACCACGATGTCACCGATGACTGGAACCTCTCGGCCCAATGGGAGGAAACCGCCTACGGCCACCCCTTCTCCCGCCGGATCATCGGCAATGCCCTGCTCGCCTACCTGCTGTGCCAGGGCTGGGGCAACAATCCGGATGCCTTTGCCGACCTGCTGGACAAGTGCCGTGGGCTGTTCGCCAGCGCCGAAGGTGATGGCCATCTGGACAGCCCGGTGCAGGACGAACTGATCAACGACCTGCTGCGTTTCAGCGCATGGCATTTCGTCCTGCCGACCAGCCCGCCCCTGCTGGTGCTCGACACCCGCACCCGGCGCTGGCGCAGCGAAAGCAACCTGCAGAAGCCTTCGGGCCTGCTCGACTGGGAAGCGCTGAGCGAGCTGCAACAGGCCCTGCTCGACCACCCCTCGGCAATCATCGTCTCCCCCGCACCGATCTTCGGGGTTAAGCTGATCGAGACAGTGCAGAAGGTATTCAGCTGGTGCGGCTATCCGCTGCTGGTGGACGCGGAAAACTGGATGGCGCACCGCGGTGCGGCGCAGGTCATCCTGAATATCTTCCGTCACTCACGGACACCGGGGCATTACGTGATCCTGTCAGGGGACGTGCATTACTCGTTCGTCTACGAGGTGCTGATTCGCCATCGCCAGCGCAGTCCGCACCTGTGGCAGATCACCAGCAGCGGCATCAAGAACCGCTTTCCGGCGCGCTTGCTGGAAGTGTTCGACCGCTTGAATCGCTGGCTGTATTCACCGCGCTCGCCGCTGAACTGGTTTACCCGGCGGCGCTCGATGGAGGTGGTGCCGCGGGTGCCGAGCCATAGCGAGGCCGGGGAGCGGCTGTGGAACAGCGCGGGGCTGGGGCAGGTATTCTTCAATGAGGCGGGGCAGCCGGAGCGGATCTATCAGCTGAATGCGGATGGCGCGGAGGCTACCGAGTTTTTGCGGCGAGACTGAGGGCGTCATCGCTGGCAAGCCAGCTCCCACAGGTCCAGCGGTGTATGCGGTCACTGTGGGAGCTGGCTTGCCAGCGATGACGCCCTGGAGAGCTAGCTGCGCTCCAGCGCACTCACCAGGTCATGGAAGGCTTCCCGGTTGGAGTCATTCAGCCCCATGAGGATCTTGTGCGCCTCCAGAACCTTGGAGCGCACCACTTCCTCGTCCTGGTCCTGGGACGGCAGGTCGGTCAGGCATTCCGGGCAGGGAATCGGGCGATCGACGATGTTGAACACCTGATCGAAGCCCATCGATTGCAATAGGCGGGTGATGTCGGCATGTGTGGTGACCACGGTCGGCAGCAGGCCGACCTTCTGCCGCGACAGGATCGACAGCTTGGCCAGCAGGCCGAGCGTGGTGCTGTCGATGCTCTGGGTTTCCGTCAGATCGATGACGATCGCCGAGAAATTCAGCGCGGTGAAGATCTTCTCAATAGTTGCATCCAGCGCCGAACACAGGGTCAGGCGCACTTCACCGACAAATTTCAGAACAAAGGTGCCGTTCTGTTCGGCGAACTGGATTCTACCGGTACTCATTGAAGGTTCCTGCTCAACACCAATAGGGCGATATCATCCGGCATCTCCCCAAGCGTAGCCAATTCGAATCGTCGGCGCAGGCCATCCAGGCTGCCGCCCGCGTCCCTGATGATCTCAGGCAGGGCCGCTTCTTTATCTTTGAGTGTCTCGCCGGGCAAAAGGTCAAGAATGCCGTCGGAAAGCAAGGTCAGGCTGAACTTCTCCGGCAGCTCCAGCACATGGTCCTGGTAGCTCGCCTCGTCGAACAGACCGACCGGCAGGCCACGCCCTTCGAGATAGCGGCCCTGCCCCGGGGTGAACAGCACCGGCAGCGGCAGATGGCCACCGATGGCGTAGGTCAGCAGACCGGTTTCTTCGTCGATGACACCGCCGACCATGGTCACGTGCTTGCCCAGCTTGCAGTTGATCAGGCCGCGGTTGATGTGGCTGAGCACTTCCGACGGTTTGAAGTCACGCAGCGAACCGGCACGCTTGAATTCGAACAGCAGCCGGGTGGTCATAAACTTCAGCAATACGGTAACGAACGCCGAAGATGCGCCATGTCCGGAAACGTCCGCCAGGTAGAAGGCGATACGCCGCTCGTCGACGCGGAAGTAGTCGGTGAAATCGCCAGACAGGTACAACGACGGAATGATCTGGTGCTCGAAGGAGAACCCGCCACACTGCCATGGGTTTTCCGGGAGCATGTTCATCTGCACCTGGCGTCCGGCGGTCTGGTCCTCCTGCAGCAGGTGCAGGCTGGCTTCCAGTTCGCGATTGGCAGCTTCGAGCTTGTCCCGGTAGCGCTGGTTTTCCAGCACCAGGCGCGCGCGGTCGAGGGCACGGCGCACCGAGTGCTCCAGCACGGCGAGGTCTTCCAGGGGCTTGATCAGGTAGTCGGCAGCACCGAGACGCAGGGCTTCGACGGCATCGTTCATCACCCCGGCACCGGAAACCACGATCACCGGCAGGTCGGGCGCGCGCTCGGTGACCTGGCGGATCAGCTCGAGACCGCCCATTTGCGGCATGCGCAAATCGCAGATCACAAGGTCGGGCCGATCCTGTTCGAACACTTCGAGACCCTGCTGGCCATTGCTCGCCTGCAGGACACTGAAACCGCTGTCTTCCAGATAGGCGGCGAGACTCTCGCGCACCACGTCGTCGTCATCGATTATCAGCAGCGTTGCACTGGTTTTCTGCATGTGGGCAAACGGCGCCAGAAATAGGTTGGCGTAGGTGGCTCGACAGGCTGGAGCTCACGTACTGGATTCTCTTCTAGCCTCTCTGCCTTTACGGGTTGCGGTCGGAACGCCTGACCGGCAACAGGCAGAGGTGCCCTGTAAGGCGCAGACGGTACTCCCATCCGTCAGGCGTTTCAAGCGTACAGCAGTGCGCTTGCGACGGGGCATGGCGGGCAAATCACCGGCGGTTATAAAAAACCGTTTTGTGGCAACCCAATGGAAGGATGACCGCATGCAATATTTGTCATCCGAACGATTCGGGGCCGCATAGCGGCCCCGAAATACTGGCTGGAAGGCATCAACCCGCAGCCCGCGTTTTTTTTGCATTTGGCAACAAATCAGAAATCGTCTTCGACCTGGCCATCCTTGACCTTGAACTCGCGGTTCTGCAGGTAGGCGTTGCGAATGAAGATGTATTTGTCGCCCTGGATCATCTTCTCGGCCTGCAGCAGGCTGGCCCGGGTATCCACCACATCCACCGCGCGGATGGTGTTGCGGGTCGGGACGTGGTCGATGTACTGGTAGGGCTCGGTGTAGGTGTCCGGGTACTTGGCCAGGGCATCGCGCACCGTGCTCGGGCCGAGCAGCGGCAGCATCACGTAGGGCCCGCTACCGATGCCCCAGTAGCCGAGGGTCTGGCCGAAGTCTTCGTCGTTGCGCTGCAGACCCATCTTGGTGCCGACATCGAAGAAGCCACCGAGGCCGAAGGTGGTGTTGACGATCAGCCGCGCGGTATCCACGCCCGCCGCATGGGGCTTGAGCTGAAGGATGTTGTTGGCCAGGTTGGTCACGTCGCCCAGGTTCAGGAAGATGTTGTGGATGCCATCCTCGAGGAATTGCGGGGTGATATAGCGGTAGCCCTGGGCAAGAGGTTTCAGCGCATAGGTATCGACCGTGTCGTTGAAGCGGAAGATGGGCCGGTTGACGCTTTCCCAAGGGTCCTCCTCGGTAGCCGCCTGGGCCGCCAGCGGCGCCAGCAGCGCGGTCGCGCAGACACTGGCCCGGAACAAACGATCGAGCACTCCCGTACCGATCCCACGCATAGCAATTCTCCTGGATGAAGGTCGAACGGAGCCCCCAGGACTCCGCGCCAAAGTAGACAAGTATAAAGCCTGGCGAAGGCCGCGTCGCAAATAGTTGACGCCACCGGCTTGACCGACCCGTCACCAAATCGTCATCCGCAGTCGGTAAGGTCCCGGCTATTTCAGGGATGTTGCCATGCCTCATGCTCCCGCCTTCACTGCGCTACTGTTCGGACTACGTGGCTGCCTGGTCGATTTCGGCGGGACCGGCCTGGACGCGGCCGGGACGGTTGCGGCCCGGCCCACGCCCGGCGCGCTCGACGTACTTGCCTGGCTGCATCGTCACCAGGTGCCCTGCGCCTGGCTCGATGATGTCGCCGCCGAGCACGGCAAGCACCTCAGCCATGCCCTGCCCGGCTGGTTGCACGCGGTCCACCATGGCGATGCCAGGCCATGGCCGGCGCCGGATGCGTGCTGGAAAGCGCTGATGCAGATCGACGTCGCCCGGCTCGACGGCTGCGTGCTGGTCAGTGGTGATCCGCGCCTGCTCCAGGCCGGCCTCAATGCCGGCCTGTGGACCATCGGCCTGGCCGCCTGCGGGCCGCTGTGCGGCCTGTCGCAGGAACAATGGCAGGCGCTGGACGACAAGCAGCGCGAGCGCAAGCGCGGCCAGGCCACCCTGCAATTGTTCGGGCTTGGCGTCCACTCGGTGATCGACCATCTGCAGGAACTGGCGGACTGCCTGGCGGATATCGGCCAGCGCCGGATCAAGGGCGAGAAGCCCTGATCCGGATCATGCAAAGCGGGGCGGCGTGGATTAATCTGTCAAACGTCGCATGGACCTTTCGCCAGCGCCGAAGGTCCATGGCTGTGCCTATTGATAGAAGGGAAATCGCCATGTCCAACAGCGATCTGCAACACCAGCTCGACACCCTGCGCCAGCAACTGGAGCAGGATCCGCCGCTCTCGGAAGAAGAGCGCCTCCACCTGCATGAACTGATGCAGCAGATCGATGCCCAGATCAAGCTCGAGGCCGCGACCCAGGACAACAACCTGGTGGACGGTGTGAACCTGGCGGTGGAGCGCTTCGAGGTGGATCACCCGGGGCTGACGGCGACCCTGCGCAATATCGTGCAAAGCTTGCAGAGCATGGGAATCTAATCCAAAGAGC
>NZ_JAOECN010000068.1:0-15203 GCF_029836855.1 Pseudomonas sp. GD04058
GGAAGAATATTACCCTTGAAGATCTGTTGGTGGCCTACCGCAAGGCTAAGGCAGATTGTTTTTTTGAAAACACCTTTCCTGCGGCCATAAAATTTGCAGACTATGAACAGGATTTGCTCTCCAACCTAAAAAAACTGCTTAAATCCCTGCATAATAACAAAGGGTTTTCAGGCAACAAAAAACTGTTTGGCGATTATCGTCTATTACCAAAAAAATTATCCGTCAAACCAAAGAACAATGTTCCTGCAAATGGTCATGTGCACTTCTCCAATCCTCATCGCGCAGTGGAACACCTGCTTGATCATCATATCATCACCCCAGAGTTTCGAGTGGTGGGTGACTTCCCGGTAGACACCCATATCCTATCTGCGCTATGGATCAATACGGTGGGGCATCAGTTCGACGCCAAACTGGCTGATAGCTGCTATGGCGCTAGGTTAAGACGTATCCGTAACGACGAGCTGTTTAGCGAACCCAAAGACAAGCCATTCCACATTAGCGCTATAGGCTCCTTCGCGCCATACTTTCAGCCGTACCAGCAGTGGCGTAATGATGGGTTGAAAGCTATTCGCGGCGAACTTGAGCAAGACCGTGAAATTATCGCCGCCTCGCTGGATTTGAAGAGCTTTTATCATTTCATCGACCCGATGGCTTTGGCCTCAACTGATCTTTATGAAGAGTTTGGGCTTAACTTGAGTAATGAAGAGCAGGAATTTACTAAGGAAATTTCTAAATTCCTTAATCACTGGACTCAGGGTGCTAATAAATTTTCGAAAAAAGTCACCCTAGGGAAATCCTCAATCCCTGGCGGTCTTGTTATAGGCCTAACTGCCAGTCGCATTATTTCGAATGTTTTGCTGGGGCGCTGGGATCGATTGATTAAGGAGAAAGTTGCTCCGATACATTACGGTCGTTATGTTGATGATATGTTTTTAGTGCTGCGTGATACCAGCACCATCCGTAACAGTCAGGAGTTTATGCAGTACTTGAAGGACAGGATGGGGCCAGAGGTTGTTGCTCAAGTGGGCAAACCTGATGACCAGACTTGGAAGATACAGCAGGGGGAAGATTTTCAAGGTCAGACACAAATAGTGTTGCAATCAGATAAGCAGAAGCTGTTCGTGCTGCAAGGCCGCGCCGGGCTTGACCTGCTGGACAGTATCGAAAAGGAGATTGTTGAGCTTTCTAGCGAGCACAGGCTCATGCCTTCACCGGATCAACTTGAAGACTCTACTGCCGCCCGTGTTTTGTCAGCTGCGGGCTCCGTCGGCGATAACGCAGATACCTTGCGTCGCGCTGATGGCTTGACCATTCGTCGTTTAAGCTGGTCGTTGCAATTACGGCATGTGGAAACGCTGGCCCGTGATCTGCCGCCACAGGAATGGTATGAGCAGCGTCAGGAGTTTTATCAATTCGCCCATAATCATATACTTCGCCCAGATAATTTATTCGCGCATTTCACCTATTTGCCCCGCCTGCTGGGTTTCGCTATTAGCTTGAATGAGTGGCAGCAGGCTGAACAAATCGCACTTCGCGCATACAACTCCTTGCAACAGTTGGCGGCGGCAATATCAAAAGGGAAAACTATCGCAGTCAATGGAGTTAACACTAAGGCCGGAGAAAATCTATGGCCTATGGTAAAAGGCACTCTGACCTGGTTATTTATTGATGCGGCATCCCGCTATTACGACCCTAATAGGTTATTGCTCGGTCAACGCTCCAGAAAGGAGCAGCGCCTTGCTACGCTGTTTTTGAAGGGAATTTTTGACAGCCTGCTCGAAGTTGAAACCTTGCTTGACTTTCGCTTCGGCTCGGAGGATTTTTATAAAAAAGCACCCATGGTTGCTATGGCCGACCTAGCCAAAGAACCTTACAAGCGAATATTGCACAGCATATCTGCTGGAAAGTTAGTGGGGGGACGGAAAGGTAATAAAGAGAGTCGAATCCTAAAATTGATGGAGACCTCACAACTTTTGAATACTGAGGCGCTAAAAGATTTTTTGAGATCAACTCGTCTTAACCGACTTGAGGCAGTTGAGCCCGGCAAGCGCAAGGACGAAAGTTTCTTACCTTATCTGTTTCCTACACGCCCGCTGACTCCGGCTGAAATATCGGAGCTTGCGCCGGAGTGTGTTGGCTTACGAAGGGCCGATGGTAAACAGCCTCAAGAAAAACCTTCGGTGATATGGGCGCAATATACCCAGGCTCTTAGGGGTGTATGGATAAAGCCAACTCTGCTCGCCTCAGAGCAGGATGGCAAGGATGTGCTAGATATTCATAGGTCGCGCAAATATATTCGGATTGGCACAGGCCGTAAAAATATAATCACAGTTGCTCTGACGAACCTAAAAACAGAGGACAAAGATTGGGCGGCAATGGCCTGCAATAAACCCAATTTATCTCGCGAGAGATATCAGCGCATTTCAGAACTGGTCAATCAAGCTATTCAGCTCAAACCTCGACCCGACTATCTATTGTTTCCAGAGCTTTCTATTCCATTAAAATGGATAGATAGCCTCGCGGCGCGACTGAGTTCCATGGGCATAAGTCTTATTGCCGGAACCGAGTATCGCCACTTTGAGAACAATGAACTTCTGAGTGAAGCCTGCCTAGTTCTTACTGATAACCGACTAGGCTACCCGGCCACGATAAAAATTTGGCAGCCAAAGTTAGAGCCTGCGGTTGGCGAAGATAAGGAGCTAACGACGAAATATGGGAAGTGCTGGGCATTTTCCAAACTGCAAGGAAAGCGCGGCAAGCCAATATATATACATAATGGTGTTAACTTCGGTGTAATGGTTTGCTCCGAATTGCAAAACAGCAAGGCTCGGGTGAGGTTTCAGGGGGAAGTGGATGCCTTGATGGTACTAAGTTGGAATCAAGATCTAGAGACCTTCGCTTCGCTTATTGAGTCTGCTGCGCTAGATGTACATGCCTACACCATTCTGGTGAATAACCGAAAATATGGTGACAGCCGGGTACGCTCCCCAGCAAAAGAATCCTTTATGCGTGACATTGCACGTGTGCGGGGGGGGGATAACGATTTTGTCATAGCTGCCACGCTGGATATTGACGCCTTGCGCGCTTTTCAAAGTAGAGCAAAGCGCTGGCCAGAGGGAGGAGATAGATTCAAACCAGTTCCGGAGGGCTTTAAACTCAACAAAGCTCGGCGCAAGCTACCTCCAAAGTAAGTTCGGGTGCTATTGCAGAGCTGTATTGGATTTTTGAATGAGCCAATACCTGTCTGCTATGGTTGCGGCTAAATTACCACTTTGTAGTGAGGGAGTGGCTTCAAATGGTCGTGACCTGTCCTCCGCCAATGGCAGCTTTGGGTCGATAGCAGTCACCGGTGAAAGGCCGCTTTCGACCCATAGCGGGCATAGCGCTTAGATCGAGCGCTGGTTCACACGAGCAGATAGCTGCTCGGCGTTTTCCTTCCGCTCCGAATAGCGATCCACCAGGAATTCCTGGCGGTCACGCAGCAGCATGGTGAACTTCACCAGTTCCTCCATAACATCCACCACGCGGTCATAATACGGCGAAGGCTTCATCCGCCCAGAGTCGTCGAACTCTAGGTAGGCCTTGGGTACCGAGGACTGGTTCGGGATGGTAAACATCCGCATCCAGCGGCCAAGCACACGCAACTGGTTGACGACATTGAACGACTGCGAGCCGCCACATACCTGCATGACTGCCAAGGTCTTGCCTTGGGTGGGGCGAAGCGCACCCAGCGCCAGGGGAACCCAGTCGATCTGCGCCTTGAACACGGCAGACATTGCGCCATGACGCTCAGGCGAGCACCAGACCTGGCCTTCCGACCACTGCACCAGATCACGCAGCTCCTGCACTTTGGGATGCTCCACCGGCACGTCGTCAGGTAGCGGCAGGCCAGAGGGATTGAAGATGCGAGTCTCGGCTCCGAAGTGCTCCAGCAGGCGCGCTGCTTCTTCGATCAGCAGGCGGCTGAAGGAGCGCTCGCGGGTCGATCCGTATAGCAAAAGAATGCGTGGTTTGTGCTCGCTGGAACGGGTTGCTGCTGGTGGCACATCGAACAGCGCGAGGTCGAGATTAGGCAATTGTTCGGACATGTTTCCTCCTGCTCAAAGCGTACCGATGCGATCCAGCTCATGCTTGAGCTGATCACGGTCGAGGTGATCGAAAGGCAGTGCGAAGAAGGCCTGGCAGCGAGCCTCGATGCGGGTCAGCGTGGCGGAGAATGCTGCGTCTACCGACGCCTCGTCAGCCAAGACATCGGACGGATCCTCCAGCCCCCAGTGCGACTTCAGTGCAGGGCCGAAATACACCGGGCAAGCTTCGCCGGCAGCCTTGTCGCACACGGTGATGACGATATCAGGAGGGCGGCCCTCGAACGCGTCATTGCCCTTGCTGCTCAGCCCATCGGTCGAGATGCCGGCATGCTGCAAGGTGGTCAGGCTGCGAGGTAACACTTGGCCCTTAGGAAAACTGCCGGAACTGACTGCTTCAAATCCCTGAGGCGCCAGGTGATTGAACATGGCCTCGGAAAGGATGCTGCGGCAGCTGTTGGCCGTGCACATGAACAGGACTCGCATGGGGGCTCCTCCGCATCGTGGCGGATATCAGAGGCTCAGGCGCAATGCCAGGGCCGAAAGGGTGATCAACAGAACCGGCAGCGTCAGCAGGATGCCGACCTTGAAGTAGTAACCCCAGGTGATGAGCACGCCTTTGCGCTCCAGCACGTGCAGCCAGAGCAGCGTGGCGAGGCTGCCGATGGGGGTGATTTTCGGGCCGAGGTCGCAGCCGATGACGTTGGCGTAGATCATCGCCTCACGCACCAGCCCTTGCGCCTCGCTGGCCTCGATAGACAAGGCACCGACCAGCACGCTTGGCATGTTGTTCATGACCGAGGACAGCAATGCAGCAATCAACCCGGTGCCGATGGTGGCACTCCACAGCCCTTGCTGAGCAAGACGATCCAGCAGGTGGGTGAGCATCTCGGTGAGGCCGGCATTTTTCAGCCCGTAGACCACCAAGTACATGCCAAGAGAGAAGATCACGACCTGCCAGGGCGCTTCGCGCAGTACCCGGCGGGTCGAGATGCGATGCCCGCGAGTGGCGACGGCAAAGAGGATCGCCGCACAGGCTGCGGCTACCGCACTGATCGGGATACCCAGTGGTTCCAGGGCGAACAGGCCAATCAAAAGCACCAGAAGCACCCAGCCACCGACGTTGAAGGTCGCGCGGTCATGAATCGCCTCGCTTGGCGTCTTCAAGGCCGCGACCGTGTACTGCCTCGGGATATCACTGCGGAAGAACAGGAGCAGCACCAGCAGGGTCGCGGCCACGCTGGCGAAATTCACCGGCACCATCACCGAGGCATATTCGCTGAAGCCCAGCCTGAAGTAGTCGGCTGAGACGATGTTCACCAGGTTGGAGACTACTAACGGCAGGCTCGCCGTGTCGGCGATGAAGCCGGCGGCCGTGACGAAGGCCAGCGTCGCGGCGGGCGAGAAGCGTAGCGCAAGCAGCATCGACATGACGATGGGCGTGAGGATCAGCGCTGCCCCATCGTTGGCGAACAGCGCCGACACGGCAGCACCGAGCAGTACGCTGAAGGCGAACAGGCGGTAACCGCTGCCGTTTGCCCAGCGCGCCACGTGCAGCGCGGCCCACTCAAAGAACCCGGCCTCGTCCAGCAGCAGGCTGATGATGATGACGGCGATGAAAGTGGCGGTGGCGTTCCAGACAATGGCCCACACAGTCGGGATGTCGTGCAGCGAAACGACACCCGCCGCCAGGGCGATGAGGGCACCGAGCGAAGCACTCCAGCCAACGCCAAGCCCCTTCGGTTGCCAGATGACCAGGATGAGGGTGAAAACAAAGACAGCAATGGCGATCAGCATGTAGATCTCGCTCGGTGATGATCAGCAGCAGGCAGCGTCACGAACGGGGCGGCCTTCCATGTTCTTCAGCCGAAGAGAGTTGTCTGCCAACCACTGTGAGTTAGCCTGCAAGGTCACCTGCAACATTTCATGTACCCAAGCGGGCAGATCCGGGTTCAGGCGGTAATACACCCATTGGCCTTGGCGGCGATCCAACAGCATGCCATTGCTGCGCAGTTGCGCGAGGTGGCGGCTTATCTTGGGTTGGCTGTCGTTCAGCGCGCACATCAGTTCGCAGACACATAGCTCACCGAGGCTAGCGATCAGCAGGGTGGCGCGGACACGGGTCTCGTCGGATAAGCTCTTGAACACATCGGGCGGGGTAATCATGGCTGCATCAATACATATGGAAATTCGAATATACGAATATCCATATGTATGCTGCAAGCACATTTGGCCTGAACCTCCGCTATGGGTCGGTTAGCGACGGTCTGACCTAGACCGCCGCTATGCATGATCAAACCTCGGTCTGTTCTGCCATCTCCAGAGCGTCATCGACCTCAATCCCCAAATATCGAACGGTGCTCTCCAGCTTCGTATGGCCGAGCAGCAGTTGAACGGCCCGCAGGTTCTTCGTCCTGCGATAGATCAGTGATGCCTTCGTACGTCTCATCGTATGAGTGCCATACATGGCTGGTTCAAGGCCAACGGCCTTCACCCAGCCTTTGACGATGCGAGCGTACTGCCGAGTGGATAGATGGTCTGATGTATGCAGTCGGCTAGGGAAAAGGCAGTCCTCGCTGCGTAGCTGGGCCTGATGTATCCAAGCCGCGATAGCGGACCGTGTTTGTTCAGTAATCTCGAACTGGACTGGCCGGTGCGTTTTCTGCTGCATCACCATCGCTCGTGAGGACACCTGTTCGCCATGAGCAACGTCGCGTACACGGAGCTTGGTTAAGTCGCAGGCTCTGAGCTTGCTGTCTATGGCCAGATCGAAGAGAGCTAGGTCACGGGTTCTCCCTCCAACTTGAAGCCTTACTCGTATAGCCCAGATATCTCTCAGTCGGAGCGGAGCTTTCTGCCCGACCAATTTTCCTTTGTTCCAGGGCTGACGACCGCAGGTTGAGATGATGTTCATGGCAAATCCTCCACGTGTGGGAGGATAAGGATGGTTAGCCAGAGCAGCGGTCGCTAATGACCCAGTGCTGCCCTTGGCGGCGAGCAGCTAACGGCCTGAACTGCTAGGCGTCCTATACTGCGTAGGTCACAAAGGGAGGGCAGCATGGACGACTTAAGAGACAAGATAGAGGCGAGTGAGCCGCTGATGCAGCAAGCCATTGAGGCACTGCGACGGTACCACGAAGCCAAAGCCGCAGAGAGCCCGCCCGATGAAATCGAGCGCCTTAAAATGCTAGCAGACTCGTTGTTCCAAGCCGTCTCGGAGTATCAACTTCGGGCGCTTGGAGGGCCAATTAGACCCCTTCAGTAAGTGTTGATGCCAAAGGCTGCTTTCGACCCAAACCCGCTTTTCTCGGAGGAGAACTACCGGCCACAAGCCGCTCCTCTCGACGGAGGCTCGACGGAGGGTAGCTAAACGACCTGATTCTGATAGGTACTCTATACTCTCGGGGTCAGAACGGGAGGACAGCATGGACGACTTGCGGCAGAAAATAGAGGCGGGTGAGCCACTTATGCAGCAGGCTGCTGAGGCGTTGCGACGGCACCACGTAGCTAAGGCTGCGGAGAGCCCGCCCGATGAGATTGAACGCCTGAAAATGCTGGCGGAATCGCTGTTCCAGGCCGCCTCGGAGTACCAGCTTAACGCACTTGCAGGGCCATTAAGGCCGCTTCAATAAGCTTATGTTCCTCAGGCGGAAATCTCCTACAGTCGTCTGGCACCCTCAGTATGCAGAAACGCTCTGTGTTGGCGAATGCACGTTCAGCAAATTGCTGAGCACGGGGTAGGTGAGGGTTGTGCATAGGCGCAAGAACTCCCGCATGGCGGCCTGACCAGCGTAATCTTTTAACCTACCTCATTGCACCAAGCAGCCAGCACCCGCGCAATAGTGTACTGTATGAATGTGGCAATGGGATGGCGCAGCCATTTAACACACGTCTGCTCTCGTTGATCACACGAAATTATTTGTTGAACCGTTGCATCCATATGGCTATCCCAGCAACAGAGAGCGTCGAAATTTGCCGGGGAAAAATCTCCCCTATGCTTACTCGACTTCGTCGAGCAATCCATAAGAGTGCGGGCAGCCCAGCCTAACGCCTCTGCATCTAGCCCTTCATACGCGGCAAGAATCCTTTGATCCTAGGCGAGTCAAAGGCCGAAGCCTCATCTAATGCTTCAGTTTGCTGCGATCGCGATGATCGCGCATGAGCAGTCTTATGCCAGGCTCAAAGTGTTTCTACACCCGTGAAATGCGATATCGCGGCTACGACGCGACCTTCAAGCTCAACTGGCCATCCGTGGGCAGTCCCTGGAGAGCCGAACAGCGTGTTGTCATTCAAAGCAAAGATTTTGGATTCATTCTGATTCAGCCTGTGGAAGAAGGTGTCACCCTCAACACGTTGCTAGAGGTATTCGAAGCGCGTGTTATTGCGATCGTGGATGAGCGCCATTTGGGGAGTGTATAGACCGGACACATGGTTAGTCCCCTTTCTCTACATGCCTTCGAGAGGCTGCTATGGGGCGTGGGCTACCAATCGTGATGAGCTTTTTTCGCCGTTCAGGATGTGTGCGGCGGGGCATATCCAGCAAATGACAGGGCACCTCAATGCAAACGGCTGGTCAGCATCGATGAAAAACACTGGCCAACTGCCGGCTTCAGCGCGGTGCTTAACCGTAACATCCGGCCGAACATTCACTATGCCCTCCAGAGTGAGCATGCTTGCGCCGTCTGTCCTTCCTTCTGTCAGGCCCTGGAAACAATGGTGAATGTACTGACACCAATAGGGATATGGTGGGAGGAATTATGCGTGAGCCGGTGTTGGTGGTTGAGGATGACAACATCCTCCGATGGTTGATGACTGAAGTCGTAACGCACTTGGGGCATGGCGTCGTCGAGTGCGCAAGCGCCGATGACGCGTTGCAAAAACTGCAAGCGGGTCAACCGCTGGCGTTGTTGATTACCGATGTGCGCATGCCCGGTCACTATGACGGTCTGGATCTGGCCAAGGCGGTCTGGGCGTTGCGCCCGGAGCTTCCGGTTATTATCGTTTCAGGCAATACGGTGCTCGAGCCTGGTTTTCTTCCGACCAACGCTCGGTTCATCACCAAACCGTGCACTCTGGATGCATTAAGCCACGCGATCAATGAGCTCCTAGGCCACTGAAGCACAGAGTTAGCGGTCGAGCCCTTACACCTTGAATCGCACGCGGATGGTGCTTTTTCCGGACTGTCTGTCGATCGAGATGGCCGCAGCCCCGTATCCGCAATAATTCTTGACCAGACGCATACCAAGGCCGGTACCGGTTGGCTTGGGATAGGTGTCCGGGAAACCATCGCCCTCATCTGAAACGCTGATCAGCGCGTGATCACCGGCATCCTTCACCTGGACTTCAATGGTCCCTTTCCCGTATTTCAGCGCATTGGTGATCAACTCCGAAACCACCAGGCCTAACGGCGCCATTCGTTCTGGAGGAAGCACTAATGGGTCGGCATCCAGCTCGATTTTTCGGTCAGCCAGCGCTCGGCCCAAGTCGCCCAGCAACGCCTTGAGGTAGTCCGATGCCAGAATGGCGTGCTCATGCGAGGCGTTGTATAGGCGCTCATGCACGGTGGCGATGGTGACGACCCGGCCAGCCGCTGTTTGAAGCTGAATCCTGACAGCCTCATCGGGAGTCAGGTTGGCTTGTAGGAGCAGCAAGGTATTGACCAGATGGAGGCTGTTCTTGACCCGGTGATGGACCTCCTCGACGTCCATGTTACTTCTGCTGAGTTGGGTATTTTGCGCTTCGATCAGCGATAGCAACTGGACTTCGTGATGCCGACGCTCAGTGATATCCCGGGAGACCGCAATCACTTTTTCTACAGCGCCTTCAGGACCCATGATAGGTGCGACAGTCACATCCCACCATTTGGGCTCAGCGAGTGCTGTAGGACAGAGGGCCTCGAAACGTGTGGACTCGCCACGCACGACCTTTTCCAATGCATCAAGTACCAGTGATTTGGACTCTTGAGGCCACAGATGCCACCAGGATTTGCCTTTGACCTGAGCCAGGTCGCCGATCTGCATCAAACACAGGCCGGCGTCGTTCATGAATTCGATTTCCCCCTCGGTTGAAAGAACCTTTACACAATCGGGACTGGCGTTGAGCATGCTTTCCGAATAAGGGTTTGGAGCGGGAACGTCAGCGTCGGAGGCCAGTCTTTCCAAGGTCATCGAGATAACGTTGGATATGCCTTCCAGAAAGACCAGGTCGCTTTCGATGAAGTCATCACCGTCACTACTGTCAGCTTCCAATACCCCAAAAGGAACCGAGATGCCCCGGATAGGCACGTTGATCGCGCGCTCTATGCCGTATCTCTTCAACAGCTCTGGAGTCCGAAAACGCTCTTCCTGCCCGAGATGGTTAGAAAGCACTGGACGGTAGGTCGATATCGCATAGCCGGCCGGGCTTGCGACATCGCCACCTACAACCGCGCTACCGATGTCCTCCTCATCCCAGCCAACCCCGTAAGCAAGGAGGAAATCATTGGTGTCCTCAATCGGAGTAAGGACCTTGGCAAAGCGCGTTTGCATCCCCTCTGCCACCACCGTACATGCCTGATTAATCAACGGATCAAGGCTGTTCGATTTCAGCGAGTGAACACCAAACTCGACAACCAATTCATGCTGCCTCTTGAGTCGGGCATGAGTCTTTCGTAGCGCAGCCCGGATCGTCTCATCAGGAGTCGAGTGTTCCATAAACGCTGTTCCACAACGGCAATGGGGGTTGCTATCGTCGCACCGGCGCACTACAGAAACAATCGCATCGATGATGGAGCTTCAGCGGCACCTGGGCAGTTCTTCAGCATAGTTCAGCAGCAGAGCGAATGTCCTGGTCTTGGACCGCGCGATGGCTGAAAATTGCGGTCAAACGGATCTGCAGGAGCCAAGCGCTACTGACGGTGGAGGATCGCGGAAAAGTCGATCAGCAACGCTAGCCTGGAGCCTTTGATTGATTAGGTGAGGCAGAATGAATTTATTTGGAGCAAAGGATGTCGTAATGATATCGCGCACCAAGCCGCCTTGAAGACGGTGACAGGATGTCAACTCCGATCTGGTGCGTGTTACGCGAGCCAGATGATGAAACACACGATTTCCCCTCCACCGCTTCCCCCCGTGATGCTTGTAGAAGACGAACCTGCATTAAGAGCAATCCTTACCTTTATGCTCGAGGATCTCGGAGCTGTGGTGACCAGCTTTGCAACCGCGGCTGAAGGACTCGCCGCTCTAAGTACTCAGGAATGGGCGTTGGTCGTGACGGACGTTAGAACACCAGGGCCTGTCGATGGGCTTGCTCTTGCAACCACAGTCCGGGCAAGACTTCCTGCAGCTGGGGTCATAGTAATGAGCGGGTTCTATGAAGAGATGGGAAAACCACTGCCGATGGGAGTGTCTTTTCTGCCCAAACCGTGGCCTTCAGAGTCTTTTGACCAGCTGGTAATGCCCGTGCTCGAACAGTTCAGCAAGCGGATTTACCCAGAGTAGGTGGTTACCGGCTCAGGGCTTGTCCGATGGCGTCAATGAGTTGTTCAAGAGCCCAAGGTTTGAAAAGGAAGATGGTCCGAGGATCAAGCCCATCTGTGTCCAGGTTGAAGCCGGACGTGAAGATACAGGGCAAATCGGGCCACTTCTGCTGGATCATGGAGAGGAACTCCATACCTTTGATGCTACCAGGTAGGCCGTGGTCGGCGATGGCCAGAGAGAAGCTACCGTGCTGTTCCAATAACTCGATGAGCGCGTCATCGGCGTTATCGAAAGTTGCGCAGTCACCTCCCAACTCCCGAATGATATCGGACATCAATGTCCTCAACGTCTGATCATCTTCTAGAACAAGTAGCTTCATTCCGATCAAAGACAGTCCTTTTGTCTCGAATTCCATAAGGCCTCTCGCCTGCAAAAAGGAGATTTTTTCATGATTCTGAATGGTAATTGACGGTAGCGAATAGCCACCGCGCTGTCTGTTCGCGCGCCGTCATATTTCTAAGCAAAACACCAAAGATAGATGATGGGGAAGAAGGGTGTCTTCGGTGCGGGGATACTAGTCCCCAGGTCCAGAGATATTCTGAGCGAAGCGGCATGACACATTCTACTCGGCACTATGGGTACGCTGAAGGTAGGGTCGGAACTCTCGCAGAAAAATTTCGAGGGTTTTAGGCCCGATCCCGTCCAGGCTGAGAAGCCAAGTTTCAAATCGACCGGTGTCGGATGCTGTGACGACAGTTGCAAGCTTGGCTTGGAGCTCTGCCTCAAGGCGTAGCCCTAAAGCGTGCAGCCGGCGGGCTGTTGATTCGTCATAACGTGCATAGCCCGCCTGGCCCAGCAACTTTACGAGGATCTGGTGCGAGCAACCGGCCAGCTTGCTCGGTGTATCCAAACCATGTCTGTTGACCAGGGTGCGATAGGCCTCCACTGCAGTGCTGGACCGAATCCTCTTTCCAATCAGAAAGCTGGCCAGCAGCCACTTGTACACACCGACTTCATAAGGCTCTGAAATGTCGATGCCCAAAGTGGCAGCGGTAACCGTGATCACCCCTTGGTGCGCTTCGGGTCTGCGGCACGTGGATACGTCCGTTCTTCCTCGATTGTTCCGTCGGCCTTGTGGATCTTCACCGAGGCGGTTTTCCCGTCGAAGAACTCGGAAAGATGGCCGACCAATTCAGCCTTCGTAGCAGCGCGCTTGGAAGCACGTTCAGCACCGGCTTTCTTCAGCTCCCAACCATCGACGGTCGGGCTTACGTGATAATTTTCCACGCCTTATCCTCCTATTTAGATTGATTCATCATCGTCCTGGATGTCTTCCTCAGCCTCAGTTGCATCCGTGGCGTCGGCATCGTTCAACGGCGGAGACGTTGGCTAGCCCGGGTCATTGATGAAAGGAACCTTGCTCGGCCCTTGCTCTTCGGAACCTTCTGTTTTTGGCTGCATGGTGCACCTCCTTTACCCACGTTTGGAGCGCTTAGCCGCGTCTACGTTCAGTTCGATCAGCACTGCACCTTTTTCCGATCCCATGCTGCTTGTTAGAGGTTATCAATCGGCTGGCCCCCAAAGCAGGGTTACCCAGTGATTCAGCGGCCGTGTCGCCTCGCAATGGGGGTTGCGGCGGCTTAGCCAAGGTGGCGAGCACGTGCATCACTCCAGTTCATCGCTCGAGTCATCGTCTCGCCGGGGCGCTTGTTGAAGCCCTCCTCAGAGAGCGGCTGACTGAGCTCATCGTAAACCCGATGAAGAGTTGGGTTTTTCCCGTCCGTCCCAAGCGCACCTGTACATCGATCAAACGCCCGCTATCCAATTTCTCACTGTGAGTTCGGTGATGAAGATTAGAATCCGCCCACTTTAGAGGCGTATGCGATGGGTCAGGCTATAGTAGTGCCGCGCTGGGCTGCACTACCCGAATAGCCCCTAATTTCCAGGACGCCTTCACTCCTTTTGGCCGATTGCTGCCCCGAACGAGGGACCGCTATGGGTCGTTAGCTGCCTGTCCTGGATGACTTCTTTCGTCCCTTATCTCTGCGTGCGACTCGTCAGCCCGAATGCAAGTGACTTGTCACGTCGAATGCAAATGTGTGGTCACGTGAGTGCAACTACGCATGCAGTGCTAGCGTTCACAAAAACTAATGTTTCCCAAGCATGATTGAATCTCCTGAGATCCCGATAAACGCAAGCTACTTGCAACTTCACTGCGGTCACATGAGCGTTCGTATAGCCAATATTTGAACTGGCGTGATACTGCCACCGATAGCATCAATTCGTTGAAGCCATTCGGCGGCAGTCAAGCTTTCACCCCGCCTGACGAGACCACCGAAATCAATCACCGCCTGCTGAAGGGCTTCCAGCATCTCAGGATAAAACGGGCCGCCATCGAACCTGACGCTCAGCCAGCCAAGCCGTGATCGCTTAATTCCTAGCGCGCTGCGTGCGCGATGTTCCATGACAGTTACCCCGCCCCTGCGGTCGAGCAGGACGCTCTCCGCACGCCTTCCATGGATGCTCTCTCTGATCTTGTAGCTGTCCAGGCGAGCTGGGATGTAGCCACGGGTAATTTCAAATGGGTCGTAAATACCGTGGTCATATAAGCATCATAGCGGGACGATTCTCGCTATGGCAAGAATCTCCGCAACCCTCGACAACGACGGCAGTCTGAAAAAGCTCGGTGCAGCGATTCGGGCCCGTCGCCTAGCGCTCGCACTTTCTCAGGAAGCATTAGCCGACGCAGCAGGGGTTGACCGCTCTCACATGGGGAAAATCGAGAGGGGAGAAAGGAATGTCACTTTCCTGAACATCCTGCGGATAGCCGTTGCGGTCGAATGCAAGCCATCCGAGCTGCTAGTCGATGCGAGCCTTTAGCCTTATCTGAGAGCAGCTGTTTGAGGGATTAGGAGTTTGGCGTGAGCGAACTGCGTCACGTCCTACCCCGGCAGAATTACGAGTTCGACGAGGTCTCCAGGACTGAGAGATCATCAAGCGCCGCGCCCAATTGGCGATTGCGGAAATGCCTCACCAGAGACGCTCTGAAAGCCGGAGGGAATACGGCGCCATAGCAGCTTTGAAGAACCATAAGCCTTAGATTCTCGCGACCAAGCTTGGGTGCCTGCCAGCCCTTGATCCAATCAGCACGCATAATGAGAATGCCCCATGTGCCTACCTTGGATATGTTGACGCGACTACCAACACAGTGGGCCAATGACATAGGGCATTTCTATCGCTTCAGCGCGTGCCGGCCTGATTCACGCAAGGCGACTTCGCCGGACGCTTACAATCAATCACCCTTTCCGGCATTGCGACCTACACCCCCCTAACCCCAGAAACGACTCAAAGCCTGAAGGCCGTGAACCACTTACCAAAGCCTTAAAAGGGGCAGAAATTGCAATGTTTCCCACGGAAATTTCTCGAATTTTAGGTGCCTTAAGAATTATCGCTCCACCCCTATCAGCTAATCGCATTGCTTGTGGACGCACGCAAGGACGCACAGATGACGCAGCAGGATCTCTCTGCACGACTTGGAAAGCCCCTGTCCTATGTGTCCAAGTACGAACAAGACGAGCGGCGTCTGGAGGTAATAGAGTTCCTCCAGATAGCGCTCAATCTGAAAGCGGCCCCCTACCTGCTTCGACGTGAACTCGAACCT
>NZ_JAOECN010000069.1:0-14067 GCF_029836855.1 Pseudomonas sp. GD04058
ATGTACGCTTCATCGGCCTGCACAAGACCTACCCGGGGCAGGATGCCCCGGCCCTGGCCGATATCGACCTGACCATCCAGCACGGCGAGATCTTCGGCATCATCGGCCGCAGCGGTGCCGGCAAATCGTCGCTGATCCGCACCATCAACCGCCTGGAGCAGCCCAGCGGCGGGCGGGTCTTGATCGACCAGGTGGATATCGCCGGGTACGACGAGGACCAACTGGTCGCCCTGCGCCGGCGCATCGGCATGATCTTCCAGCACTTCAACCTGATGTCGGCCAAGACCGTCTGGCAGAACGTCGAACTGCCGCTCAAGGTCGCCGGCGTGCCCAAGGCCGAGCGTCGGCGCAAGGTGGAAGCGCTGCTGGAGCTGGTCGGCTTGCAGGAAAAGCATCATGTCTACCCGGCGCAGTTGTCCGGCGGACAGAAACAGCGTGTGGGGATTGCCCGGGCGCTGGTGCATGACCCGGCGATCCTGCTGTGCGACGAAGCGACCTCGGCCCTGGATCCGGAAACCACCGAATCGATTCTCGGGCTGCTGCGGGATATCAATCGGCGGCTGGGCCTGACCATCGTCCTGATTACCCATGAGATGGCGGTGATTCGCGACATCTGCCACCGCGTGGTGGTGCTGGAGCGCGGGCGGGTGGTCGAGCAGGGCGAAGTCTGGGAAGTCTTCGGCGACCCTCGGCACGACGTCAGTCGCACCTTGCTCGCGCCATTGCAGCCGGCCCTGCCGCCGTCGCTGCTGGAGCGCTTGCTGCCCACGGCCCCGGATGCAAACGCGGCACTGGTGCTGCGCTTGCGCATCAGCGGCCAGGACCGCGAAGCACCGGACCTGGCCGCGTTGTTCGCAGCGCTGGGTGGCAAGGTCAGCCTGTTGCAGGGCGGGATCGAACCGATCCAGGACCGGGCGCTGGGGCAGTTGGTGGTGTCGGTTTCCGGCTCGCCGCACGCGCACGAGGCGATTATCGAACGCGCCCGTCACTGGGCCGCGCAGGTGGAGGTGCTGGGCTATGTGGTTTGATCGCTTGTTGCAGGGAGTGATCGACACCCTGCTGATGGTCGGCGTGTCGTCGCTGATCGCCTTGCTGGTCGGGATTCCGCTGGCGGTGATTCTGGTCACCAGCGGTAAGGGCGGTATCTTCGAAGCACCCACTGTTAACCGCGTGCTGGGCGCATTCGTCAACCTGTTCCGCTCGATTCCGTTCCTGATCCTGATGGTGGCGCTGATCCCCTTTACCCGGCTGATCGTCGGCACCACCTATGGGGTCTGGGCTGCAGTAGTGCCGCTGACCATCGCGGCAACGCCGTTCTTCGCGCGGATTGCCGAGGTGAGCCTGCGCGAGGTCGATCATGGCCTGATCGAAGCGGCGCAAGCGATGGGTTGCCGGCGCTGGCATATCGTCTGGCACGTGCTGTTGCCCGAAGCGCTGCCGGGGATCGTCGGCGGCTTCACCATCACCCTGGTGACCATGATCAACTCCTCGGCCATGGCCGGAGCCATCGGTGCCGGCGGGTTGGGAGACATTGCCTACCGCTACGGCTACCAGCGCTTCGACAGCCAGATCATGTTGACGGTGATCGTCATGCTGGTGGTACTGGTGGCGTTGATCCAGGTGAGTGGGGATCGGTTGGCCAGGCGGTTGAACAAGCGCTGATTTCTCGGGCCTCATCGCTGGCAAGCCAGCTCCCACAGGGATCTCGCGTGCACCGCTAAACCTGTGGGAGCTGGCTTGCCAGCGATAGGGCCGGTCCAGACACAACAGGAATCAATGACCCTCCTCCCCGGACCAGTCTCAGGGCTACCTTGAAATTTCCACATTCAAGGAGCGAGACATGGACCGTCCCTCATCCAACCGCCTACGCCGTGGCCGGGTTTCAGAGCCTGGCAGGCTGTATGTATTGACTACCGCGACTGAACTCCGAGCACCGATATTCAACGACTTCGGCCTGGCCAGATTGGTGATCCATCAACTTAGGCAAACAGAGCAGGAAGGCTCGGTCACTTCTCTCGCATGGGTAGTGATGCCAGATCACCTTCACTGGTTGATCGAATTGAAGAGTGTGACCTTGAAGACCTTGATGCGGCGCTTCAAATCCCGAAGCACCTGCGCTGTGAACAAGGCCTGTGGCCGACAGGGCAAGCTATGGCAACAGGGGTTTCATGACCGGGCTTTGAGGCGGGAAGAAGATATCGTGGCAGTTGCCCGGTACATCGTTGCTAACCCCATTCGTGCTGGATTGGTCAGAAAGGCTGCTGATTATTCCCATTGGGATGCGGTGTGGCTGTAAGCCTCATCGCTGGCAAGCCAGCTCCCACAGGTCCGCGTGCTCCGCTGGACCTGTGGGAGCTGGCTTGCCAGCGATGAGGCCCTGAAGGGCAATACAAGAGTCAGGCCTTCTCCGGCTCCTTGATCCTGTACCACGCCACATACAACGCCGGCAGGAACAACAGCGTCAGCAATGTCGCCACGATGATCCCGCCGATCATGGCGTAGGCCATCGGCCCCCAGAACACTTCGCGGGCGATGGGGATCATGCCCAGGCTCGCCGCCGCCGCCGTGAGCAGGATCGGCCGGCGCCGGTGGTTGGTGGCTTCCACCACCGCATCCCATGGCGTGTACCCCTGCGCTTCGTATTCGTCGATCTGCGTCACCAGGATCACCGAGTTGCGGATGATGATGCCGATCAGCGCGAGAATCCCGAGTATCGCCACGAAGCCCATGGGCGTGCCCGTCGGCACCAGCGCCAGGACCACGCCGATCAACCCCAGCGGCGCGACGCTGGCAACCAGGAACAGCTTCTGCACGCTGTGCAACTGGATCATCAGGAAGGTCGCCATAAGGAACAGCATCAGCGGGATCACCTTGCTGATCGGCCCCTGGGCCTTGGCGCTCTCCTCCACCGTACCACCGGTGGCGACTTCGTAGCCTGCCGGCAGCTTGCTGGCGAACTCGTCGATCTTCGGCTTGAGCTGCGCCACCAGGTCGGTGGGCTGGATTTCGTCCCGTACCGAGGCCTTGATGGTGATGGTCGGCTTGCGGTCCCGACGCCAGACCAGCGGCTGCTCCAGCTCGTAACGCACCGTGGCGAATGCCAGCAGCGGGATCGAGGTGCCGTTGGGGGTGACGATCTGCAGGTTCTGCAAGGTCTGCGGCGAACCCCGCTCGCTGTCCTCGGCCCGC
This sequence comes from Pseudomonas sp. GD04058, assembly GCF_029836855.1. Taxonomy (NCBI): domain Bacteria; kingdom Pseudomonadati; phylum Pseudomonadota; class Gammaproteobacteria; order Pseudomonadales; family Pseudomonadaceae; genus Pseudomonas; species Pseudomonas sp. GD04058. Next base: position 3,190 of record NZ_JAOECN010000069.1, read on the forward strand.
GCCACCACATCGATCAGGTAGATGCTGTCATTCACTTCGGTAACCGGCGCGCCGCTGACGATGGCCTGCATCACGTTGGCCACGTCTTCCGACGACAGGCCTAGCTGGCGCGCCTTGTCCTGGGCGATGTCTACCCGCAGCACCTTACCCGGCTCGTTCCAGTCATAGATCATGTCGCCGATATGCGGGTTGCTGTCGAGCAGGGTCGCCAGGTCGATCGCGTGCTTGCGCACCAGGTCGATGTCCTTGCCGCTGACCCGGTACTGGATCGGCCGTCCCACCGGCGGGCCCATTTCCAGCGACTGGACGTTGCTGCCGATACCGATGAAGTCATCGCGCAAACGCTTCTGCAGCCGCGTCTTGAGCGCCTCGCGCGATTCAAGGCCCTTGCTCACCACCACCAGTTGCGCGTAGTACGGGTTCTGCAACTGCTGGTCGAGCGGCAGGTAGAAACGCACCGCACCCTGGCCGATATAGGAACTCCAGTGGACCACGTCCGGGTCGTCCTTGAGGGTGGCTTCGAGGCGATCCACCGCCTTGCGTGTCTCGGCGATCGAGGCGTTCTGCGGCAGGTTGAGGTCCACCAGCAGTTCCGGACGGTCCGAGGCCGGGAAGAACTGGTTCTGCACGAAGCGGAAGCAGAAGATCGACAGGGCGAAGATCAGCACCGTGCCGACGATGGTCAGCCAGCGATGGCGCATGCACCAGACCAGGCCGCCATGGAAGGCATTGGCCAGGCGCCCGGGCTTTTCCTCGTGCTTCTTGAGCTTGGTGCTCAACAGGTGCACGCCCAGTACCGGGGCGAACAGCACCGCGACGATCCACGAGACGATCAGCGCCACGGCGATCACGGCGAACAGGGTAAAGGTGTACTCCCCCGCCGAGCTGGCATTGAGGCCGATGGGCACGAAGCCGGCCACGGTGACCAGGGTCCCGGTAAGCATCGGGAAGGCGGTGGAGGTGTAGGCGAAGGTCGCCGCCTGGTCTTTGCTTTCGCCCATTTCCAGGCGGGTGACCATCACCTCCACGGTGATCATGGCATCGTCCACCAGCAGGCCGAGGGCAATGATCAGGGCGCCGAGGGAGATCCGCTGCATGGTGATGCCACTGTATTCCATGAAGACGAAGACCATCGCCAGCACCAGCGGGATCGAGCAGGCCACCACCAGACCGGCGCGCAGGCCGAGGCTGACGAAGCTCACCAGCAGCACGATCACCACCGCCTCGAACAGCGCACTGGTGAAGCCGCCGACCGCCTCCTTCACCACCACCGCCTGGTCGGACACGGTGTAAACGCCAACGCCCACCGGCAGCTCGGTGATGAGCTGGTCCATGCGATCCTGCAATTGCTTGCCGAACACCTGCATGTTGCCGCCGGCCTTCATGCCGATGGCCAGGCCGATGGCGTCATGCCCGTTGTAGCGGAACTGCACGGTCGGCGGATCGACGTAGCCACGGCGGATTTCGGCGATATCGGCCAGGCGATAGAAGCGATCGTCGAGGCGCAGGTTGACCTCGGCCAGATCCTTTTCCGAGGCGAACTGGCCGCTGGTGCGCACGGAAATCCGCTCCGGCCCGGCTTCGATCACCCCCGCCGGGGTCACCGCATTCTGTGCCTGCAGGGCCTGGACCACTTGCCGCTGGTCGATGCCCAGCGCCGCCAGCTTGCGGGTGGAGAAGTTGAGGTAGAGCACTTCGTCCTGGGTGCCGATCATCTCGATCTTGCCCAGGTTGGGCACGGTGCGGATCTCGGCACGGACCTGTTCCACATAATCGCGCAGCTCGCGCATGCTCAGGCCGTCGGCGGTGAAGGCGTAGATCGAACCGTAGACGTCGCCGAACTCGTCGTTGAACCCCGGGCCCTGGATGCCCTGGGGGAACTCGCCGCGGATGTCCTGGACCTTCTTGCGCACCTGATACCAGATCTGCGGAATGTCCTCGGCCTTGGTGGTGTCGCGCAGGTACACGTAAACCGTCGATTCGCCCGGCCGGGTGTAGCTTTTCACGTAGTCGAGGGAGTCCAGTTCCTCGAGCTTCTTCTCGATGCGGTCGGTGACCTGCAACAGGGTTTCGTCCTGGGTCGCGCCGGGCCAGCGCGTCTGGATGACCATGGTCTTGATGGTGAAGGACGGGTCTTCCTCACGCCCCAGGTTCAGATAGGAAAACACCCCCATCAACAGGGCAACGAACATCAGGTACCAGACGAACGATTGATGGCGCAGGGCCCATTCGGAGAGGTTGAAGCTTCCTTTCATCGCGTCCCTTCCTCATCGACCATGACCTTCTGCCCCGGCTTGAGGCTGTTCACCCCGGCAGTAACGACCCGCTCGCCGGGCTGCACCCCCGACGCCAGCAATACCGAATCCTGTCCTCGTTGCAGCACCTGAACCTCCCGCGGATTCACCACTTTCTGCCGGGTATCGACGATCCACACCTGGCTCTTGCCTTCGACCTCCTGCAGGGCGCTGACCGGAATCTCGCTGCGCGGATTCACTGCCGAACTCAGGCTGACGCTGATCGAAGTGCCGAGGCGGAAGGCCTCCGGGGTTTCCCGCAGGGTCAGGCGCGCACGCCGGGTGCGGGTGCTGGCATCGGCCTGAGGTTCGATCTCACGTACCACCGCACTGGTATGAATGCTGTTGTCGAGTTGCGCCATCACGGTGAATTCAACGCCCTGGGCCAGGTCATCGGCGAGGTAGGTGGGCAGGTCGATCACCGCCTCCTTGACGTCCGGGCGGGCCAGGGTGACCACCGCCTGCCCCGCCGCCACGGTCTGCCCGGCCTCGGCCTGCCAGTCGGTCACCACGGCAGCGTGATCGCTGCGCAATTCCGCGTAGCCGAGCTGGTCCCTGGCCTGCTGCACCGCCGCCCGGGCCTGCTCGCGGCTGGCAGCGGTGGTCTTCAGGTCGGTCTGGGCGATGTCCAGTTGCGCCTGGGCGCCGACACCGCGGTCGTACAGTTGCTGCTGGCGACGGGCATTGGCCTGGGCGTTGATCCACTGCGCCTCGATCTTCGCCAGATCGCCTTCGGCGGCGCGCAACTGGTTGCGCTGGTCGGTGGGGTCAAGGCTCGCCAACACGTCGCCCGCCTTCACCGTGGCGCCGACATCAACCCAGCGCCGCGCGATGCGCCCGCCCACGCGAAAGCCCAGGGTACTTTCATAGCGGGCCTGGATAGTGCCCGCAAAACGCCCGAGGTCGAGTGCGTCCTGGGTCTTCACCTCGGCCGACAGCACCGGGCGGATCGGCTCGGGCTTTTCCTTCTCACCGCCGCAGGCCACTAGCAACAGGCAGCCCGCCAGCATCACGGATGTTCTCATTGACCCAACCCCGCCTTGGCCTCATCGACGACTTCCACCTGCATGCCGGGGTGCAGCAACTGGGCGCCGAGCACCACCACCTGCTGGCCGGCCTCCAGGCCCTCGCTGATCACTACTTCGCCGGTCAGGTAACGCCCGACCTTGACCTTCTGCAGGCGCACCTTGCTGTCCTCCTCCACCAGCCATACCGCCGGCTCGCGCAGCTCCTTGGTCAGCGCCGACCAGGGCAGTTCGATGCCCGGCTTGCCCTGGGCGTTGCCGGTGGCACTGACCGCCGAGCCCAGGTCCATGCCCGGCGGTACCTTGTCCAGGGCGATCTTGATCTGCACCGTGCCGCTCTGGGCGGACACGGTCGGGGTGATCTCGCGCACATGCCCGGTGGCCTGCACCTTGGGGTCGTCGATCAGGCTGACGGTGATCGCCTGCTCGCTCTCCGGCGCCAGCAGCAACGATTCATAGACATTGAACACCGCATCACGCCCGCCATCCCGGGCCAGGCTGAAGATCGGCACCGTGGCCTGGACCACCTGGCCGACCTCGGCCTGGCGCTCGGTGATGACCCCGGCGGCATCGGCCACCAGCGCGGTGTAGCTCAGTTGTTCCTTGGCGTTGGCCAGTTGCGCCTCGGCGGCTTTCAGGGCGCTCTGGCTGCTGCGCAACGCGGCCTGGGCCGAGTCGTATTCGCTCTGGCTGGTGTAGCCCTTGGGCAGGAGTTTCTGCTGGCGCACGAAGGCCGCCGAGCTTTGCGTCACCCGCGCACGCGCGGCCAGCACCTCGGCATTGGCCGAATCGACATTGGTTTGCAGGTCTTTCGGATCGAGACGCGCCAGCACCTGGTTGGCCTTGACGTGATCACCCACATCGACGCTGCGGGAAATGATCTTGCCGCCCACCCGGAATGACAGGTCGCTATGTACCTGGGCCTGGACATCACCGGTGAGGGTGACCCGCGGGGAAAAATCGCCGGTTTCGACCTTCTGCACCGTCACGCGCGGATGCTGCGGCTCTTCGGCCGGCTTGTCGCGGCAACCCGTCAACCCCAGCGCCAGCCCCAGGAAAATCAACGAACAAGAACGCGACAACTTCATGCGGGCTCCTTTGCATGGGCCGGTTCGGAGGGGAATGTGATTAATGCGATTGTTAGCGTAGATCAGGCTTTGATTACTGCCCACGCGACAATGAGAACTCTCTTACAGAGCCTTGAGGTAAATCAGTCAACCGCGGGGGGTGATTGGTTCAATTGGCTATTGGCGTCGAGGTCCGGCACCCATGGAGTCAGCGCGAGGTATCGCGAATCCCCAGCACGCGGTTGACTTTACGTACCGCGAAATTACGCAGCCGTTCTCCCCTGCCCGGTCCCTCGGGCGGATGTAGCACCAGGCCCGCCTGGTAGAACCTGGTGCCGTCCAAACCGGTCAGGAATGGTGTCTTATCGGTCGGATACAACATCGTAACGGGAGGCTCGTCAGGCAGTTTCGGCTCTTCGACGGATTTGTCGTATCCGGGATCAGGCGCTTTGCTTTTCCGAGCCGCCTTGCTCGGCTGGGCAAGCGCCGCAAGTTCGTCAAGCGAGGAAAGACTGTCGGAGCGGCTCACTCTTTTCCCGTTCACGTAATGCTCATGGTAAGGCGGAGTAAACACCCCGCCTTTCGGCATCGGGGCCAACTTACGGATGGGATACCCGCTGCGCTTTGACGCATAAAGCAAAAGCGCCGACAGAGGAACATGCCCGTCGGGATCGATCACGTTGACAGGATCACCCAAGCCATACCCATAGGCATTCAAGCCACCGCGTTCGAAAGGGCTCTTGCTGTCCGGCGCGTTGAAGCGCAGGAGCACCGGGTTGTATGCACGGTAGCCGAGACCCAGCAAGTACTGGCCGATGCGGGGCTCGAGGCGCTCGCCATTGAACCCGAGGCTTGCGGCGGGCGGTACCGAGCCCGACAGTGAAGCTATCAATCTGTCCATCAGCTTGATCTCATAACCATCCGTCTGGATTCATTTCCGAATCATTCGTGCGGATCACGTTGCGGACACTACCTACATGATCGACGTTCCTTTTGTTGGGTTTGGCAGGGTTTTGCCCTAGGCGAGCCGTCTTGCTCCGTTTTGATTCCGGAGGGACCAAACGGCCATTGATCCACGCCAGCGTCCGTGCGTCTTGTGCAGACTCTGCCTGTGGGTTCGGGTGAATACGCACCCCCTGACTCGATAGATGTACGGGCCAGTCTTCCACGGCATCTGCAGGATCAACACTCCGGGACGACGGTGCTGGTGGATCTGGAGCCTCAGGTAGTTTTCTCCCCCGCATGGACGCAACCAGATCTTTAGCATTGCCAGTTGCCACCGAGGCATTCGTCCCACCCGAAGACGGCACGGGAGGCAACGCCTTTGGAGGGGGGGTCCTGGAAAATGGTCTGAAGAGTTTTCTAAACTGAGTCATCAGCCAACCCGCTCGTCCGTCAGGATCCAGCAGATTGACCGGATCCCCCAGGCAATAGGCATAGGCATTCAACCCACCCCGGGCAAAAGGGCTCAGCGCGTCGGGGTTGTTGAAGTGCATCAGCACCGGGTTATAGGCGCGGTAGCCGCTTCCGAGCAGGTAGTGACCGGTGCGGGGCTCGAGGCGTTGGCCGTTGAAGCCTGACCACCCGCCTCCGGCATTGCGCTGGGTATGAGGACGAGGCGGTTCGGTCGGCGTGGACATGGTCGGTACCTGAAGCGGATACATACGCCACAGGATAAAGACCCGAGGCCCGCCGCGAACCTGACAGAACTATCAGGTTCGACGAGCGGCAGGCCCCGGCACGGGTATCAGCCCTGCCACTTGCCGCCTTCGACAATCACGCTTTCCGGCTTGGTGTCGTCGCTCAGTTCCTTGCGCACGTACTGGTCATACAGCTTGTGCAGGAATTTCTCCTCGCCCAGGCGCGCCAGCTCGGCGTTGACCCAGTCGCGCAGTTCGATGTTGCCCTTCTTCACCGCCGGGGCGATCGGCGCTTCCTCGCCGAGGAACTCCGGGAGCACACGGTAGCCGGGGTTCTGCTTGGACCAGCTGAACAGGATCAGGTTGTCCTGCGCGTAGGCATCACCGCGGCCATTGGCCAGGGCCTGCAGCGACTCGCTGTTCTTTTCGAACTTCAGCAGTTTCCAGTCCGGGTGGTTCTTGGTCAGCCAGATATCGGCGGTGGTGCCGGTGGTGACGATGGTGGTCTTGTCGGCCAGGTCATCGAGCTTCTTCACGCTGCTGCCATCGGCAACCAGTGCCTGCACCGCAACGCGCAGGTTGGGGTTGGTGAATTCCACCGCTTCCTTGCGCTCCGGGGTGACGGTCATGTTGGCCAGGATCAGGTCGACCTTGTCGCTTTGCAGGAAGGGAATGCGGCTGGCCGGCTCGACCGCAACGAACTCCACCTTGTTCTCGTCGCCCAGCAGCGACTTGGCGAAGGCGCGGCCGATGTCGGTGTCGAAACCGACATAGCGGCCCGTTTCATCGACGAAGCCGAACGGCGGTTTGTCGGTGAAGACGCCGACGATCAGCTTGTCCCGGGCCTTGATGGTGTCCAGGTAGCTGGCGGTGGCCGGGGCCGGCGCGGCGGCGGTAGCGGTCTTCGGCGCTTCGGCGGCCTTGTCGCAGCCGGCCAGCAGGGCCAGGCCAAACAGTGACAGCAGTAGCTTGGACGTCTTGGCAGTTTTCATATCAGTTCCTTTTGAGGTTTCTCGGGCAGGCTTTCGACATAGGAGAATTTCTCCAGGAACTGCTGCGCGCGTGCGGTCTGCGGGTTCGTAAAGAAGCTCTCGGGCGAGCGTTGTTCAAGGATCCTGCCGGCTTCCATGAACACGATGCGGTCGGCCACCGCGCGGGCGAAGGCCATTTCGTGGGTGACGATGAGCAGGGTCATGCCGTCCCGGGCCAGGCCCTGGATCACCTGCAGCACTTCCTTGACCATTTCCGGATCGAGGGCGGCGGTAACCTCGTCGAACAGCATCACCCGCGGGTTCATACACAGCGAGCGAACGATGGCGATACGTTGCTGCTGGCCGCCGGACAGCTGGCGCGGATAGGCATCACGCTTGTCCAGCAGGCCGACCCGGGCCAACAGCGCCTCGGCCTGGGCCACCGCCTCGGCGCGCTGGCGCTTCTGCACCTTGAGCGGGCCGAGCAGCAGGTTGTCGAGCACGGTCATATGGCCGAACAGGTGGTAGCTCTGGAACACCATGCCGACCTGCTGGCGGACCTCGCGCCAGTCGGTCTTCGGGTCGAGCAGTTCGCGCCCTTCCAGTTTCAGGCTGCCGCCGTGGGCGGTTTCCAGGCCATTGAGGCAGCGCAGCAAGGTGCTTTTGCCGCAGCCGCTCGGCCCGAGGATGACCACCACTTCGCCGGCCTGTACCGACAGGTCGATGTCGTTGAGCACCCGGTGCTCGCCGAAGAACTTGTTGAAACCCTTGAACTCGATCAATGCGCTCATGCGTGCGTCCAGCGCCGCTCCAGCGCGCGGGAAGCGGCCGACAGCGGGTAACAGATAAAGAAGAAGAACAGGAACAGCGCGCCGTAGATCAGCACCGATTCATAGGTGCGCTCGATGATCTGCTGGCCAACCTTGATCACGTCCACCACACCGATCAGCACCGCCAGCGAGCTGGTCTTGATGATCCGCGTGTAGACGTTGATGGTTGGCGGGGTCATGCGTTTCAGCGCCTGGGGCAGCAACACGTAGCCGTACAGCTGCCAGCCGGACAGGCCGATGGACAACCCCGCCTCGCGCTGGCCACGGGGCAGCGACAGCAACGCGCCTCGCACCACCTCGCCCACTTCGCTGGCGCCCCACAAGGCCAGCACCAGCACCGCGCACCAGAAGCTCGGCAGGCTGACACCAAGGAAGATCGGCAGGCCGAAGAACAGCAGGTACAGCCAAACCAGCACCGGGATGGCGCGGAACAGCTCCAGGTAGATGCGCAGGACGATGTTCACCCCGTGCTTGCCCAGGGTCGCCAGCACGCCATAGAGCACGCCGCCAAGGGTTGCGAACAGGATTCCCAGCCCGGAGATCGCCAGGGTTTGCGCGGCGCCCTTGCCCAGTTGCGGCAGAGACACCAGCAACAGCTCAAGACCCGAACTGGCCATGTTGCAGCCTCCGTTCCAGGCGGCTCAGCAGCAGCGACAGCGGGAGGAACAGCAGGACGCAGATCAGCGTCATCACCGCGAGCATTTCGTAGGTCTTGTAGTACAGGGCGATATAGCTCTTGGTGGTGTAGAGAATCTCCGGCACCGCCACCGCCGAAACCACCGTGGTTTCCTTGAGCAGGAAGATGAAATTGGCGAACAGCGCCGGCAGGCTCAGCAGGCCGGCCTGGGGCAGGATCACATGGCGCAGCAGCTGCAGTTCGGAAAGGCCGATGGAGCGCCCGGATTCCAATTGCGCTACCGGTACCGCCTCGACACCGGCACGCAGGACCTCGGTGAGGTAGGCGCCGCCGAGGAAGGTCATGGTGATGATGGCGGCAGCGAAACCGGAAATCTTCACGCCCAGGGCAGGCAGGGCGAAATACACAAAGAACAGCTGGATCAACAGCGGTGTATTGCGCGCCAGCTCCACGTACAGGGCGACCAGGCGGTGCAGGACGGGGATGCGGTAGAGCAGGATCGGCGCATTGATCAGCGCAACCACCAGCGAGGTGGCAATGGCAATCAGGCCCACCTGCAGGGTTACGCCCACGGCCTTGAGAAAAGCCGGGAGCGTGCTGAGGATGAAGGCGAAATCGAAGGTCATGAACTGGTCTTTCCCGGACCGGCCCGGGGTAGACGGGCGCTTGCTGACTTGGGGCGAGGCGGATAGCCTCAGTGGGAAAGACTCTAAGGGTATAAAAATAAATTTTTAAATACCGTTATCGAATATGTATAGCACTCAAATCGCGCCCTTCCCGCGCCCCCAATGAGACCGGCCTCACCCGCGATACGTCCGGTTAATTCATTACCTTGATCGCGCGTGAATTTGGACGGTCCAAGCGTCTGGCAGCATGAACGGCTAGTGCAGGTAGGGATAAATACCCTGGAGAAACTGGCGCAAGTTCGGGTCCTGGCTCGAGAGAGGCTCTATCAGCGCGTAATCCCGTAATAAATTGTAATCTCCCCTTTGGAACGCTGCGCCTGGCATCCGCCCATGAGGACGCTGATTACGCATTGGCATCATTTCATTCATGATCCTGCGAAAAGATGTTACGCCACCGCGCTCCTTGACTATCACGTCAACCGCCGCGTTGCTCCTCTGCTTGATCGCTTGCCTCAACTTCTCCTCATTTTCCAACGAAAGTTGGTTTACACGGCGCACCCGGGATTTGCTGAGCCGAAGAGATCGCCGGGGTTGAGCCACTGGAGAACGCTCGCGGACAGGTGGGAACACAGGCGACAATGCGCCCGTATTGGAGCCGGGTTCATGTCCCGCAGACAAGTTCAAGGGCTCCTGCTGCTCCGGCACAGACAGCAACCTGTCGGATCGCGATGCGATCTGTGTAGCCGAGGGCTGGACAGTGGCCCGTCTGGAAAGATCGAGAAGTACACCGGGACCTGAATGGCGGGCTATATGCACAGTCGGCGCGGGTAGAGACGTCCTTCGATGCCACATTCCCGGCAAGACCGGCACGTGACCGCTAGGGTCGGCAAGATTGACAGGGTCCCCTTTGCAGTAAGCGTAGGCATTGAGCCCACCTGCCCCGAATGGGCTCCAACTGTCCGGCTGGATAAACATCATCAGCAACGGGCTGTAGGCACGATAACCTTTGCCCAAGAGACAGTGACCGGTCCAGGACTCGAACAACTCACCATTGAAAGCGAGCGAAGCCTTGGGCAGATGCCGTGTGCCCGGTTCTTTCATCGTCATGATCCATCACCTGACTGGAGAATGGCCCAAGCGTATAACAGCGTGGCTGCGTCCATAACTGGTAGAAGTGTCAGGTCGCTTCGAAGTGCGGGTTCGTTCGCATGGCCTGACCACTGTCAGCGCCGAGATGCGCCGTTATGGCGCGGGTCAGCAGTAACTTTCCTCAAGGACCGATAGAACCTCATATCTTTTTTGTTTCCTGCGGCTCGTGCCCTGGCCACTAGCCAATCGAGATGAAATTTTCGAAGCATGGGCGTTCCATGCTGTGTATCCATCGTGACAGCACGCTCCCTCGCTGAAAGTGGTAATAGCCGGTACAACTCCTTCAAAACCGCGCTTTTGCTCCGATTTTCCTTAGAAAGTTCAAGGATGGCCTGCGTGTTTCGGGATTTAATCATGCCGGGAAGATTGTTAACTATTTTGTTGCGACGGTCCACGGCGCCCTGTTTGAGCCGATTACGAGCTCCCATGATGGGCGGCAAAGCTTCCGTGTGTGCCCCCGAAGACGCCAAGGCGGTACTCGATGTAGAGGCCAGAGGCGAAGATTGGGGAAATGGGGATGGCGGACGTGAGGGCGAAACGGCAGCCGGGGCAAGGCCTGTCGGTGAACTCCCCACAACTGCGGCAGGTACCATTACTGGTTGTTCAGGAAAGTTATCGAGCAGTGGGAAGTCTTGCATG
>NZ_JAOECN010000007.1:0-226287 GCF_029836855.1 Pseudomonas sp. GD04058
TTTTTAGACCCGCTGAACACCAGAAACCAAGCGGCCTGACACATTCTTATCAGCTAAGAATTCCGGGTCATAGCGCTAAAGGTTCCGGGTGACTGACTAAAGATTCCGGGCTAAACAGCTAAAGATTCCGGGTGTTATCCACACCCGGATTTTCGCTAATCGCCCATTACCGAATCAGCCATTCTCCAACAGCTGACTATCAAAAAATCTTCCCCCGGCATCGGGGCGTTCCAGGCCGCCAGGATCTGCCGCAATATCCGTAATATCCCTGAATGTGAAAATAAGTCGCTTGATTGACCTCCCTTTTCTCTCAGTGCGGAGACTGACATGAAGCGCGGACTTTTCTCTAAGCTCACGTATTACAGGAACAATCACCTTATCCTTTAAGTTGGAGTACCTATCATAGGAACAACCGAGTCTCAAATACTCTTTTAGCTCATCAACCCCCACCGTATAAAACCCAGTAGACCTGAACCGTTGAAACAGCTCAAAAAACCTAATTGAATGCACCGAAGTTAACAGCACAACACGCCTTAACTTATAGACAGTGAACTCTTTATTCATGTGAACAAGATATGGCTCGACATGAATTGTAAAATACAGTTTTGCTTCACCACCACCGTCCAAATAAGAAACTTTGTCAACCCACCTAAAGCGGTCTCTATATCGACCATCAAAAGTCTTTACATCCTGTTCATACAGAGAATTACACGCTTCCTTAATCGCCTCATATGCTTGTTTCACAGGAAGACCATACAACTCTGCAAAGTCATGGGCGCAGACCCGAATCGGACGAGGCAACGGCTTCCGCGGATCAATTTGGCTAATAGCAGCCAAGACCAGGCGATACTCATTGAGAGTTAATCTATAGCTTGCTTTAATCAGGCTATTAGACTTTGTGATCGTATGGCACTTACGCATAAGTGCCTCCTTGACGAGCCATTCGCTCAGACTTCCGCGGCCGACCAGGTTTTCTTCTTGTGACAGGCCCATCAGAGTCAATTAAGTCGAGCCGAACAACATGCAGCTGCAGCCAAATCTCAACATCCGCTCGACGCCACAGCAAACGCTTAGCACCAGGGATACGACAGACAGGAGGTAATTTGGAGGGATTTTTTGAGTGCTGGTTTTTAATCGTACCCGGGGCACGATCAAGGATTAGCGCAAGGTCATCAACGGTGAGTAGTTTTTCGAGAGACACGACAACATCCTCCCCCAACCGTTAGGTCAGGATTGGATGGGTTCGCGGCAGCACCGATGATTGACCGTCTGTGGCTTTCTGGCTCAGCACATCAGACGGGATCCATTCGGATGCGGGGTTGTGCCCTCATCTGCTTCTCGCTCTCCTCCGCGCTCCACTGATTGGAATCCAGCCCCATCAAAGCTGGCAGCTTCGCGTCGTCAGGCGACCACCTCTAAGAGGTATCCTTTCTTCCACCCGCACTACATCCGCTTTTTGCGTGGGTGGCACTGGACCGAGGCACCCTGCGACTCATCATCAGTACCCTGCAGGCCAGCTGCCAAGCACCTAGAGACCAGGGCCATTTTCGGACCCCGCCAGTTCGATTACCTCTAGCTTAATCATCGGCGGTCATTACCTCAACCACCTTGGCACACTTTTGTCACACTTAGGCTGTGAATCATGATGATTCAACGTGATCGACGGTTATCGCATTAAACGAGCAAACCCCAATAAACAAAGGGATACAGACCTAAATGGCTGGATTTTCAGCTAAGATGAGGACGCTAAATTTTGCAGTTGCACTGCAGCGGGCCGACGGGGAAGGTTTCGCGAATAAGCGTAGATGGGGCGGGATTCATGACAGCGTCCTCTCAGGCGAATCGCCTATTCTAGCCATTCCCGCGGTTCCCTGCGGGAGGTGGCCTGTCAACGAGAGGGCCCTGAAGGAGACCTTCAAACCCAAGGCAATAAACTGCTCACCGCCAAAGGCAAGGCCACACCCGCCAGCAATGTCTGCCCGGCAATGATCCCCGCCATCAGCGGCGCATCCCCACCCAGTTGCCGGGCCATGATGTAGGACGACGAGGCGGTGGGCAGCGCCTGGAACAGCAGCGCCGCGATAGCTGCTTCGCCACTGAGGCCGAACAGATGGCAAGCGGCCAGGGTCACGATGGGCATCACCACGAACTTCGCCAGCGACGCCATGCCCACCGGCCGTAGCCAACTGCGCGCCGCCTTGAGATCCAGCGCCGCGCCCACGCACAGCAGGCCCAAGGGCAGCGAGGCCTGGCCAAGGGCTTTCAGCAACGGCTCGATTGCTGGCGGGAGGCCCAGCTCCGTTGCGTGCAACAGGATCCCGAGCGCACAGGCCAGCAACAGCGGGTTGACGGCCATCTGCCGGGCCACGCCTTTCCAGCTCATGCGCCCTGCCGAGCCGTATCGGGCGAACACCAGTACGCAGAGGACGTTGACGGTGGGCACGATCGCCGCATTCGCCACCGCTGCCAGGGCAATGCCCTGGGCGCCGAACAGGCCTGCCGCCGCCGAAACGCCGACGTAGTTATTGAACCGCACCCCGCCCTGGAAGACCGAGGTGAACGCCGCGTCGCTCACGGCGAAACAGCGGCGCGAGAGCACCAGCAGCAACGCCACCAGTACCGTGGAGGAGACCAGTGCCAAGGCCATGCCCACTACCGGCACGCCTTCCAGTTTCGCCGTGGCCAGGCCATGCACGAACAGCGCGGGCAACAGGACGTAATAGCCGAGGCGCTCGGCCTGGGGCCAGAAACTGTCGGCCAGGAAATGGCTGCTGCGCAGCCAGGTACCCAGTGCGATCAGCAGGGCAATGGGCACAAGGGCCAGCAACAGGGAAAGGGTCATGGCAGGGTCCGCACGATCAACAGATGAGCGTCACGATAAAGACCCGGTAGCTTGATTAAAAACGATGAATTATCGAGCCACCCTCAAGTTTTACTCATCGGTCAGCGCGGCCTGTCGGCGAATCGCCTGCGCCAGCGCCGCGGCCAGACGGCCCCGCGGGCGGTCCTCGCGCTCGATCAGGACCACCTTGCGGGTGCGTTGTGGATCGCCGAAAGGGCGGTAGGTCAGTTGCTCGATCTTCCCCAGCACCCGTTCCGACGACGGCACGATGGACACCCCGAGGCCGCTAGCGACCATGCGGATCAGCGCTTCCTGGCTATCCAGCTCCATGGTGGTGCGCACCCGCAGACGCATGCGCCGCAGTTCACGCTCGATGGTGCGGCCGGCCCAGGCGCGACGGTCGAAGCGAAAGAACGGCTGGTCCTGCAACAGGCTGCGCGAGTCGGCATCGGCGAGCCGCTGCGGGGCGATGATCCAGAACCCCTCCTCGTACAGCACGGTGCTCACCAGGCCGTAGGGATGTGGCTTGACCGGCTCGGTGGTGACCGCCGCATCCAGCTCCCCCGCCTCGACCCGGGTAGCCAGTTCTGCCGACATTCCCGACAGGACGTTGACCCGCACATGCGGATGCTCCGCGCTCAACGCAGCCAGGGCCGCCGGCAGGACACCCGCCAGCGCCGTATGGATAGCGCCCACCCGCAAGCGCCCGCGCAGCTCGCTGTCCTCGCCAAGCTCGGCGGCGATGCCGTCGTAGAGCGCCAGGATCTCCCGCGCCCGCTCCAGCGCCAGGTATCCGGCTTCGGTCAGCACCGGCAGGCGCCGCGAACGGTCGAACAGCGGCGCGTTGAACTCCTCTTCCAGCCCGCGAATATGCAGGCTCACCGCCGACTGGGTGAGGTGCACCGCCTCGGCAGCACGGGCGAACGAGCCGTGCTGGGCAATGGCGACCAAGGTTCGCAGGGCACGCAGGGACATGGGCCGGGGTCCGTAGGAAATGATGAATGGTCTGACAGCACATCTGGCTGGCACGCCAGATGCTTCCGAATTCAACTACGTTTAATTGAACCTGACCGGAAGTACACAAGTCTCCCGCAAAAGAACACCGATTTACAGGATTGCCCCGATGTCAGGAAAAAGCCGCAGATACAAAGCCAGAGCCACCATCATTTGCCTGCGTAGCGGCAAGGTACTGCTCGTGCGCAAGAAAGGCGGCAAATGGAACTTCCCAGGCGGTACCGTGGAGGCCGGTGAGCAGCCGATCCAGGCGGCAGCCCGGGAACTGAAGGAAGAGACGAAATTGCGCAGCCTGGGCCTGTTGCAATTATGTTCGGTGGAAGTGGGCAATATCGTCCACCACGTATTCACCACCCAGTTCGACGACTACACCGAAGCGGTGGCAGACAACGAAATCGTCGCCTGCAAATGGGTACGTCGCGAACAGCTGAACGGCAAGCTGCTCACCCCCAACGCCGCAGCGCTGATGATGCGTCAACTCCCGGCCCTGTGCGCCAGCTGAACCGCGCGTTTTGCACGGCCCGGCGAGGGCCGTTCATGCAAAATGCACCGCGTGCGTCCTGCCCCTTCCAATGTTTGCTGGGTCAAATGCATGTCCAGGATCGGGCACGGCATTCGCAACTGTCCCTCACATCCGATGCCTCGGCGCATCACGGCTGCGTCGACGGCCGGCAAGAAAACGGAGGGATTCCACCAATGGCGGGACAACAGTTGTACGTGATCGATTATGAACTTCAGGGGCAGCCACGCACCTTTATCATTCGCCTGGAAAACATGAACAACGCCGAGGCCTGGCACTGGGCCAGTTGCGATGCCGGCGTCGGCGTGATTCCCCGCTTCGGGCAGCAGAAAATCAAAAAGGTCAGCCGGCCGATGGCCGAGCGCTATGGGATCACCAATGTGCGCTGGCGGGTATCCGGCCAGGGCCCGGAATTCAAGCCGATGCCGGTGGATGTGGGGAAGTTTGCCGGGTCTGAGTGATTCAGTGTTGTCTCTCGGGCGTCATCGCTGGCAAGCCAGCGATGACGCGCTGAAACTCACCCGAGAACCTTGGCCATTTCCGCCGTCTTCTCCCACCCCAGCCCCTCATAAACCGGCCGCCCCACCTCGGTAGCATGCAACACCGCAAACCCCAGCCCGCGTCGCGTGAACTCCGCCTCGCCCAGTTTCATCAATTTCGAAGCCAAACCCCGCCGCCGATACGCCGGCTCGACATATACATTCAACACATACCCACGCTGATCCCCCTGCGGATGCGCCGGATGCGGTGGCCAGTCGATGCTCATCAGGCCGATCGCCGCGGCTACCGTGCCACCATCGACCACGGCGAACCCGTAATAACGCCCGTCTTCCAGGCGCGGCAGCAGCCAGGGGCGGAAGTGCTCGGTCATCACCCGCAAGGTCGCCGGATCACCGCCGGCCTCAAGGAACATCGCCTCGCGATGCATGCAAATCTGCTCACTGTCTTCCGGCAGCAACCGGCGAACGGTGAAGGGCACGAAATCGATATCACCGGGAATTTCAGTCATCACACTCATACCTTGGTCGGAGCGTCGATTCTGGGCCCCACCCCGGCAAAGCGTTAGATACAGATCCCACTATGCACTGGCCATACAGATTGCAGAGCGTTTTCACCAGTTTTGCCCAACTGCGCCCCCCCCCCCTCACTCGTTCACTGCGGTTGCTTACCGCGCTGGGTAGGGTGGGGATGGCGTTGGTCAGGCGTCAAGAAATATGAGCCTTCTTTACGCGTGACGTGAGCGCCTATTAGCTACCAGCCGACTGAGGTATGTGGGGGAAGGTCGGCTTTGGCGGTGTCAGTAGCGGTTGTTTGGGCGGCACGGATTCCGTTCCGCCCTGCAGGACACCTTCGTTGTTGACCAACTTCGACACGCTGTCGAGCTTTCTATGAATGAGATTTTTGGTTTCTTTGCCGTACCAATTCCTGCATGTGACATTGATTTCGCACGACCCCGTCTCGTATTGCCAGGTGAACGCAGACCCACAGGATTCCTGGGCCGAAGACGCCTTCCACTGGGCATCGCAGGCCTCATCGCTTTGGAGTGATGCAGCAGAGACAAACGCCGGCAGGCACAACGCGAAAAAACATTTCAAAAGTGCAGGTGAACATGATCTAGCCACGGTGGCGACTCCTGATGAGAAAGCTGACTGTGCACCGCTCACCTCGCACAGGGGTCAAGTTCCGACAGGAGTTCGACCGCGTCAATGCTCAAATACGACTAATCAGTAAGTGGGAAGTTCGGTCATAAAGGGCGACGAACTTCAGCTGATTCTGACTTTCTGGTAGGCAATTTCCCAAGCATAGTTCCGCCGCTTGTTTGCCGTTGCATGCCGGGGAAACGCTGCCTAGTCTTGCTGCCGTCGCTGATGTCTGGCGACCGGCTTTGACAGGCCATCGCAGGCGCTGGCCGAGTCGATGGCGAGCGGGATTTCGCTAATGCAGGCTTCGGGTTGAAGCCTGAGGATTGAGGTTACCGCTGCCGGCCTCATCGCCGGCAAGGCCGGCCCCCACTGCGGGAGCTGGCTTGCCAGCGATGAGGCCGGTACTGACAGAAGTAGTCCCCGGCCTACCGCGGTATCATTTCCCTCCTACCGTTCCCTCGCCGGCAGCTGATAGCCCCCCCCCGGCCCTTGCGATTAAATACCGGTATTCGCCAAGGAGCAGCCCTCATGAATTTCAGCAAGCCATTCCTCTTACTCCTCGCCCTGACCTTGACCGGCTGCGGCACCTTCAACACGGTGGTCCGTGGCGACCAGGTAACGGCAAAGAACCTCCGCGAATGGCGCACCCACTGCGCCTCCCTGCCACGGGTCTACAGCGGTGCGGTGTACAACTTCTGCATTCTCAACGGCGAGCCGAACTATTCCACCGACGCGCCGGGCTCACCTGCCGCGATTCCCTTCACCATAGTGGATATCGCCTTGTCCGGTGCGCTGGACACCCTGGCATTGCCGTACACGATCTATCGCCAGGTGGAAGACGGGAATATCGAGTTGCATCGTTAGGTCGCAAGCTTCATGGCGGCTGTATGCGAGGGGTGCATTCGTGCACGCCGGGCTTCTCTACCCTCGGTCTGTCAACCCACATACAGCCGCCACCCGCACCTATTGATCAAGCAAAACCTTCGGCGCCGGAGCTGCGGCCTGCGGCACCACCCCGCCCGTCAGGTGCCCATTGCTGTTGGTCAGCTTCGGCACGCTGTCCAGCGTCCAGATCGAGCTTTCGTCATCCCCCGGAACCCCGTCGGCTTCGTCACAGGAAACAGTCAGGGTGCACACGCCCTTGGGCCCCTCTACCGACATCAGCTTGTGGCACGTCTTATAGGCGGAAGACTTGATCCACTGTTCATGACAGGCATCGGCCGCCAGGGCATTTATCGACATCGCCACCCCGCCCAGCAGTGCTGCGCCCAGGGTGATCGAAGAAACGGAGTTGGAACGGTTCATATCGGCTTCTCCCGTAAAGAAAATCGATGTGCACCGCTCACCTCGCACGGGACCACGCTCGTCCCGTGCGAACAGGCTGTCAATTGTCGGAAGTCATTAACCCGAAAGCCTAGGGCAGATACAGCCTGAACAATCCACCACCCAAGGCCCCGCCATTGGCAATCTCGATCCGCCCCGGCACGCCGTTGCGCGCGTGCAGCGCAGCGATTCTCGCAGCGAAATACAACCCCAGCCCGGTACTCGCCGTACTGTGCTCGATGCCCTGCACATACTCGTGCTGCTGGGCGATCATCGCCGCCGGGAAACCCGCGCCGTCGTCGTTGACGCTGATCACCAGCGCCTCGTTTTCCTCGCGCACGGTGACCAGCAATGCGTGCCCTGCATAGCGAATGGCGTTGTTGATGATGTTGGAAATCACCGACCCCACCAGCTCGCGATCGAAGAAGCCGAGGGGGGTGGCCTCGTCGATTTCGTAGCGGGCAACGATGTCGCGGCTGTGGAGGATCTCCTGGTAACCGGCCAGCAGCCCGCCGATGAAGTCGTCGAGTTCGTGGTAATCCGGCAGCATCGGCAGTTGGTTGATGCCGAGCTTGTACAGGCCCAGCAGCTGTACCAGCATGCCGTTCAGGTGAACGAACTCGTGCTCGATCACCACCTGCTCGGGCCCCTGCTGGTGGCTGTCCGGCAGGCGCGAGAGCCATTGGCTATGGGCCTGCATGAGCATGGCCAGCGAGTTCTTCATGTCGTGCACGGTGGAGGCGATCACCGTGGAAAAATCCAGCCCCGATTCCTTGTCCCTGGACATCATGACCCCACAGCGCGAATGCGCAGTTTGCGGTAGCGCTCATAGCGCGGATCGGTATCGGGAATGCCGGCCACCTTGGCCAGGCAATCGCGACACTCCTGCAGCAGCGCCGCCGCCGGACTTTCCCCGCCGATACGCAGCAGGGCCTGGGCGGTGTTGAGGGCGATGCTGATGTTCTTCGGTTGCAGCTTCAATGCCTTGCGGAACTGCTCCAGCGCTTCGTTCAACTGCCCGGCCTGGTAGCTGCGCACGCCCTGGCGATTGAGATCGACCGCCTCGTTGCCGGCCCTCAGGATGGCCGGGTCGTCGGTAAGCTTGGCGATGTTCTGCATGACCGCATTGTCGTCACCGTAGACCTCGACGCAGTTCTTCAGGATGGTCTTGCCGGCATCTTCCTGGCCCAGTTGCTTGAGCTGTGCGGCAACGGCCAGGGCGGCCTCGGCCGAGAAGAACTGGTCCATGGTTTCCAGACGCGCCAGGGCCGCTTCGGTGAGCTTGGCCGCCGTCTCGGCATCGCCGGCCTGGGCCACGCCGGTGGCCTTGATCAGCCGGGCACGCACCTGCAGGCCCTGGTCTTCGGCGTACTCCTTGGCGACGTCGCCTAGCACCTGGTTGATCTCGACCCGGGTGCGCGCGTCCAGGCCATTGCCGGTGTTTTTCTGGATCAGCGCCTGGGCCAGCCCGAGGTTGCTTTCCGGGTCCTTGAAACGCGAATTCTGGCCCTGGCTCACCGCCTGCCGATAGGCCCGCGATGCACCGTCAAAGTCGGCATTGGCCAGGGCCAGCTTACCCAGCAGCATCTGCCGTTTCACCGCCAATGGCGACAGACGCACCGCATCCTCCAGCACATGCTGGGCACGACGGCTTTCACCCAGGGCGACCAGCACCTCGGCCAGGCCGTCGTACAGCCCGGGCATCATCGAGAAAGCCTTGATCGCCTGCTCGTAGACGTCCTTGGCCTGGCTGGTCTGGCCGCGCTTGAACAGCAGCTTGCCCAGTGCCGAATAGGCCCAGGGGGTCGGGCGATTGGCGAGGATGGCCTTGAGGAAGCGCTCCAGTTCTTCATGCCGGTTCAGCGCGGCCATGGCGTCGGCGCGGTAGCGCAGGCACAGCGGGGCGAAGCGCGGATCCTGGCGGCACAGTTGCTCGCAGGCCACCAGCACTTGCGCCGGGTTGCCACGGTCGAGCGCCTGGAGGATGGGCTTGAGCAGGGTCTTGCGCTGCACCAGCTTGTCCAGGCGCTGGGTCAGGCCGACACGGTTGAACGGCTTGGTCAGGTAGGCATCGGGTTCGTGTTCCAGTGCACTGAGGACCACGGCCTGGCTGCTTTCAGCAGTGATCATGACGAAGATCGCTTCGTGGCTGATCAGCTTGTCGAGCATGAGGTCTTCGAGCACCTGCTGGCCGTTCTTGCGGCCGTCGCCCATGTGGAAGTCGTGGAGGATGAAGTCGTAGCGCTTCTGCCCGCACATGCGGATCGCCGTCTCGCCGCTCTCGGCGGTGTCGACGTCCTTGATCCCCATCTCGCGCAGCATCGAGCGCAGCGAAGTACGGAAATCGGTGAAGTCATCGACGATGAGAAAACTTTTCTGGCTGTAGACCAACATCCGCAAAACCTGTCTTGGAATTGAATGAAACGCACACGAACACACACAAGGACAGGCGCCTGGAGGAAACCAGGACGAAATCGTCGCCGCCGATCGTCGTAACGCTATCGGCAGCACGCGACATTTGCTTGAGCCGGCGAACGCCAGGGCGTCGACGGAGGTGAAACGAGGGCCGGGAGGTGATGCCAGGCAACAATAGCTAATTGCCACTATTGAAGTCCAGACTTCCGGCCGCGGGGGGTGCGCTTAAGGGCCCCATCGCTGGCAAGCCCCCACAGGGATCGCGCCAGCTTTTAGAAATTGAGCAAAACAGTTGCTCCCTCAGGTTCACTGCCGTTCCTGAGAGCAGCGCAATACCTGTGGGAGCTGGCTTGCCAGCGATGAGGCCCTCAACAACGAAGCAGGATTACCTGACGAACACCTGCGCCGTAGTAATCGCCATATCCCCCCCAGGCAGCTTGATCTTGCCCAGCGGCTTCAAACTGTCCGCATCGAAGATCGCCACATCGTTGTACGTCCCCGCCAGGTACACCTTGCTCCCCGCCTTGTTCAGCGAAATGCAGTAGTACGAGTGGTCCAGCGCCGCCGCCTTGACCAGTTTCTTCGCTTTGATGTCGTACTTCGCCAGCCGGTTGAGCACGCCATACACCACGTTGGGATCCTTCGGCGAGCGCATGCCGCTGAAGTAGATTTCCGTCAGCGGGCCGAAGTCGACGGTCTGGGTCTTGCCGGTCTTGAGATCGATGTTGAAGAAGCCGTAGAGGTTCTCCGCCGTGGCCGGATCCTGCTTGTTGTCGGTGAATTTCGCCGTGGTGTAGAGCAGCGAGAAGTCATGCCGGTAGGTCTGCTGGTTCCACACGTAGAGCACGTCCGGCGCACTGTAGCCGGGGCGCTTCCAGTGCCGGCTGGGGACCAGCACATCGAACTTGCCGGTCTTCACGTCCACCTTGTAGATATCCGGCCCGGCCACGTAAAGGGCGCCGTCGTCGCCACTTTGCATGATGGTCAGTTGGCGCGGGGCCGGGAAGCTGCGCAGCGGCTTGGCGTTCAACCCGTCATCGGTGGCGTAGATGTCGAGACGCGGCGCCTGCACTTCGTAGTGGTCGCTGAAAATCTTCGTGGGATTGGCCACGGTGTAGATCTCCTTGCCGTCGTGGCTGACGGTGAAGGAGAACATCGACCGTGCCTTCTCGCCCGGCAACTGGGTGATGCTGGCATGGAACACCTGCTTGCAGTTGTCCAGCTCGACGCCGTAGATATCGGCATAGTGGTTGTTGAGCACGTAGGCGATGCGCTTGTCCGGGGACAGCTGCACCGAACCCGGGCCGAAGGCGTCGGGCATGGCGCAGGTTTTGTAAAGCTTCTCGCTGTTCAGGTCGATGACGTGCAGGTTGTTCGGGTAGTTGGTGACCACCATGTACTCGTGGCCGGCATTCAGGGCCTTGCCTTCGTCGGCGGCCATCGCCGTACCGGCGCCGAGCGCCACCAGGGCGGCCAGGCCGCGGGTTGCAATCTGGAGCATGCGGTTATCCCTCTTCTTGTTCGCCTGGGGGCTCATTTGTCGTCCGGGAACACGGTCCCGAGGTTGCGCCAGCCATCACCGGAGGACTGCGCGTCCTTGTTCCAGTCGGGGAAGGTGCTCATCATGTCCGGCACCTGGGCCGGCCACCAGCAAGGGTCGGAGCAGCCATACAGGTCCGACTCCATCGGCTGGCACAGCGACGAGACACCACCAAAGGCGTCGATTTCCCAGCCCGGGTCGGTGGTCGAGGCGCAGCCGGCGACCGAGTTCATCGCCACCACTTCCTCGATGCGGTTCTCCTCGGCGGCCTGGTCCAGCTTGAGGGCTTTGTTGTTGATCGGCTTGAGATGTTTCATGTCAGTGCACCTTGCGCGCAGTGATGTAGCGAGTGATGAAGGCCGGGTTCTCGGCCATGATCCGGCTGTAGACTTCGATGCCGAAGTCCACCCAGTCGCGCATCAGTTCGCAGTAGTGATAGGTCGGATGAGTCGGGTCGCCATAGCGGGCATAACTCTCGTGGTAGCAGCCGCCGGAACACAGGTTGCGGATGCGGCAGCTGTCGCAACCGGTGTTTGTGCGGTCCAGGCGCTGTGACAGGAAGTCGTTGAGCTCGACCTGCTTCACCCCGCTGTGCACGTTGCCGAAGGTCGGCAGGCTGGAGCCGGTGAACCGGTGGCAGAGGTTCAGCTCGCCCTTGTGGTCCACCGCCAGCATCTTCAAGCCGGCGCCGCACGGCAGCGCCTTCTTGTGGCCCTCGTGGATATCGGTGAGCAACTGGTGCAGGTTGGAGAAGCCGATATTGCGATGCTCCAGCGCCGCCTCCAGATAGCGCCGACCGAGGGCCTTCATGTTGGCGAAGACTTGCACCAGCTCCTCACCGGTGAGGTTGTAGGCACTGATATCGCCGGATGTCACCGGCGCGAAGCCCACCTCGGCGAAACCCATTTCGTTGAACAGGTGATTCCAGATGGTCTCGATATCGGTGACCCCGGTGGTCAGGGTCACCCGCGCGCCTACCGGACGGCTGTCGTAGCGCGACAGCAGCATGTCGGCCTTGCGCCGCACCACGTCATAGGTGCCCTGCCCGCCCACGGTGATGCGGTTGCGGTCGTGCACGGTCTTCGGCCCGTCGATGCTCACCGACAAACCGAAGCGGTGGGCATTGAGGTAGTCGACGATCTCCTCGGTGAGCAGGGTGGCGTTGGTGGTCATGACGAACTCCACGCGCTTGCCCGCCTCGGCGAAACGCCGCTCGCAGTAGTCGACCATGTACTCGATCAGCTTGCGGTTGCTCAGCGGCTCGCCGCCGAAGAACACCACGGTATAGACCGGCTCGTCCGGCGACTCCTTGAGCAGCATTTCCACCGAGGCCACGGCGGTCTCGACGTCCATGCGCTTGCCGGCCGACGGTTTGTCCAGGTCTTCCTTGTAGCAATAGGTGCAGCTCAGGTTGCAGCCGGTGTTGACGTTGAGCACCACGGTGTTCAGCGCCGTGCGCTCGACCCGCCTGGCGGAAATTTCCGGGGTCAGCGGCGAGCCATCGCTGACCAGCTCCAGGGCGATCAGCTCGCGCAGCACCTCGTTGACTTCGTCACCATCGAAGCGCTCGGCCAGGCGCTGCACCAGCGCTTCGCTGGAACAGCCGGCGCCGCGCAGGCTGTCGATGATTTCCCCGGTCAGGGCATCGCTGGCGAACAGCGAGCTGCTGGGGATATGGAACAGCATGCGGGCATCGTCGACCCGCACTTCATGCAGATTGCGTTCTACCAGATTCAGGATGGCACCCATCACAACCTCCTCGAAAACTCGAATGTGGTCCGGTCGATCCGCTCATCAAGGGATAGGCGGGTTGTTCCAGCGCTGGATGGTCACGATCATCTGGCCCTCGCCGGTACGCGCGGTGCCGGCATCGTCCACTGCAGCGATCACCTTGAGGTTGCCGGCGTTGTTGGTGGACATCTTGCGCGCCGGGTTCGGCCCGGCATCACCCGGGGTGAACACGCCGGTATCGGCCTGCATCACGCCGGCGAACCTGACGTCCTCGTCCTCGCGGGCACGCTCGTCGAACGGCTCAACCTTCCATTTGGCCGGGAACACGCCGATGCGGTAGGCCTTGCCATCGGCGCCCTGGCCCCAGGCCTCGGCGTCGAAGCGCCCCTGCACCTTCGGCGTCGAGCCGCCGTTGTCGCCTACCCGGGCGACCGAGAAGGCCGGCACCACCTTCACTTCGGCGATCTCGCGATACACGGCCAGTTGCTGGCCGCCGAGCGTGCCGACGGACACCTCCTGCAGACCACTGGCGGCATCGGCGGCGGTTTTCACTTTCACGCGGATACGCTGCGGCGTGTTCTCCAGCACCTCGACCACTTCGACGCCCTTGCCGAACGACGGCGTGCCGCTCAGGCCGCTGCCGACCAGGGTCAGTTCGCTTTCGCCGCCGGCCTTCACATAGCCCGGCTGTACCGCCAGCAAACGCGCACTGCCCTGCTGCGCGGCGGTGAAATCGAGGCCGCGTTCGTCATGGGCCTTGTCGAACATGCGGCCGCTGAGCTGGCCGTTGTTAGCGGCGAGCACCTGGCGCATGCTCACGCCATCCACGTCCACCGTGCCGCGCCATTCATAGCCGCTGTACAGCACCGCCGAGCCCTCGCCCTTGAACGGTTTGCCATCGGCGTACTGCCCGTCGAGGCTGACCTTGAAGCGATCGCCGTCCTCGGCGGTGACCTTCATCACCCCGTTCAGCTCCCCCCTGCCCGGCAGATGGCCGCTGAAGCTCCAGTCGCCGGCCAAGGACGCGGACTTCGGCATGGACTTCTGCCAGTCGCTCCAGGCCTTGCTGTCGAAGGGATACTTCTGCGCCAGCAGCGGGACCATGTCCTTCTTCGCCAGCTCGAACCAGTCGCGGTCGCGGGACAGTGCCTGGTACTCCAGCGACGGCCACTGGCCGAGGTGGAAATGCACCAGGCGCTCCCATTCCTGGGCCGGTCGCCGCTGCAGGGCGATCCGCGCGCCGGAGTGGCAGCGGGCACACATCTGCTGGGTGGGTTCCTCGATGTTCTCGACGGTGTTCAACCGACGCTCGAGGGCGTAGCGCACGCCGTCGGTCTCGCTGGGAGCCAGGCCCTGGGTGTCGGCGAGGTACTTGACCAGGGTGCGACGGTCATCGTCGCTGATCTGCAACTGGTGCATGGTCTGCATGCGGCCGATGGTCATCAGCCAGCCTTCCGGCGTCTTGCGCTGGTGGCTGATGCGGCTCAGGGCGTCGTTACCTTCGGGAAGGTGGCAGCCCTGGCAGGTCTCCATAAGAATCTGCTTGCCCTCGCGGGCCTCACTGACCTGCGGCTGCACGGCAAGGCCGACGGCCACTGCCAGCAGGCCACCGGCGCTGGCGAACCTGAGTGTTCTCTTCATCGATGACTGACCTCCCACGGGGTTCTTCTTATTGTTCGTACACTTCTTATAGGTCTCTTCCGTCGGCCGTACAGCGGCAGAGCGCGCACCGAAGAGCCGCTTGCAGGGCTCGATACATATTGTGTGCCAAGAGCCGGAAGCGCCGTTTTACGCGGCTTGCAGGCCATGAATGGCGGGCCCTGCGCTACTTTTCGCGACGAACGAGACGACGTGAGACAGCTGTCTCACAGCGCTGGGACTGTCTCGCCCGCTGTCGCATTTTGCGACTGCCGGCATCAGACATGACGTTGCCGCGCCAGTGATCCGGCCTTGGATTGCGTGGGCTGGCGCCGACATCGGCAGGCTTGGCACAGCGGTTGCGATGGCCCTGGCAATCACTCACAAGAACGAGGTTTGCCATGTCCACCACTGCCCCTTTGCACCCGGCCGTCGAGGCTTTCGTCCGGCGCGCGCCCACCATGCTGATCGGCGCCGATTGGGCCGAGGCCGCGAACGGCGAACGCCTGACCTTGCGCAACCCGGCAAACGGTGACGTGCTGTGCCAGGTGCCGGCAGCGACCGCGGCCGACGTGGCCAGGGCGGTGGGTGCGGCGCGCCAGGCCTTCGACGATTCGGCCTGGAGCCGTAGCCGCCCCCGCGAACGGCAGAACCTGCTGTGGAAGCTGGCCGACCTGATGGAGCGCGACGCCGAGATCCTCGCCCAGCTCGAATGCCTGAACAATGGCAAGAGCGCGGTGGTGGCACGGGCCATGGACGTGCAGTTGTCCATCGACTTCCTGCGCTACATGGCCGGCTGGGCGACCAAGGTCGAGGGGCATACGGTCGATGTCTCCATGCCACTGATGCCGAACGATGAATTCCACGGCTTCGTGCGGCGTGAAGCGGTAGGCGTGGTGGGCGCCATCGTCGCCTGGAACTTCCCGCTTCTGCTGGCATGCTGGAAGCTTGGCCCGGCCTTGGCCACCGGCTGCACCGTAGTCCTCAAGCCGGCCGACGAAACCCCGCTCAGCGCCCTGAAACTGGCCGAACTGGTGCTGGAAGCGGGATACCCGGCCGGGGTGTTCAACGTGGTCACCGGCACCGGGGCCATTGCCGGCGATGCCCTGACCCGCGACCCGCGCGTGGACAAGCTGACCTTCACCGGCTCGACCGCCGTCGGCCAGCACATCGGCCGCATCGCCATGGACAACATGACCCGGGTCACCCTGGAACTGGGCGGCAAATCGCCGACCATCGTCATGCCCGACGCCGACCTCGCCAGCGCTGCCGCCGGCGCCGCCACGGCGATCTTCTTCAACCAGGGCCAGGTGTGCTGCGCCGGCTCGCGCCTGTATGTACACCGCAAGCACTTCGACAATGTAGTCGCGGACATCGCCGGGATCGCCAACGGCATGAAACTGGGCAACGGCCTTGATCCGAGCGTGCAGATGGGCCCGCTGATTTCCGCGCGCCAGCAGAAACGCGTGTTCGACTACATCGAGCAAGGGCGTAGCAGCGGCGCCACCATTGCCTGTGGCGGCGAGCAGTTCGGCCCGGGGTATTTCGTCAAGCCGACGGTGATCGTCGATGTGGACCAGAAGCACCCACTGGTACAGGAGGAAATCTTCGGGCCGGTGCTGGTGGCCATGCCGTTCGATGACGAGGCCGAGGCGCTGCGGTTGGCGAACGATAGTCCCTATGGGCTGGGGGCAAGTATCTGGTCGAACGACCTGGGCGCGGTGCACCGCATGATTCCGCGAATCAAGTCGGGCTCGGTCTGGGTCAACTGCCACAGCGCCCTGGACCCGGCGCTGCCGTTTGGCGGCTACAAGATGTCGGGCGTCGGCCGTGAGATGGGCGCCGCGGCGATCGAGCATTACACCGAGCTGAAGTCGGTATTGATCAAGCTTTAAGCAAATTCAGGTACCAGATGCCCGGTGGCTGATCGGGGCTGATCATCACATGCAAGGGTGGTCTGGTACCTGATCCATTCAAGCGGACACGGACCTGTGGGAGCTGGCTTGCCAGCGATCAGGCCCGACCTGGCAACATCATTGCCCTTGCCGGCCTCATCGCTGGCAAGCCAGCTCCCACAGGGGGCGGGGTGCTCTCAGGGGCGGTAGCCCTGGCTCAGGAGCCAGCTGCGCAGGTATCGCTGTTGTTCCGGGCTCAGATGGGCCAATACCTGGTCTGCCGGCTCGCTGTGCAAGCGACTCACCAACGGCGCCAGCTCCACCCCGTTCAAATGCCAGATCCCCAACGGCTGGTCCGGGCTGATCACTACCTGGGCAAGATCGACAAACCCATCCCGCAACACCGGCGCCTGCTCGACCCGCAGGTCATCGAAACACGCCTCGGCATGCACCGGCTCGCCATCCGGCCATTGCCGACGCACCTGCCAGAACGGCTCCTGCGCCCAGCGCCGTTCCTCCAGATAGAAATCCCGCCCCAGCCGGGCGAAGCGCCAGAACAGGTGCTCGACCCGTTGCTGGTGGAACCGCAACGCCAGCTCACGCCGCTCGGGATGAACCAGCAGGGTGTTGATCACCGTCGGCGCCTGCAGCGCCGAGGACAGCGACTGGAAGATGCCGTTGCCCGACAGCGGATCCACCGCCATTGCCGCATCCCCCACCCGCAACCAGTTCTCCCCGCCACACACGGGCGTGAGGATCGCCGTACTGCTGCGGGCATGCAGCTCAAGATCCTGCTCCTGGTCGTTGTCGAAGAACGCCCGGGCCAACACAGATTCCCAGCGCCGCTCTCGACAGAAATCCAGCAGCGCCGCCTTCTCCGGCAACGGCGTGGCACTGACATCCAGGGTCCATTGCCAGTAGCACCGGCCATCCGCCTGCCGGGCCATCCACATCCACCCATCAGGCTGGCTTTCCACCGCACTGGCGCTTTTGCCGGGCGGGCCTTGCCAGCGATTGAGCAGGCTCAGGGTCTCCGGGCCACGGGCGGCACGCCCATGAGATCTGTCGTGCTGCGGGGCCTGGCGGCCACGGGCTTCGACATGAAAATCAGCGACCAGCGAAGGCGCACCCTCAAGCTCGATCAGGCTGCGCCCCGCCTCCTGCCGGACACCCAGCACCCGCGCTTCGATCACGGCGATACCAGCGGCATGCAGGTCGTCCCGCAACCCCTGATCGAAGCGCGGACGATCCAGCAGGAATTCGACATTGCGGTTCTGCGCCTCGCTGTTCCAGCGCGAATGGCGCCGCGACGGCTCGCCCGCCACCGCCAGCGCCTGAGTCAGACCGACGCCACGCAACGCCTCCAGCACTCTTTGCGAGACGCCCTCGAGCGCCGCAAAACGCCGCCATTCACTGACCACGCTGACATCATGGCCAAGCCGCTTGAGACCAAGGGCAACCGCCGCGCCCGCCGGGCCGGCACCTAATACGACAATGGATTTCAAGCACGTCCTCGATATTCACGACCACGGTAATGAGCGTTGTGCAGCAGCCAGGCCATGACCAGGGCATTGCTTGCATGGGGCTGGTCACGCAGGAAGGCGGCGATATGCCCGGTGAGCGCCGCACAACCGAAACTGGCGCCGGACAGCGGGCTTTCCTTGGCCCGCACGCAGGCGCCGAAATCAGCCTGGGGCGTGTCCAGCCAGCTCCACTCGTCGCGCTGGCAACGGGCATCGCCGGTAATGCGCAGCACGCCGGGATAGGCAGCGGGATAGACCGGCGCCCCCTGCGCAGGCGTCGAAGCGCAGATCAGCACGCCGGCATTCTGCGCTGCCTCGCAGGCCTCGCGCAGGGCCGGGCGGTCCTCGCGCAGGCCAAGGCTGAGATTGATCAGGCGCACACCGCGCATCACCAGCCATTCGATTCCGGCAGCGACCTGCAAGGCACTGGTAACACCGCGCTCGTCGAAGACCTGGGCGACATGGATCGGCATGTCGCCAGCCCCGGCAGCGATCAGCTCGACCACCGCGCTGCCATGGCCCAGGGCATCGTCGCGAACCGGCTGCTCGCTGACGCCGACAGCCGCCAACTGGAAGCGCCGCGACTCGGCCACCCGCGCCAGGGGCGCGCCGCTGTCCACCACGCCAATGCGCACCTCAGACATGCCCGGCCTCCCGTGCGCGCAACTGGCCGTCGTGCAGGACCAGGTGCAGATCGGCATTGGCCAGGGTCGAGGGGCGATGGCTGACCAGGATCCGTGTGCGGTCAGAAAAGAGTTGGTCTATTGCGGCTATCACTTCGCGCTCCGTGTCTTCATCGACTTGTGAGGTGGCTTCGTCCAGTACCAGCAGCAGGGGATTCTGGAGCAATGCCCGGGCAATGGCGATACGTTGTTTCTGACCACCGGAAAGCTGTTGCCCGCGCTCGCCCAGCGGGCTGTCCAGGCCCTGCGGCAAGCTGGCGACCAGGCTGTCCAGTCGCGCCAGCCGGGCCACTTCGGCAACGGCTTCGCGACTGGCATGCGGAACACTGTAGGCGATGTTGTCGGCCAGGCTGCCGCGGAACAGCACGATATCCTGGCTGACCACCGCCACGCACCGACGCAGGTCATGCAGATCGAAATCTCTCAGGTCCGTGCCGCCCAGCAGGATCCGGCCGGACTGGGGATCATGGAAACGTTGCAACAGGTCGATCAGGGTCGATTTGCCGGCACCGGACATGCCGCTCAAGGCGACCTTGCAGCCATGGGGAATATTGACCTCGACGTTCTGCAACAGTGGCGGCCGCCCCGAATGGGCGAAGCACACTCCGCGCAATTGCAGATCTCCACGGCCGGGCACCGGGCAGGCCTGGGCAGGGCTTTCCACTTCCGGCAGCACCCCGCGCAACTCCATGACCCGGCCGAGGCTGACGCTCATGCGCTGCATCGCTACATACAGCCCAAGCAGGCTCTGCACGGGGCCGACCGCCATTCCCAGGTACGTCGAAAAGGCAATCAGGGCACCCAGTTGCCAGGTGCCCTGCACCACCCAGTAACCGCCCACCAGGAATGCGCAGGCCCGGGACAGCGAGGTCAAGGTTCCGGGCACCGCCTGGGTGAAGAACTCGGTGACCTGCAGGCGCAGCAGTTGGCTCATGTAGCCCTGGCCCAGGCCATCGAGCCGGCGCGCCTCACGCTGCTGCTGCCCGGCGGACTGGATGAACTTCATCGCCGGCAGGGTCTCCACCAGGAACGACGAGACGTCCGCCGAGCGCTCGCGCAACTGCCGCACCTCGCGCTCGACCTTGCGCCGCATCCAGCGCAGCCAGAGCACGTCCAGCGGAATCAGGAGCAAGGCCAGCAGCGACAGTTTCCACGACAGCATCAGCAGCATGCCCAGGGCACAGACCAGTCCAAGCACGCTGGACACGGCGGAAAACAGCGAGTCCACGGCAAAGCGCTGGATCTCCGCCACATCGCCATCCAGCCGCGACATCAGGTCGCCCAGGCGGCGCTGGGCGAAGAAGCCCGGCGAGAGACGCTGCAGGTGGCGATACAGTTCATCGCGCAGGGCAAACAGGATGCGCCCCGAGAGGCGGGTATGCAGGTAGCGGTTGAGCCCTGACAACAGGGTGCCGAGGATACCGGCGAGGATCATCGCCCCGGCGATCAGCACCAGCTTCGGGAAATCCTTCGCCAGCAGGCCGTCGTCAATCAGCAGCTTGGTCAGCCAGGGCTGCACCAGCACCACGGCCGTGGCACACATCGACAGGCCCAGCAGGCCAAGGATCGCCAGGCGATGGGGGCGAATGAATCCATACAGCCAGTGGAGTGCATCCTGCAGGGCGGGCCGGTCCTGATGGTCGATCAGACGGCTGAGCAGGCGTTGCATCACGGATTCATCTGCTTGAGCTTGCGATACAGCGTGGCGCGGCTGATGCCCAGGGCAGTCGCGGCGGCCGTGGCGTTGCCGTGGTGACGATCGAGGGCCTGGCGGATCAGCTCGAGCTGATTATCGCGCAGGCTCTCGTGCCTGGCCGGTCGTTCGCCGCCACGCAGTTCGTCGAGCAGGTTGTCGGGGACATGATCGAGACCAAGCACCTGCTCACCCGCCTCGCGCATGGCCAGCAGCAGGCGCAGGCTCATTTCCAGTTGCCGGATATTGCCCGGCCAGTGATAGCCGTGGAGCAACTGCGCCAGCTCGTCGGACAGGCCCACGCCCTGCCCGCCGAGGCGGGACAGCAGGCTGTCGATCAACGCCGGCAGGTCGTCTCGCTCGCGCAGCGCCGGCAAATTCACGCTGATGCCGTTGATGCGGTAGTAGAGGTCTTCGCGGAAATGCTGGTCCTGGACCTGGCGCTTGAGGTCGCGGTGGGTGGCGCAGATCAGGGCGATGTCCAGGTCCTGCTCCTGGGCCGCGCCCAGCGGTGCCACCTTGCGCTCCTGCAACACCCGCAGCAGTCGGGCCTGGAGGGCCAGGGGCATATCGCCGACCTCATCGAGGAACAGGGTGCCGCCATGGGCCTGTTGCAGGCGCCCGACCATTCCGCCGCGGCGCGAGCCGGTGAAGGCGCCTTCGCGGTAACCGAACAGTTCCGACTCGATCAGCCCCTCGGGAATCGCCGCGCAGTTCACCGCGATGAAGGGCTTGCCGGCACGGGCGCTTTCCTGATGCAGGGCGCGGGCGACCACTTCCTTGCCGCTGCCGGTCTCGCCCAGCAGCACCACCGGCAGATCGTTGGCCAGGCCCTGGCAGGCCATGCGCAGGGCGCGGGCGAAGCGAGCGTTGCCAGCGCCAAGAACTTCCAGGGACGGCGTGGTGGATGCCGGGGCATTGCGCCGGGCCGTCGCCGGTACCGACAGCGCCAGCGGGCGCTGCGGCACGTGCAGGGTCTTGTAGTGGAAGGCGCCCTTGGCGGTTTCGACACTGTCGCACTGCCCCTGCTGCAGGCGCGCCAGCCACTGCTCGATGCGCAGGCCCAACAGGCTGTCGCAGCATTGTCCGACCAGGCCGGCGCGGTCGCTGCGCAGCAATTGGCAGGCCTGGTTGCTGACGGCAAGGATACGTCCGTCGAGGCTGACCGCAAGCAGGCCCTGCCAGCAGGAATCGAGGTACTGCCGGCGATTGTGGAACGCCAGGACGATCTGCTCCGGGAAGCTGTTCATGAACAGGCGGCTCTCGATCTGCATCACCGCCAGGGCCAGTAGCGCGGTGCGATCCGGCAAGCGGCCGAGGGGGCCTTGGCGGGTCAGGTCGAGCACGCCCAGTAATTCCCCTTGCGGGCAATGGATGGGCACCGAGGTGCAGGAAAAGTCGCTGAGGCGCTCGAGGAAATGCTCGCCGCAATCGATCTGTACCGTGCGCGCTTCCACCAGCGCGGTGCCCAGGGCATTGGTACCGCGGGCCGCCTCGCTCCAGCAGGTGCCGGGTGCGATATCGCCGAGGCCGCGCTGCTTGAGCACGGCGGACTCGCCCTGGATGGTGAGGATGGTGGCGTCGGCGTTGGCGAGGATCACCAGGCTGTCCTGGCCCTGCCGTGCGCCGAGATAGTCCAGTTCGGCGGTAGCGGCGTCCAGCAGCGGGCGGTTGTTGGCCAGCAGCAGGTCGAGGCTGGCGGCCGAAGTCAGGGCGACTTCCTGCCCGGCGTTACCGGTAACCCCATGACCGAGGCTGCGACGCCAGGAGGCATCGATTTCGGCCCGAAGAAAACCGTCGGGCAAGCGGCCCTCGATCGACAGGCGTTCCCTGGCAAGACGCGGGTTCGAGGTCGGGGCGGTTTTTATTGTGCTCATCGGCGGCTCCGGGTCGGATATCCGATACAAGCAAGACCTGCGCCAGATCAGGCGGGTAACACTTCCTTGAGGGCTTGTGGTGTTGCTGATGGCCCAATCGCTGGCAAGCCAGCTCCCACAGGGTTAGCACTGTTCTTACGAGCAGCGCTGTACCTGTGGGAGCTGGCTTGCCAGCGATTGGGCCACCACAAAAGTACGAGTATAACCCCGTTACAAAAGCCCCAGCGCCTTGGCCCGGGCCACGGCCTGGGTGCGCCGTTCGACTCCGAGCTTGCTGTTGATATGGCTGGCATGGGTTTTCACCGTATGCAGCGAGATGAACAGTTGCTCGCTGATTTCCTGGTTGGAACAACCCTGGGCAATCAACTTGAGGACCGACCTTTCGCGCGCGCTCAGGGTGTCGGCTCCGGCGCTTTCCTGGTTGGGCAGCAATCCCAGCAGGCTGGCCTGGACCGGCCCCGCCGGCTGGGCCTGAAGCTGCTCGCGCAGCCACTGCGGATGCCCGGCAAGCAGGCGCTGGAAGGGTTGCAACGCCCCGCCCCGCGCTGCTTCGAATGCCTGCAGCAAGCGCTCGCGCGCCTCCACCTGATCGCCCTGTGCCAACAACAGGCCGACCTGCTGGCACAAAGCGGTCACGCAAAGCAGTTGCCCGCCACTGGCCTGCCCACGATTGACCAGGGCCTGCAACCGCTGCCCGGCCTGGGCGCTCCGGCCCTGGGCCTGTTCGAGCAAGGCCTGCTGTAACTCGATATGCAACGGCAACAGCGGGTGGAATTCCGGCGCCGCTGCGGCTTGCTGGCCGCCATAGGTCTGGCTCAGGCGCAGCAACCAGGACTCGGCGAGATCGTTGCGCCCTTGAGCCAGCCACAGCTCGCATTTCACCAGGGTGATCATCGCCAGGTAGAAGATCGGCGGCACGTCCCAGATGTGCATCAACCGTTCGGCCTCGGCCAGTTCGGCGAAGGCCTCGGCGAAGCGCCCTTCGCGACCATCGAGGGTCGCCAGGGCGCAATGGCCGATGAGCACGCTGATGTCGCGACAGGCCCGGGCCTCGATCAGCCCGGCGCGCAGGCGGCTGCGACCGGCCTCCGGCTGCAGGCGTCCGATCAGCAGGTAGCCTTCGTAGAGCATCAACCGCGCACGCACCGCGTACAACCGCTGGGAAGAAAGGCCACGCAGCCGCTGCAGGCCCTGGCTCACCTCGTCCATTGCCCGCAGTACTTCGCCCCGCGCATGCAGGACGCGAGCGCGGTCGTAATGGGCCAGCGCTTCGAACAGCGGGTTGCCGACCCGTTGCGCCAGCTCCAGGGCTTCGCGGTTCCAGCCGCGGGCACGCCAGAAATCGGCTTCGGCGATGGCCAGATTGGACAATGTCGACAGGCACATCAGGCGCTGCCCGTAGCGCTTGTGCGGCAGACTCTGCAGGGCCTGCTCGCAGTAGGACCGCGTGCGCTCGCGGTCACCGCGACCGCGGGCGATGATCCCGCTCAGGGCCAGCCATTGGGCGAGCATGGATTTCTGCGCCGTGGCCGACGGCGCCGGAAGGAAACGACTCAGGTGGCTGGCCAGCTCTTCGGCGGCATCCAGTTGGCAGGCCAGGCCCAGGGCCCAACTGTACAGGACGATCAGCCGCGGGGTGCTGATGAGCAGGCTGTCGGGCAGGTCCATCTTCCAGCGCAGGAGCATGCCCACGTTCTGCTCGGCCAGCAGTTGCTCTTCGGAAAGGTTCTGCACCAGGTTGGCGGCCACGTCCAGGTGCCCGGCCCGCAGGGCCTGTTCCACCGCTTCGTCGAGCAGGCCCTGGCTGTGGAACCAGCGGCAGGCGCGCAGGTGCAGGCTCGACAGCGGCAGGCTGGCCTGGCGGGTGCGCAGCAGGTCGGAGAACAGATGGTGATAGCGGAACCAGTAGCCATGCTCGTCCAGCGGCACCAGGAACACCTGGTGCGACTGCAGGAAACGCAGGATCTCGCTGCTGTCATGGCTTTCCCGCAGGGCGTCGCAAAGGTCGGCGCAGAAACGGTCCTGGCAGGCGGTGTCGTTGAGGAAGGCCTGGACCTCGGGTGGCAGGCAGTCGATGACTTCTTCCAGCAGGTAATCGCGGATCAGCCCTTCGCCGCCGTGCAGCGCCTGGGGCAGATGGTTGTCGGTCCCCGACTCGTTGGCCGCCAGCAGCCAGAAACGCAGGCCGGCGACCCAGCCGTCGCTGCGCTGCACCAGGTTGTCCAGGGCCTGGCCGCGCAGCAGGGTTGGATGCTGGCCGAGCACGGCGAAGGATTCGTCGGGGGTCAGGCGCAGGTCCTGCTCGGTCAGTTCCAGCAACTGGCGCGACAGGCGCAGGCGTGCCAGGTGCCAGTCCGGACGCAGGCGACTGGTGACCAGCAGGACCAGGCCCGGCGGCAAGTGATTGAGGAAAAACTGCAGGCAGCGATCGAGCACGGGGCCCTGCGCCAGGTGATAGTCGTCGAGGACCAGCAGGATCGGCGCAGCGTTTTGCAGATGGACGGCCAGCTCGTCCAGCAGCCCGTCGAGCCACTCTTCGAAGGCGAAGGGCTGATGCCGCTGACGCATCTTCAGCAGGCCGAGCGCCTGGGCGCCCAGGCTCGGGCAGTGCTGCTGAAGGCCTTCGAGCAGGCGCTCGAGGAAACGGCCGGGATCGGCATCGCGCTTGCTCAGGCCCAGCCACAGGCTGCGCCACTGCGTGGGCAGGCTTTGGCAGAACTCCACCGCGAGGGAGCTTTTACCGAAGCCGGCCGGCGCATTGACCAACAACAGGCGGCCGCCAAGGCCGGCCTGCAGTCGCTGGCACAGGCGTGCCCGCGGCACATGCCCTTCAGGCAGCGGCGGCCGGTAGAAACGCCCCTCCAGCGCAGATACGGTCTGGCCGGGGAATCCTTGCGTGCTGGACAGATCGGTCATGGCCGGCTCGTTTGTTGGAAGTCTCGGCGACAGGGATTGCCGGAGACTAGCGGTTTACCCGGCACATTTGAAGGCGATTGCAGCAGGTAAGCCAAAAAAGACTACAACAAGAAGCAACAGGAATGACATTGATGGGGGGCAAGGGATGATTGCCTTGCAGGGAGGATCGAGGGTGTTGCTGATGGCCTCATCGCTGGCAAGCCAGCTCCCACAGGTCCTGTGGGAGCTGGCTTGCCAGCGATGAGGCCCGAGAGCCCCACACAAATCAAAACGCCCCGGCAAGCCGGGGCGTTCTGGGGGATCACACGGAGTAGGTGAAACTTAACGAATACCGCTCTGACGCAGGGCCGCCGGCTGGAAGTCAGCCTTGGAGGCGGTGAAGCCGAAGTCGTAGGCTTTCTTCTCTTCGTTCTTCATGCCCAGTGCCAGGTAACGGCCCGATTGCAGGTCGTAGATGGCCTCCAGGGTGTACCACGGGACCTGGACGTTGTAATAGTCCTGGGCATGGGCCTCGGACACACGCCACAGCTGGCCACGGCCGTCATACTGGTCGATCACCGCGGCTTGCCAGGTGTCCTCGTCGATGTAGAAGTCACGCTTGGCGTAGATGTGCCGCTGGCCCGGCTTCAGGGTGGCGACCACGTGCCAGACACGGCGCAGCTCGTAGCGGGTCAGGTCCTGGTTGATATGGCCCGGCTTGATGATGTCGGCGTACTTGAGGGTCGGCGAGTCCAGCTTGTAGGCGTTGGAGGCGATGTACATCTCCTTCTTGCCTTCCAGTTTCCAGTCGTAGCGATCCGGCGCGCCGTTGAACATGTCTAGGTTGTCGGAGGTGCGCAGACCATCGGCGGCGGTACCCGGACCGTCGTACGACACTTGCGGTGCCTGGCGTACCCGACGCTGGCCGGCGTTGTAGATCCACGCCTTGCGTGGCTCCTTGACCTGGTCGAGGGTCTCGTGGACCAGCAGCACGGTACCGGCCAGACGTGCCGGGGCGGTCACTTCCTGCTTGAAGTAGAACAGCACGTTGCCCGGGTTGGCCGGATCGAAGTCCTTCATCCGGTCGCGGAAAACGAACTGGTCAGCGAAGTACACCAGACTGTAGCTGCCGTTCTGCTGCGGCGTGGCCTGGGTTACCAGGCGGGACACGCTGCCACCGCGATAGCGGGTGATGTGGTTCCAGATGACTTCCACACCGCTTTTCGGAATCGGGAACGGCACGGCGACCTGGAAGTTGTTCAGGCCGTTGCCGCCTTCGACCAGGGTGGTCGCGGTGGCGTTCTTCTTGATCGCGGCAAAGACGTCGTCCGGTACGGTGGCGCCGCGGTGGGTCTTGTATACCGGGATCTTGAAGGTGTCTGGATAGCGCTTGAGCATGGCGATCTGCCCAGGAGCCAGCTTGTCCTTGTACTGCTCGACGTTCTGCGCAGTGATGGTGAACAGCGGCTTGTCGGTACCGTAAGGATCGGACAGGAAGCCCCGGGCATCGGCGCTGCCGGCGGTTTTCGACAGCGGCTCCCACGGGCCGATGGAGCCATCGGCGTTACCGGCCTTTTCCGCACCCATCGGAGTCAGGGTAGTGCCCAGCTTGGCGGCTTCGTCGGCGGAAACTGCGGCCATCACGCTGCTCGCCAGCAGGGACAGGCCCAGTACGCCGGCTTTCAGCAAAGTCTTGGTGCTTTTCATGGTCATGTGCTTCTTCCTGGAAAATGCGCTTAGAAGTTCACGCCGAAGCTGAGGGCGACGAAGTCGCGGTCATCCACGGTGCTGTACTTGCCGTCGAAGAAGTTGGTGTACGACAGGCTGACGTTGTAGGTGTTGAGGTAGTCGGCATCCAGGCCGAGGCTGATCGCCTTGCGACCTTCCTCGAAGTTGCCGCCAGGGCCAGGCGAGTAGCCGTCGACGTCGTGGGACCAGGCCACGCTCGGCTTGAGGTTCACGCCTGCGAACACGTCCGGGTAGTCCCAGATCGCACGGCCGCGGTAGCCCCAGGAAGTACGGGTGGTATAGCCGTCGTCTTCGCAGTTGCGCGTAAGGTTGGCCGTGGACGCTCCGTTGGCGGCACCGGCGATGGTGTTGGTGTTGAGCACCGCGCAGGTATTGCGGCCCGCGGTGGCTGGCAGAGGGCCTGGGCCGAAGACCGGGTCACGGCCGTAACGCACCTTGTCGCTGCTTTCCAGGCCACCCACCACGGTCATGCCGACTTCACCCACCAGCGTCAGGCGGCTGGCGCCCATCACCTGGTCGAAGAAGTGCGTGAAGGTGGTTTGCAACTGGGTCACTTCCTTGCGGCGGTAACCGTGCAGGTCCTGGCCCGGTTGGCCCTTGAGCAGGGATGCGTTGCTCAGGCCGAATGCCGGTGGCAAGGCGGTGACGCCGGCATACAGGATGTCGGTGGTGTTCAGCTGTACCGGAGCATTGGGACGGTAGCTGATCTCGCCGCTCCAGGCGGTACCGGTGGGCAGCGTGGTGGAGAAGCTCAGGCCGTAGAGACGGATGTCTTCCGGGTACTCGACGAAGTACTTCGAGTTGCCGGCGACGATGACCGGAGCCAGGGCCCCCGATGCTGCCGCTGCCGTGTAGGCCGCCTGCGGCGCGCCGGTTGCACTGAAGATCGGCGCCCGGCTGTGATAGTTCATGGCGTACAGGCCGAACTCGGTGTTCAACGGCTCGAACATGTAGCGCAACGCCACACCGAACTGCCCGCTGTCGCGTGCGTCGCGGTCAGGTCCGCGGGCGACTTTCACCCCTTCTTCGTTGACATCGATGCCCCGGCTGCGCAACAGCGCCTGCACGGGTGCCGACAGGGCACGACTGCTGGACAGTACGCGCAGGTTGTCGGAGCAACCATCGGCAATCACGTCCGGCTGCGAGAAGAAGGTGCCGCAGTTGTCCACTACGGTCTGGTCCCATTCGAGCTGGTAGAAGGCCTCGGCCGAGAGGTTGTCGGTCAGGCTCTGGGAGAAATAGAACATGTTGACCGGGATCAGGCCTTCCTTGATCTCGGAACCCGGGCGACGGAACGCGGCCACGTCGATCGGGTTGATGGCGTTGATGCCGCTGCCGATGAAGGTACTTTCACCCCAGCTCACCACCTGCTTGCCCAAACGTACCGAGCCCGGCTGATCGGCAATGGAGTAGTTGTGATAGACGAATGCGTCGAGAATCTGCCCGCCGGAGGACTGTGCCCCCTCCTTGCGGTTGGAGTCGCTGATGTCCTTGAACTCGCGGTGCTCGTCCTTCAGCTCGAAGTCATACCAGTACTTGCCGCGCACGAAGACACCGGTGTCGCCGTATTTCAGCTCCAGGTCATGGATACCCTTGAAGATCTTCGAGAAGGTTTCACCGCGCTTGAAGTTCAGGTGACCGTCGTCGGAGGTCTGGGACAGACCCTTGCCGCCGTTGTTCACCCCGATCAGGTTCTTGTTCGGGCTTTGCGTGGACCAGCTGGCGCCGACCGACAGCGACGAGTCGAAGCTGCCCTCGATCTCCCCGATGTTGAAACTGACCGCGAATGCAGGGCTTGCAAGCGTAGAAGCGAGGCTGACGGCCAGGGGCAGTTTTGCCCGGCGCCAGAACAGATTTACTGATGTCATCGACGCTACTCCATGTACTTTATTTTTATGGCAGTGAGTCCTTCAAAGAAACGAGGCCGATCGGTCGCCAGTTGGCAGGGCGTGTCGGTTGCGCAGTTGCGCGGTCCCCATTCCTCAAAATCCCCTGACCCGACTATAGCCAGCAGGTAGTAGTGCTTGATCCCTCTAAAGTGTGATTTGCACATCACCCTCGCCCGTGCTGCTGCCAGAGCGGACGACACGAGGACTGGCCGGGCAAAGAATGGCTGATATTTTTCATTTCACAAGGCCGCGAAGCGTCTGCAACACGGCTCGCGCCGGCCAGGGCGCGAGCCGGAGCGGCTCAGAGGGTGGAAAGAAATGCGCTGTTGCTGGCCTGCCATTCGATGATGTCGACGCGGATGCGCTTCTTGTCCAGCTTGCCGACGCTGGTCTTGGGAATTTCGGTAAAAACGGCGATCTGGCTGGGGATCGCCCACTTGTTGATATGCCCCAGCTCGACGAACGGCTTGAGGTGCTCCTTCAAGACCCGGGCGTCGATGCTGGCCCCTTCGTGCACCACCAGCAGGGCGAACGGGCGCTCGCCCCACTGCGGATCGGCAACGCCCACCACTGCCACCTCGCGCACTGCGGCATGGCGGCTGATCAGGTCTTCCAGGTCCAGTGACGAGATCCACTCGCCACCGGTCTTGATCACGTCCTTGATGCGGTCGCGGATATCGATCACGCCCATGGCGTCGAGGGTGGCGACGTCACCGGTATGCAGCCAGCCACCGGCCCACAGTTCCTCGCTCTTCTCCGGCTCGCGGAAGTAGCCCATGGTCAGCCACGGCGCCCGCAATACAAGTTCGCCCTGGGACTCGCCATCGGCGGGCAGGAAGTTGCCGTCGCCATCGATGATCGCCGCTTCGACCAAGGGTACCGGCACGCCGGCCTTGATCCGGTAGGTGATGCGCTCGTCCTCGCTGCCGGCAAGCAGCTCTTCGTTGAGGTGGGCGCAGGAAATCAGCGGGCAGGTTTCCGACATGCCGTAGGCCGCCGTCAGCTGGATGCCACGGGCCTTCGCCGCTTCGTACAGGGCACGGTTCAGCGCGCTGCCGCCGATAATGATCTTCCAGCCGCCGAAGTCTTCGTTCTGCGCGGTCTTGCAGTGCAGCAGCATCTGCAGGATGGTCGGCACGCAGTGGGAGAAGCTGACTTTCTCCTCGCGCCATAGCCGGACCAGCATGTCCGGCTCGTAGCGCCCGGGATACACCTGCTTGAGCCCGAGCATGGTGGCGACGTAGGGAATGCCCCAGGCATGCACGTGGAACATCGGGGTGATCGGCATGTACACGTCGTCGGTGCCGAGCAGGCGCACGCTGTCGATGCTGCCGGTAACAGTGGCCACGCCCATGGTGTGCAGGACCAGTTGCCGATGGGTGAAGTACACCCCCTTGGGGTTGCCGGTGGTGCCGGTGGTGTAGAAGGTGGTGGCGACGGAATTCTCGTCGAAATCCGGGAAATCGTAGTGAGGGCTGGCGGCGGCCAGCAGTTGCTCGTACTCGCCCACCAGGTTGGGCAGTTCGGCGGTTTTCTCCTCGCCGTCGGTCAGCAGCAGGGTGTTTTGCACCGTGGTCAGTTGCCCGGCGATGGCCTGGTAGAGCCCGACGAAATCGCTGTTGACCAGCACGAAGCGGTCTTCGGCGTGGTTCATGGTGTAGAGGATCTGTTCGGGCGACAGCCGCACGTTGATGGTGTGTACCACCGCGCCGATCATGGGGATGGCGAACATGCATTCCAGGTAGCGATGGCTGTCCCAGTCCATCACCGCCACGGTGTCCCCGGCCTTGACCCCGGCCTCGGTGAGGACGTTGGCCAGGCGCGCGATGCGCTCGTTGAGGGTCGGGTAGCTGTAGCGCAGCTGATCGCGATAGACGATCTCGCGGGTTTTCTCGTAGCGGCTGCCGGACATCAGCAAGCGCTTGATCAGCAGCGGGAACTGGTAGGCACCCTGGGCGGGGGCAATGACACGAGTCTGCAACATGGGAATCCCTTTTCTGGAGTTGCACGAGGCATTGGACACAGGGTCCTTACTCTAGAACGGGGCTGCGGCGGCAAAATCAGCCAAAGGAATGATTTGGCCGCCTCCCGACCCGACGGGCACGCCGTCGGGCGCTTCGGTCAGCGCATTTCGCTGAAGGCGATCCTGATTCCCAGGGCGATCAGCACCGCCCCCATCGCACGGTCGAACCAATGCCCCATGCGGGCGAAGGTGGCGCGCACACGGGCCTGGCTGAACAGCATCGCGACCAGGCAGAACCAGAGGCCGGTGGCCAGGGCCAGGTAGACGCCATAACCGGCCTGGACCAGCAGCGGGGTGTGCGGGTCGATGACCACGGTAAACAGGGACAGGAAGAACAGGGTCGCCTTGGGGTTGAGGCCATTGGTCATGAAACCGGCGATCCAGGCCGCCCGTGGAGTGCGCTCGACCGTGGAGACCTGGACCGCCTCGCCGGCGGCGGCCGGACGGGCGCGCAAGGCCTTGAACCCGATGTACACCAGATACGCCGCGGCGGCCCATTTCAGCGCATTGAACAGCATGATCGACTGCGACACGATCAGGCCGATGCCCAGCAGCGAATAGCCGACATGCAGGAAGATCGCCGTGCCGACGCCAAAGGCGGTCCAGGTACCGGCGCGGCGGCCGTGGGTAACACTTTCCCGCACTACCACGGCAAAGTCGGGACCGGGGCTGGCCACGGCGAGCAGGTGGATGAGTGCGACGGTGAGGAATTCTGCCCAGTACACGAACGGAGGCTCCTGGTGAGGAAGAGGGTGCTTACCTTAACACTTTGTTACAACATCGGTGGTAAGGGTGACTTCACTGACGTCATCGCTGGCAAGCCAGCTCCCACAGGGTCCGTGTGCACCGCTCCACTGTGGGAGCTGGCTTGCCAGCGATGAGGCCAGTGAAGTCACTACAAAATTTGACTCTCCCCCATGGGTCAGCCTCCATCCTGCCCTGCTTTCCAGCAGGAACCCATCATGACCCAACGCATCCTCATTCTCCTCGGCCACCCGTCCCGCGACAGCTTCTGCGCCGCTCTCGCCCGGCAGTACCGCGACACAGCCCTGCAGGCCGGCCACGAAGTGCGCCTGATCAGCCTCGGCGAACTGGACTTCGATCCCATCCTGCGCCAGGGCTACCGCAAGCCCCAGCCTCTCGAGCCGGACCTGCTCGACGCGCAACAGGCCATCACCCGGGCCAGCCGCCTGGTCCTGGTCTTTCCCATCTGGTGGGGCGGCATTCCGGCGTTGCTCAAGGGCTTTCTCGACCGCGTGCTGCTCCCGGGCTTTGCCTTCCGCTACAAATCCGGATCACCCTTCCCGGAAAAACTGCTCGCCGGCCGCCACGCCCATTTGCTGGTGACCATGGACACGCCACCCTGGTATTACCGCTGGATATACGCGATGCCCGGCCTG
The DNA here is from genome assembly GCF_029836855.1 of Pseudomonas sp. GD04058. NCBI lineage: Bacteria > Pseudomonadati > Pseudomonadota > Gammaproteobacteria > Pseudomonadales > Pseudomonadaceae > Pseudomonas > Pseudomonas sp. GD04058. The sequence goes on from NZ_JAOECN010000007.1 coordinate 32,294, forward strand.
CACCAGATGCGCCGCACCACCCTGGCCTTCTGTGGTATCCGCCCGGAAAAGACGTTAACGTTCGGCCCTCTTCTCTCGTCCACACCCCAGCGGCGCCAGGCCTGGCTTGCGAAGACGCACGCCCTGGCCCAGCGTTGAAAAGGATCTTCGATGTATATCGGCGAAGCCGCCCGCCTGTCCGCGACCACCGTCAAGACCATCCGCCATTACGAAAGCATCGGCCTGCTGCCCAAGCCCCGACGCCATGGCAAGTACCGGATCTATGACCAGCACGCCGTCGAGTTGCTGGTGCTGGTCAAGTGCGCGCAGAAGCTCGGCTTTACCCTCAGGGAGATGCAGGCTCTAATGGCCAACGACCAGACCGGCCGCGACAGCATCCGCGCGGCCATTGCGGCAAAGAGCGCGCAGGTGCAGCAGCGGATCGACCAACTGCAACGCCAGCTCGCCGACCTGCATGCCTTCGACGCTAGTCTCCAGCAGATTCCCGACAGCTGTTTCCATCTCTGAATTTTCCAGGAGCCCCGCCATGACCCACGCCGTCTTTCTCGACCACAGCTCGCTGGACCTGGGCGATCTCGACCTCAGTGGCCTGCGCGAGAGTTTCAGCCGCCTGGACGTGCACGCCGCCACCGCGCCGGAACAGGTGGTGGAGCGTTTGCAAGGCGCCAGCGTGGCGATCAGCAACAAGGTGCTGCTGGACGCGGCGGTGATCAAGGCCTGTCCCGACCTGAAGCTGATCCTGGTGGCTGCCACCGGCACCAACAATATCGACCTGCAGGCCGCCCGCGAGCGCGGCATCGTCGTCAGCAATTGCCAGGGCTACGGCACGCCGTCGGTGGCCCAGCACACCCTGGCCCTGCTGCTCGCCCTGGCGACCCGCCTGCCGGATTACCAGCGAGCGGTGGCCGACGGCAAGTGGAGCCAGGCCAAACAGTTCTGCCTGCTGGACTTCCCTATCGTCGAGCTGGAAGGCAAGACCCTCGGCCTGCTCGGCCATGGCGAACTGGGCGGCGCAGTGGCGCGCCTGGCCGAGGCCTTCGGCATGCGCGTGCTGATGGGCCAGTTGCCCGGCCGCCCGGCGCGCAATGACCGCCTGGGCCTCGAAGAACTGTTGCCGCAGGTGGATGCCCTGACCCTGCACTGCCCGCTCAACGACAACACGCGCAACATGATCGGCGCCGCGCAACTGGCCTTGCTCAAGCCCGGGGCTTTCGTCGTCAATACCGCCCGCGGCGGGTTGATCGACGAACAGGCCCTGGCCGACGCCCTGCGTTCCGGGCACTTGGGCGGAGCGGCCACCGATGTGCTGACGGTGGAGCCGCCGGTCAACGGCAATCCGCTGCTGGCAGCCGATATCCCGCGCCTGATCGTTACTCCGCACAGCGCCTGGGGCGCGGTGGAAGCGCGCCAGCGTATCGTCGGTCAACTGGCCGAGAACGCCCGGGCCTTCCTCGCCGGAGCGCCGCGCCGCGTGGTCAGCTGACAAAGGCCGGCTTCTGCTAGAATTCGCCCCCTTTTTTCTCAGGAGCCGCCGTCCATGGACCCGCGCAGTGAAGTGTTGCTTCGTCAGGCCGATCTGTTCACCGGCCCGCTGCTGCTCGCCGGCTTGCCCGCCGACAGCCTGCTGGGCAGCTTTGCCCAGGCGCATGGCTGGAGCTGGCATGCGGGCGACCAGGCACTGCTCGATGCACGTTTCGCCGGGCGCAGCCATTACGGGGTGGAAGTACCGGACGTCGCCTTCGAGGCGGCCGTATTGTTCCTGCCCAAGTCCCGGGACCTCGCCAACTATTTGCTCAACGCCCTCGCCTCGCGCCTGGGCGGGCGCACCTTGTACCTGGTCGGTGAGAAACGCGGCGGCATCGAGGGCGCGGCGAAGCAACTGCATGCCTTCGGCAAGCCACGCAAGCTCGACAGCGCCCGGCACTGCCAGCTCTGGCAGGTGACGGTGGATAACCCACCGGTGGCGCAGCCGCTGGACAGCCTGGCCCTGCGCTTCGAGCTGCCGCTAAGCGATGGTCCGCTGCAGGTGGTCAGCCTGCCGGGGGTATTCAGCCATGGCCGCCTGGACCGGGGCACGGCCCTGTTGCTGGAGTATCTGGACGGCCTGCCGACGGGCCATGTGCTGGATTTCGGCTGCGGTGCCGGGGTGCTTGGCGCGACCATCAAGCGGCGTTATCCACAGAGCCGGGTCACCCTGCTCGACGTCGATGCCTTTGCGGTCGCCAGCAGCCGCCTGACCCTGGCCGCCAACGGGCTGGAGGGCGACGTCATCAGTGGCGACGGCATCGACGCAGCCCCGCGTGCGCTGAATGTGATCCTGAGCAATCCGCCCTTTCACACCGGCGTCCACACCAATTACCAGGCCTCGGAAAACCTGTTGAGAAAATCTGCCGATCATCTGGGAAAAGGTGGGGAAATGCGCCTTGTGGCGAACAGCTTCCTGCGCTATCCGCCGCTGATCGAAGCGGCCCTGGGCAACTGCGAGACACTGGTCCAGGCCGACGGATTCAAGATCTACCGGGCATTGCGCAACTGAGAAACAGCGCTTGCACAAACCGATCGGCGCGGGCAGAATCCGCCCCGTCCTAGGGGAGTAGTCTCCCGCGAGCGCCCTGCTCGCATGGTGCGACGTCAACATACTTGGTCCACAGACCATGGCGCGCACGACCCACGATCCGCACCAGACGGATCCAGGGTTTGACAAGACCTATGACACGCACACCTTACCCGGGGCGGGGAGGTCGTACGTGTCATAGCCGTGTCGACCCGCCCCCGTAGGAATCCTGATGCTGGAATCGCTGCTCGTCCCCACCGGAATCGTTGCCCTCGCTGAAATCGGCGACAAGACGCAACTGCTTGCCCTCATTCTCGCCGCGCGCTTCCGCAAGCCCTGGCCGATCATCGCCGGCATCGTTGCCGCGACCCTTGCCAACCATGCCGCCGCCGGTGCCGTCGGGGCCTGGGTGGGCAGCTTCTTCAGCAATGTCACCCTGCACTGGATCCTGGCCGCGAGCTTCCTCGCAACCGCCGCCTGGACGCTGATTCCGGACAAGATGGACGATGACGAAGCCAGTACCGCGAAGCGCTACGGGCCGTTCCTGACCACGCTGATCGCGTTCTTCCTGGCCGAGATCGGCGACAAGACCCAGGTCGCCACGGTGATGCTGGCGGCGCAGTATCCGCATCTGATCATGGTGATCATCGGCACCACCCTGGGCATGCTGATTGCCAACGTGCCGGTGGTATTGGCGGGCAACTTCGCCGCGGAAAAACTGCCGTTGACCCTGATCCGCCGACTGGCGGCGAGCGCGTTCGCGGTGCTGGCGCTGATCGCCGTGTATTCGGCGATGCAGGCCAGTGGCTGGGTGGGCTGAGGCGATCTGACGGGCTGCACAAAACCCTGTGGGAGCTGGCTTGCCAGCGATTTGGCCCGACCCGGCAACATCATTGCCCGGGCCGTCCTCATCGCTGGCAAGCCAGCTCCCACAAGGGCAGAGTAGGCTGGGAGATTTATTTTTTCGCCTGCTCGTACAGCGGCATCACCTTCGGAATCGCCGCCTGCAACGAGGCAATGCGGCTATCCGAGGCCGGGTGGGTGCTCATGAACTCCGGCGGTGCCTCGCCTCCCGAGGCCTGGGCCATCTTGTTCCACAGGGTGATCGCGGCGTTCGGGTTGTAGCCGGCACGGGCCGCCAGCTCCAGGCCGATCAGATCGGCCTCGTTTTCGTTGCTGCGGCTGTTGGGCAGGGTCAGGCTGTACTGCACGACGGTGTCCGCAAGCTGCAGGCTGTCTTCACCCAGGCCGAGCAAGGCTCCCGCGCCGGAACGCGCCATCTGGATGCCATAGGCCTTGGACATCGCTTCGCGCCCGTGCTCACGCAAGGCGTGGGCGATTTCATGGCCCATCACCGCGGCGATTTCATCGTCGGTCAGCTTCAGCTTGTCGATCAGGCCCGTATAGAAAATGATCTTGCCGCCAGGGCCGCAGTTGGCGTTGAGCTCGTCGCTCTTGATCAGGTTGACCTCCCACTGCCATTGCGCCGAATCCGGGCGGAATTTCGGCGCCTGGGCGATCAGGCGATCGGCGATGGCCTGGATCCGCTTGGCATTGGCGCTGGTCTTGTCCAGCACACCCTTGCCGGACGCCTCGCCGAGGGTCTGCTGGTAGGACTGGGCGTACATCTGGTTGACCTGGTCGGTCGACAGCATGCTGAACATGTACTGCTTGCGCTCGACCCCGACCGCGCCGCCGCTGGTGGTGTTCACCGCCTGGCAACCGGCCAGGATCGAAGCGCCCAAAGCACCGACAACAATCAATCTACGCATGAAAAAACTCCGTTCTGACATGGGCCGTATCCTAGGACGGTGCCAGTGATCGCGCCACAACCGTAAGCAAAGATTTCTCTCAGACCGCCTAATGATTTAGTGGTTTCGCGCCGATAACAGCGGAGCAAGGCGACCTTCCCCTGCGTTCGGAGCTCCCATGAAGTTCAAGTCGATCCAGTTTTCCGTTGCCGCCCTGGCGGGCGCTATCGTGTTGAGTATCGTCGCGGCACTGGTGCTGTATGCAGTGATTTCCGGGGCCCGGACCCAGGACCTGGTGGAACGCCGGACCCAGGAGCAGTTCGATGCGGTGATCGAACAGCGCCTCACCGCCCTGGCCCAGACCCAGGCCAGCCAGATTCTCCGGCGCCTGGAAGCGCCACTGCTGATCACCCGCGGCATCGCGACCGCCAATGCCCAGATCGGCCTGAAGGACGAAGCCGGCAACTCGCGCCTGAAGATCGAGCGCGAGCAGTTGATCGGCCTGCTCAAGCAGACCCTGGTGGATAACCCGCTGCTGCTGGGCACCTATGTCGCCTGGGAGCCGAATGGCGTCGACCGTAATGACGGCAGCTATGTCGGGACCACGGTCGAAGGCATCGATCCAGCCAATGGCCGCTTCCAGCCCTGGTGGTACCGCAATACCGACGGCAGCCTCGCCCTTGAGAAGCTGGTCGACCTGAGCAACGACACCCTGCTCTCCACCGGCGTGCGCGCCAGCGAGTACTACCTGTGCTCGAAGGAAAGCAAGCGGGCCTGCGTCATCGACCCGGCGCCATACAAGGTCGGCGACAAGATGGTGATGCTCGCCTCCTTTATCCAGCCGATCCTGGTCGACGGTCAGTTCCACGGCATCGTTGGCGCCGACCTGTCGGTGAACTTCATCCAGGACCTGCTCAAGGCAGCCGACGCCCAGCTCTACGACGGTGCCGGCGAGCTGGCGCTGGTCGCCAATAACGGCCGCCTGGTCGCCTACACCAGGGACGAGGGCAAGTTCGGCGAGAAGGCCAGCGATGTCCTGCCCGCCGCCGACACCGCCGGCCTGGGCAAGCTGAGCGGCGACGCGCTGCGCTATGAACTGGACCGTGATGCCGGGCAGATCCGTCTGTTCCTGCCCTTCCAGATTGGCGATACCGCGCAGCGCTGGACCCTGCTGATCGACCTGCCGCTGAGCGCGGTGATGGCCGACGCCGAGAAGATGCAGAACGAACTGAGCGAACAACGCCGCACCGACCTCACCGGCATGACCCTGGTCGGTCTGGCCATCGCCGCCCTCGGCCTGCTGGTCATCTGGCTGCTGGCCCACGGCATAGCCCGCCCGCTGCGGCAGATGGTGGCGATGCTCGACGATATCGCCCAGGGCGAAGGCGACCTCACCCGCCGCCTGCACAGCGACCGCGCCGACGAACTGGGCTCGATCGCCAAGGGCTTCAACACCTTCCTTGGCAAGCTGCAGACCATGATCAGCCAGGTGGTGACTTCGGTGCAGAAGGTCAGCGACTCGTCGGAGCACACCGCCGACATCGCCATCCGCACCAACCAGGGCGTGCACAAGCAGATGGCGGAGATCGATCTGGTCGCTACCGCCGTCCATGAAATGACCGCCACCGCCCAGGACGTCGCGCGCAATGCCACCCACGCCGCGCAGGCCGCGAGCAACGCCGACCAGGCGGCCAACCAGGGCCTGTCGATCGTGCGCGACACCTCGCAGTCCATCACCGCGCTGGCCGACGAGATCGGCCGCGCCGTGGGCGTGGTGCAGACCCTGGCCCGGGACAGCGAGAACATCAATGCGATCCTCGTGGCGATCCGCGCCATCGCCGAACAGACCAACCTGCTGGCTCTCAACGCCGCCATCGAAGCAGCCCGGGCCGGTGAGCAGGGGCGTGGTTTCGCCGTGGTCGCCGACGAAGTGCGCAACCTGGCGCAGAAAACCCAGCAGGCCACCGAAGAAATCCAGCAGATGATCCAGCAACTGCAGCAGGGCACACGCGATGTCGTGCGAGTGATGGAGGACAGCCAGGGCAAGACCGACATCAGCGTGCAGCAGGCGGCGAAGGCTGCGGATGCGTTGGAAAGCATCACCCGCGCAGTGTCGGTGATCAATGACATGAACACCCAGATCGCCAGTGCCGCCGAGGAACAGAGCGCGGTGGCCGAGGATATCAACCGCAACGTGATCAATATCGGCCAGGTCGCCAACGAAGTGGCCGGCGGCGCCGACGAGTCGAGCAGCGCCAGTGCCGAGCTGACCAAGCTGGCCGAGCAGCAGCGCCGGCTGATCAACCAGTTCCGCGTTTGATTCAGCCGCAAGCTGCAAGCCATAAGCTGCAAGAAAAAGCGCCGCATACTGCTCTTTCTTACCGCTTTAAGCTTAAAGCTTGCAGCTTCAAGAGGCCGGGGTCAGGCACTCCGGCGCATCGAGCCTGGGATCATTGACGAAGTTGGCCAACACCCGCTCGCGCAAGGCGGCGGGCGGACTGGCCAGCAGGGCATGGAGGTCGGCCAGCGGGGTCTCGGGATCCAGCCAGGCGGCCTGCCCTGCTGCATCGAGGATCAACGGACGGCGCTGGGTCATGGCCGGCTGGGTCACCACCGCCGTACTCAGCCAGACCTGCTCCTGCACCGGATACGCTTCCCAGATCGCCGCGAAGAACAACGACGCGCCCTCCCCTGGCGTCAGCCAGTACGGGCGCTTGCGCGCGGTGCCGCGCCACTCGTAGAAACCGTTGGCCGGCAGCAGGCAGCGGCGTTTGGCGAAGGCGTCGCGGAACATCGGCTGGTCGGCCAGGGTTTCGGCGCGAGCGTGGGCCGGAGTGCGGGTCAGGTCGGTGAGCCAGGACGGCGTCAAGCCCCAGCGGGCACGGGCCAGGGTCAAGCGGTCGGCTTCGCGGCGCTGGATCAGTACCTGGGCACCCGGGGAGATATTCCACTGCGCCTTCTGGTCAGCAGGGAAGCCGGGCAGCGCGGCGAAGGCCGGCGACCAGCGAAAGAGAGCGTAGCGTCCACACATCAGGCAAAACCTAGCAAATCAGGATTCCGGGGAAACTCTCCGGCTCGTCGCCAGGAAGCGGCTGGGCAGCATTGTACGCGGCGATCAGTTGCCGTGCGTACTCGGCCTGGTCATCCGGCACGGCAAGGCCGAGCAAGCCCTGCAACGGCAGCTCGCCTATACCGCCCATCAGGTCGCGGCCGACCAGATGGGCATCCACGCCTTCGTTGCCGAGCATGCCCAGCAGGACTTCGGCTTCCAACAGGTTTTCCGGATCGTAGATTCGCTGCATCAATCATTCTCGGCTTTCACGTCGAGCATCCATTCGTCACCGTGCACCTGCAGGATGAAAAGGACCGGCTTGCAGCAGACCTGGCAATCTTCAATGTACTGCTGGTCGCCGCCCGAGAGGTCGACGGTGGTTTCCACTTCTTCACCGCAATAGGGACAATCGTAGATCGCAGTTTCGAGCATCGCGGCCTCCGCGGTTACTTATGCGTATAATTGCCGGTCCTGCGCCCCGAGCCCGGATTTGCGGCGCAGCCCTACCCTTTACCCTAGTCGTTTCACAACAAGAGAGCATGATGGGCGAATTCGATGCCATCCGACCCTATGACGACGCTGAAGTCCCTGCCGTTCTGGCACGCCTGCTCAGCGATCCGGCATTCCTCGATATCCTGACCCGGTTCCGCTTTCCGCGGATGGCCAATGGCTTCGGCTGGCTGCTCAAGCCGCTGATCGCCCGGCGCCTGCGCAAGGAGTTCGCCGGGGTGAAGTGCGTCGCAACCCTGCAGGACAAGGTCGAGTTCTACGTCGATCACACCATCGAACGGGCCACCGACGGTGTTACCTACACCGGCGTCGAGCAGTTCAAGTCGGGCACCGCCTATCTGTTCCTGGCCAACCACCGTGACATCGTCATGGACCCGGCCTTCGTCAACTACGCCGTGTACCACGCCGGCCTGCCGACCCCGCGCATCGCCATCGGCGACAACCTGCTGCAGAAGCCGTTCGTCAGCGACATGATGCGCCTGAACAAGAGCTTCATCGTGCACCGCTCCATCAGCGGCCGGCGCGAGAAGCTGGCGGCCTACCAGTTGCTTTCGGCCTACATCAACCACTCGATCCGCAACGACGGTGCGTCGATCTGGATCGCCCAGGCCGAGGGTCGGGCCAAGGACGGCGACGACCGTACCGATTCGGCGATCCTCAAGATGTTCCACATGAGCCGCAAGGACGAGCCGTTCGGCGAGGTGATCCAGTCGTTGAACCTGAGCCCGGTGTCGATCAGCTATGAATACGACCCGTGCGACCAGGCCAAGGCCCGCGAGCTGTATATCCGCGCGACCACCGGTACCTACACCAAGGCGCCGGGCGAGGACGACCTGAGCATCGGCCTGGGCATCACCGGCTACAAGGGCCGCGTGCATATCAACTTCAACGCGCCGGTGACTGCGCTGTTCGAGGACACCAAGCAACTGGCGGCGCATATCGACAGGCAGATTCTCGGCGGCTACCGGTTGTTCCCGGTGCACTACCTGGCGTATGCGCAATGGGCGGACGCGGATCCGCAATTGCAGGTACCGAAGGCCAACGAGGTGTTCGGTGCCGAAGAGCTGGCCAAGGCCCAGGCGGAGTGGCAACGGCGGCTTGAGGCTTGCCCTGAAGAGCACCGGCCATACCTGGTGTTGCAGTATGCGATGCCGGTGCGCAATCAGTATCGGGTCAAGGCCGGGTTGCCTTTGTAAGGCGTCAGGGCCTCATCGCTGGCAAGCCAGCTCCCACAGGTTCATCAGCACTGTGGGAGCTGGCTTGCCAGCGATGAGGCCCTCAAAGGCTCAGATCCAGGTACTGACCCACGACAACAGCAGGGCCATCGCCAGAAAGGCAAAGCCCATGCTGTAGTGGAAGCGATTGACCCGCTGGGTCAGCAGGTCGATCGCCGCTTCACCCGCGGGCAGGCTGTTCATGGCCCGCGCCGCGCGGCGGCGGGCTCCGTGCAGGAGCAGACCCGCCGGGCAGGTGAGCACAAGGGCAAACAGGTTGATGAGTTTGGCCGGGTGGGCAACGAACAGCCCCCAGAGCATTTGCAGCGACATCGCCTTACCTCGAAATGACCACGATTGCATCGGAACGCGCGCATTCTACCCAAGCGCCCGGCTCGCGCTCGTGCTTTGCGACCAAATGACCGACACCGTCATACGCTCGTCATGATCCCGGGCCACCCTGTCGCACTCGCAACGCACAGGAGCTTGTCATGCTGCACGCCGAAAACCAGGATCGCCTCTATCTGATTGCCCAGAGCGAGGAGCAGGAAGCGCTGATCGACGGTTTGGCCTTCAATGTCCAGGACCGCCAATGGCTGGTCTATTGCGCGCTGGGCGGCCACCAGCACGAGCATTTGCCGGAGATCGACAGTCAGACCGGCATCAGCGTGCTCGATTTCTACGTCGAGGCAGCCTGACGACACCGACCATGTGGGAGCTGGCTTGCCAGCGATAGCGGTAATCGCTGGCAAGCCAGCACCCACAGGGGCCGCACAAGCCGCAATAAAAAGCCCGCGCCCTGATAACAGGACGCGGGCTTTTGCATTTCTGCGGTAAGGCTTACTCGCCCAGCACCTGACCGATGGTCGGGTCCTTGAACAGGCGGGTCAGCGCATCGCTGAGCACGTCACTGACCAGCTTGGTATTGGTTTCCTGGTTCGGCGCCATGCCGAAGCGCTGATCCAGAGACGCACCGTAACGGCCGCTGTAACGACGGTTGGCGTTGTTCACGTCGGCCTTGAAGGTGGCGCCGATGGTCGCTTCGGTGACGTACATGCCCTCTTTCGGCGACTGGTATTTCAGTTCCGCCAGGGTCACGGTCAGCTGCGGCGCATTGTAGGCATTCGGCGTCGGAGTGAAGCCGAGCAGACGCACGGCAGCTTCGGCCTGGGCCTGCAGTTTGGGCAGTACATCATTGCCGGTCACGGTGATGGCGCTGGTTTCCGGGTACAGGCCGCCGCGGGTGCCGAGGGTCTGGGTGCCACGCCCATCGACAACCCGCACCACCACCGGCTGGCCATGGCCGACGGGAGCGAGCTGGGCGGTGAGTTTCGGTTGCGGGCTGAGTTGTTGCGGACTATGGGCACAACCCACCAGGGTCAGGCTGGTCACAGCGATCAAACCGAACAACAAACGTTGCAACATGCTCATCTCTCCTGGAATGGCGACAAAGGGCGCCAGTATACCCAGCGCCCGCGGCGCCAGTCATCGGATCCCTGCAGGGTAAGACCCTTCTTTCATCCACGGATTCCGCTGTCATACGTACTTCATCATCACCGGCTTATCCTTGCGCCAGTCCCCACAAGGTACTTCGCCATGAACAGCTTCTGGTCCCTGCTCTTCAAGCGCCAGCCACAACGCCACTTCGCCCGCCTCGATGCCAGTGGCCTGTGCCAGGCATTCAAGTGCTGCGAGCTGCCGCCCGTCGGCGCCGGCTGGGTCGAAGTCAACGAGCCCGCGCTGTGCTGGCTGAACCGCCCCCTGCCCGCCAGCGCCCGGTTGGTGCAGCGTCGTCGTGGCAATCTGCTGCAGCGCACGCTGGCCGCCTGACGGGCGCGCAAGAAAAGTCTGCAATAAAGGCCATTTCTGCCCGCGACATCGTTATAATCTGCCCCCGATTATAAGGACGTCTCCTGATCGGGCCCCGCAACACCGCCAATGTCATGCATCGGCATTCCCAAGATCGCCCACAGAGAGCCGTTCACACAGGTCTTGCGCAGCCGGTGTGCCCGCTTTTTGGCCCTCCACGCTCTGCACTGAACCTGACGAGCCTGCCCTGCACGGCTCCTTTTTGAGGTTCACGACTCCAAAAGAGCGTGAAAAAACGGGTTTTCACAACTTCACAAGAGTGTGGCGAGCATGAACAGTCTGGTATGTGCAAAAGCATCATCAGTACCCCTGGCAGCTTCAGGCAGTGGGTATCGGCCCTCATCCGAGGTGAACGACTGAGGCCGGTCCACAGCGCACGACGGGCACCTCGACCATAAGTCGAATTGCCGAACCGGCCGCTGGATGCGTTCATATGCAACGTAGAGAGCCCGGTTGGCAGTGTCCGTGAACGTTGGAAAAACTGTGAAGTAGCGGATAGGGCATTCCGGCGGGTCCGGGGTCCTATGCTGTCAATTAGGTGCTGATGATTTTGGAGATGCGTTAATGGCGCAGAACGAAGCAGTCGATGTAGTACTGGTGGGCGCGGGCATCATGAGTGCCACCCTGGCCGTGCTGCTCAAGGAACTCGACCCGGCGATCAGGCTGGAAGTCGTCGAGTTGATGGATTCGGGTGCCGCGGAAAGTTCCAATCCGTGGAACAACGCCGGTACCGGCCATGCCGGGCTGTGTGAACTGAACTACACGCCTCAGGCTGCCGACGGCAGCATCGACATCAAGAAAGCGGTGCACATCAACACCCAGTTCGAGGTTTCCCGGCAATTCTGGGCCTACCTGAGCAAGAAAGGCGCGTTCAGCTCGCCGCGGGCGTTCATCAACCCCGTGCCGCACCTGAGCTACGTCGAGGGTGAGAAAGGCATGGCCTTCCTCAAGAAGCGCTACGAGTTGCTCAAGCAGCACCACGCCTTCGCCGAAATGGAATACACCGAAGACCATGCGGTGATGAAGGACTGGATGCCGCTGATGATGCCGGGCCGCCCGGCGGACCAGAAGATCGCCGCGACCCGCGTCATGAAAGGCACCGACGTCAACTTCGGCGCCCTGACCAACAAGCTGCTCAAGCACCTGGGCAACGCTGCGGACGCGCAGGTCAAGTATTCCAAGAAGGTTACCGGCCTGCGCCGTAACGGCAGCGGCTGGACTGTCACCGTCAAGGACGTGAACAGCGGCAGCAGCCGTGACGTCGATGCCCGCTTCGTGTTCCTCGGCGCCGGTGGCGCGGCCCTGCCGCTGCTGCAGATGTCGGGCATCCCGGAAAGCAAGGGCTTCGGTGGCTTCCCGGTCAGCGGCCAGTGGCTGCGTTGCGACAATCCGGAAATCGTCAAGCAGCACCAGGCCAAGGTCTACAGCCAGGCCGCCGTGGGCGCTCCGCCAATGTCGGTACCACACCTCGATACCCGCGTTGTCGATGGCAAGAAATCCCTGCTGTTCGGCCCATACGCCGGCTTCACCACCAAGTTCCTCAAACACGGCTCGTTCCTCGACCTGCCGCTGTCGGTGCGCATGGGCAACATCGGCCCGATGCTGGCCGTAGCCCGCGACAACATGGACCTGACCAAGTACCTGGTCAGTGAAGTGATGCAGTCGATGGAACAGCGCCTGGACTCCCTGCGCCGCTTCTATCCGGAAGCGAAAGCCGAGGACTGGCGCCTGGAAGTGGCTGGCCAGCGCGTGCAGATCATCAAGAAGGACCCGAAGAAAGGCGGCATCCTGCAGTTCGGTACCGAACTGGTGGCTGCACAGGACGGCTCGCTCGCCGCGCTGCTGGGTGCTTCGCCAGGCGCCTCGGTGACCGTGTCGATCATGCTGGAACTGATCGAGCGCTGCTTCGCCGACAAGGCCAAGGGTGCCTGGGCCGAGAAGCTCAAGGAAATCTTCCCCGCCCGGGAGAAAGTCCTGGCGGCCGACGCCGAGCTGTACCACAAGGTCGCGGCCTACAACGACGAGGCCCTGGGCCTGGTCGAAAGCAGTCCGGCGCCTAGCTACGCCTGATCTGCTCCCATGAAAAAACGCCCATCTGGGCGTTTTTTCATGCCTGGGATTCATGGAAACTTCATCGCTGGCAAGCCAGCTCCCACAGTGATCGAGTGCTCCGCCGGACCTGTGGGAGCTGGCTTGCCAGCGATGAGGCCATCAGCCACACCACAAATTCAGGCCCCTGGAGATCAACCCCGGGCCTTGTCGATGATCTCGATATATTCCGGCGCATTGCGCTGGTCGGCGATTACCTCGACGAAGGTCTTGCCGTGCTCGTCCTTGCCGTCCAGGTCATAACCTGCCTCGACGAAGAAACCGACGAAGCGCTCGAAGTCGTCGATGCGCATGCCGCGGTAGCCCTTGATCAGCTTGTGATGCGAAGGGGAGCCCTGGCCCTCGGCCGGCTCGTACTGGAGGAAGGATTTGACGTAGTCGTCGCTGATCTCGTCGCCAATCACCTGCTTCTTGTCTTTACGCATTACCGACTCCAACTGAACCATCAAGGACATTTTCCAATGGGCCGGGAGTGTACCCCGCCGCTCAGCGCGTGCGAAGGGTTCCGGTATGCAGGTCGGCCCAGATATGCCCGTTGGCGTAGCTGAGGAACTGGACGTAGACGATGTCGTTGCGCAGCAGGTCGAGGATCACCTGGTACTGCGCCGGCGCATAGTTGAGGGTCAGGGTGCGGGTTATGCTGTCGTAGGCCGGTTTGCGCAGGCTCTTGCCCTCGCCGTCGAAGCTGATGACCACCTGGCTGATGCTGGCGCCCTGGTTCAGCGGCTTGCCCTTGAGGCGCATGGTCAGCGACGAGGTGATCGGCAACGGCTGCTGGCTGGACTGGCGCTGGTTGCCCACCACCACCGAATAGCTGGTGACCTGCAACAGTTGCTGGCTTTCCGGAGCATCCTGGCGTACGGCCAGTTCATCCGGCGGCAGGAATTGGCCATGCATCGGTGCAGCAGCAACAGGAAGAGCTAGGAACAGGAGAAGCGGGAGGATCGCACGCATGACAGGCTCCTTAAAGGCGGCCTGGCACTCTAGCATGGCAAAAGGGCCCCGGCGGGGCCCTTGTGGGTCAATCGAACTGCGCAAGCATCCAGGCTTGATAGGCTGCCACTTCCGGCTCGCCTTCCCGCGGCGCCCAAGGCGCCATGTCGCCGTCGGCCACCGGACGATAAGGCCCGGCCTTGCACTCGAACATCACGCTGTCGCGTTCGAGCACCACCAGGCCATGGAAAATCCCCGGCGGCAGGTCGACGCCCAGGCAGTTCCCACCCGGCTCCAGGATACGCTTGTCGATGGCCGTGCCCGCCTCGTCGAAAATCAACAGGCCCAGCTTGCCCTTGAGCACGATCAGGGTTTCCGCCTTGTCCAGCGCCTGGTGGCGATGTGGCGGGATGTAGGTTTCGGGCTGCAGGCCGACCGCCATCCGGTGGCACGGATCTTCCATTGCATGGAAATTATGGTGCTGACGTCCGCGTGGGCTCTGCCCGGCCTTCTGCGCGACATCGGCAAACAGCGTTTGATCGAGGAACTGGGTGTTGCTCACGGTTTCAGAGTCCTTTGACGGCATAGATGCCATTGGCGTTGCGCCAGTAGCCTTTGTAATCCATACCATACCCGAAGACGTAGCGATCGACGCAGCTCAGCCCGGTGAAATCGGCCTTCAGGCCAGGGCTGGCCTTGCGCTCATGGTCCTTGTCGATCAATACCGCCGTATAGACGTTGCGCGCCCCGGCATGGCGGCAGAAATCAAGAATCGCGCTGAGGGTATGACCTTCGTCGAGGATGTCGTCGATGATCAGCACGTCGCGGTCGATGAACGAGACTTCCGGCTTGGCCTTCCAGAACAGGTCGCCGCCGCTGGTCTGGTTGCGGTAGCGGGTGGCGTGCAGGTACGAGGCTTCCAGCGGGAATTGCAGCTGGGTCAGCAGTTTGCCAGCGAAGATCAGGCCGCCATTCATCACGCAGAACACCACCGGATTGCTCTCGGCGAGCTTTTCGCTGATTTCCACACCGACGCGGACGATCGCCGCTTCGACTTCGGCTTCGCTGTGCAGGCAGTCGGCTTCCCGCATGACTTGGCGGATGTGCTCGAGATCAGCGGACATGAATGCTCTCCAGGTGGTCAGGTTTTGGAAAAGCGGGCAAAGGTACGCATCCACACGCACCAGATCAAGCATTTATGGACTAACGTCCTGTATGCCTATAGGAGCACGTGGACGAATAGATTAATCTAGCGCGGTTTTTTTGCCCGCATTCCGGAGCCCTCCCCTATGCCCATCCGTGAGATCCGCCATCCGCTGATCCGCCACAAGCTCGGCCTGATGCGCCGCGCTGATATCAGCACCAAGAACTTTCGCGAACTCGCCCAGGAAGTCGGCGCGCTCCTGACCTACGAGGCCACCCAGGACCTGCCCCTGGAAAGCTATGAAATCGATGGCTGGTGCGGCAAGGTCCAGGCCGAGAAGATCGCCGGCAAGAAGATCACCGTGGTTCCGATCCTGCGCGCCGGCATCGGCATGCTCGACGGCGTGCTGAGCCTGATCCCGGGCGCCAAGGTCAGCGCCGTGGGCGTGGCACGCAACGAGGAAACCCTCGAAGCGCACACCTACCTGGAAAAACTCGCGCCGGAAATCGACCAGCGCCTGGCCCTGATCATCGACCCGATGCTGGCCACCGGCGGTTCCATGGTCGCCACCATCGACCTGCTCAAGCGCGCCGGCTGCAAGGACATCCGTGCGATGGTCCTGGTCGCGGCGCCGGAAGGCATCGCCGTGGTGGAAAAAGCCCACCCCGACGTACAACTCTTCACGGCTTCGATCGACCAGCGCCTGAACGAAGACGGCTACATCATTCCCGGCCTGGGCGACGCCGGCGACAAGATCTTCGGTACCAAGCAGAAGGACGCCTGAGCATGCAGGACGAGTTCAACGACCCGCTGTGGCGGCAGATCGTCTCGGGCGCGCAGATGCTCTTCGTGGCCTTCGGCGCCCTGGTGCTGATGCCGCTGATCACCGGCCTGGACCCGAACGTGGCACTGTTCACCGCAGGCCTGGGAACCATCCTGTTCCAGGTGGTGACCGGCCGTCAGGTCCCGGTGTTCCTCGCCTCCAGCTTCGCCTTCATTACCCCGATCATCCTCGCCAAGGGCCAGTTCGGCCTGGCCGAGACCATGGGCGGGGTGATGGCCGCCGGCTTCGTCTACACCTTCCTGGGCCTAGCGGTGAAGATCAAGGGCACCGGTTTCATCGACCGCCTGCTGCCGCCGGTGGTGATCGGCCCGGTGATCATCGCCATCGGCCTGGCCATGGCGCCGATCGCGGCGAACATGGCCATGGGCAAGGCCGGTGACGGCAGCGTCCTGATGCCGTACAGCACGGCGATGATGATTTCCATGCCAGCGCTGCTGACCACCCTCATCGTCGCCGTGTTCGGCAAGGGCATCTTCCGCCTGGTGCCGATCATCGCCGGCGTGCTGGTGGGCTTCGCGCTGTCCTTCGCCTTTGGCGTGGTCGATGTGGCCAGGATCGCCGCGGCGCCTTGGCTGGAACTGCCGAAGTTCACCGCCCCGGCGTTCAATTGGCAGGCCATCCTGTTCATCGTCCCGGTCGCCCTGGCTCCGGCGATCGAGCATATCGGCGGAGTGATCGCAGTGGGCAGCGTGACCGGTCGCGATTACCTGAAGACCCCGGGCCTGCATCGCACGCTGCTGGGCGACGGCATCGCCACCACCACTGCCGGCCTGTTCGGCGGCCCGCCCAACACCACCTACGCCGAAGTCACCGGCGCGGTGATGCTGACCAAGAACTACAACCCGAAGATCATGACCTGGGCGGCGATCTTCGCCATCGTCCTGGCCTTCATCGGCAAGTTCGGTGCGCTGTTGCAAAGCATCCCGGTACCGGTGATGGGCGGGATCCTCTGCCTGCTGTTCGGCTCCATCGCGGCGGTGGGCATGAATACCATGATCCGCCACAAGATCGACCTGAGCGAAGCACGCAACCTGGTGATCGTCTCGGTGACCCTGGTGTTCGGTATCGGCGGCGTGCTGGTCGGCAGCGGCGACGGCCCGGACGACTGGGGCCTGAAGGGCATCGCCCTGTGCGCCATCGTGGCCATCGGCCTGAACCTGCTGCTGCCGGGCAACGATAGCTGGAAAAAGAAAGTGATGGACGATCACCTGCCGTGAGCCGGTTGATCCTCCGTTAAACGAAGAAGGGGCTGCATATGCAGCCCCTTCTTCGTTTCAGGTCAGGCCCGCTCGCAGAGCGTGGTCAGGGCCTCGATCCATTGCGGATGGTCATTGAGGCACGGCACCAGGGTAAGCTCCTCGCCGCCCGCCTCGATGAACTGCTCGCGGCCGCGGTCACCGATCTCCTCCAGGGTCTCGATGCAATCGGCGACGAAGGCCGGGCACATCACCAGCAGCTTCCTGGTTCCGCCCTTGGCCAGCTCATCAAGGCGCGTTTCGGTGTAAGGCTCGATCCACTTGGCCCTGCCCAGGCGCGACTGGAACGATACCGACCATTTGCCGTCCGGCAGGCCCATCTGCCGGGCGAACGCCTCGGCGGTGCGCAAGCACTGGGCACGGTAACAGACGGCAAGGGTCTCGGCCGAGGCGTTGCGACAGCAGTCGGCATTCTGCAGGCAGTGATTGCCGGTAGGATCGACTTTTTTCAGATGCCGTTCCGGCAGGCCATGGAAACTCAGCAACAGGTGGTCGAACGCCTGTTGCAGGTACGGCCTGGCACTGGCGACCAGCGCATCGATGTACTCGGGCTGGTCATAGAACGGACGCAACTCGCGCATCTCCAGCGGCAGTTTCTGCTCGCGGATGGTGGCCCTGGCCTGCTCCACCACGGTCGTCACCGTGCTGTCGGCGAACTGCGGATAAAGCGGCGCCAGGGTCACCTTGCGCACGCCCTGGGCGGCAAGGCGATGCAGGACCGTCGGCAGCGCCGGCTCGCCGTAGCGCATGGCGATTTCAACCAGGCCATGACGCCAATGAGGACGCATCGCCTCCTGCAGGCGCCGGGTCAGCACCACCAACGGCGAACCCTCCGGCCACCAGATGGAGGCATAGGCGTGGGCCGACTGTTCCGGGCGCTTGATCAGGATCAGCGACACCAGCAGACGCCGAACCGGCCACGGCAGGTCGATGACATACGGGTCCATCAGGAACTGGTTGAGATAACGGCGCACATCGGCGACGGAAGTGGACGCCGGTGAACCCAGGTTGACCAGCAGCAGAGCATGATCGGTCATGCAACATCCTTTTCAGAGGCGCGCAGACAAGTCGTCCAGCGCCGATTGCACATCGTTGAAACGGAAGGTGAAACCCGCCGCCAGCGCCCGGACCGGCCGGGCCCGCTGGCCGCCGAGCAGCAGCGTGGACAACTCGCCCAGCCCGGCCTTGAGCACCAGCGCCGGCAACGGCATGAAGGCCGGACGATGCAGCGCCCGCCCCAGGCGCCGGGCGAACTCGCGATTGCGCACCGGCTCCGGAGCGCAGGCATTATAAGGACCGCTGGCGTCCTCGTGCTGCAAGAGAAAATCGATCAGGGCGATTTCGTCGTCCATATGGATCCATGGCATCCATTGCCGACCATCACCGATAGGCCCGCCCAGCCCGAGCTTGAACGGCAGGCGCAGGCGCGACAAAAAGCCGCCCTCGGCGGACAGCACCAGCCCGGTCCTGAGCAATGCCACGCGAATGCCCAGGGCCTCGGCACGCAGGGCGGTTTCTTCCCAGGCGATGCACAATTGGCTGGCGAAGTCTTCCTTCACCGGTCGCGACGCTTCGGTCAGCTCGCGTTCGCCACCGTCGCCATACCAGCCCACCGCCGAGCCCGACAGCAGCACCGACGGTCGCTGCTGTCGCCGCTCGAGCCAGGTGAGCAGGTGCTCGGTCAGGGTGATCCGGCTTCCCCACAGCTGTGCGCGCCGGGCCGCGGTCCAAGGGCGATCGGCAATCGGTGCACCGGCCAGGTTGACCACCGCATCCAGCGTCCCGTCGCCGTAGTCGGGTAATTGGCCAATGCCCCGAACTCCTGCGCCACAAAGCTTTCCAACCTCATCGGGGCGCCGGCTCCAGACGGTCAGGGTGTGCCCCTGATCCTGCCAATGACGACACAACCGCTGTCCAATAAGGCCTGTACCGCCGGTCAGCAATATATTCATGGCCGTGTCCTCTCTGTGGCGTGGGCTGGTCTATTTTTAAGAGCAAGGCACTTTTTTGACCGTTCACTCTGGGATAAACATAGGCCAACCTGTTGTAACGAGCCGGTTAATCTTATACACAATGCCAGGGTTGTACAGGTTTTATTGACAGCGAGGCTGTCCGTACACATCACGGGTTCGAAGAGGCCATCATGACTGTACCTATCGCCATCATCGGTGCCGGCATCGCCGGACTCTCCGCAGCGCAGGCATTGCAGAAGCAGGGGCTGGCCGTTCACCTGTTCGACAAGGGCCACGGCAGCGGCGGGCGCATGGCCAGCAAGCGCAGCGACGCCGGCGCGCTGGACCTCGGCGCGCAATACTTCACCGCGCGCGACCGGCGCTTCGTCGAGCAGGTCCAGCACTGGCAGGACAAGGGCTGGGTCGCCGAGTGGAAACCGCAGCTGTACAACTATCGCGACGGCCAGTTGACCCCGTCCCCCGACGAACAGACGCGCTGGGTCGGCGTGCCGCGCATGAGTGCGATCACCCGTGGCCTGCTCAAGGATGTCACGGTGAACTTCAGTTGCCGTATCAGCGAAGTGTTTCGCGGCAAGCACTACTGGCACCTGCAGGACACCGACGGCTGCAGCCATGGCCCGTTCAGCCGGGTCATCGTTGCCGTTCCCGCCCCCCAGGCCACGCCGTTGCTGGCAGCCACGCCGAAACTCGCCGCTGTCGTGGCAGGCGTGCAGATGGAGCCGACCTGGGCCATCGCCCTCGGCTTCGACACGCCGCTCGATACGCCGATGCAAGGCTGCTTCGTCCAGGGTTGCGCCCTCGACTGGCTGGCGCGCAACCGCAGCAAGCCGGGCCGCGACGAGCACCTCGACACCTGGGTCCTGCATGCCACTTCGAGCTGGAGCAAGCAGCACATCGACCTGCACAAGGAGGCCGTGATCGAGCAGTTGCTGGGCGACTTCGCCGAACTGGTCGGCTGCGCCGTGCCCGCCCCGAGCTTCACCCTGGCGCACCGCTGGCTGTACGCCCGTCCCGCCGGCAGCCATGAATGGGGCGTGCTGGCCGATGCCGACCAAGGCCTATATGCGTGCGGCGACTGGTGCCTGTCCGGTCGGGTCGAGGGGGCCTGGCTCAGCGGCCAGGAAGCGGCGCGTCGGCTGATCGAACACCTGGAGTAAACCGCGAGGGCATTGCGACCTCTACAGGGATATTGACTTGTACAACCTTGAGCCTATGCTAGGCGTAAGTTGTACATGTTTTTATCTTTGTACAAGAAAGGTTGTCAGCGCATGTCCCACACCAAGCCGAAAATAGCCCTCAGCGCCTGCCTTGCAGGGGCAGAAGTCCGCTTCAATGGCGGCCACAAGCAGTCCCGTTTGTGCACCGATGTGCTGGCCGAGCACTTCGAACTGCTGCCCGTCTGTCCGGAAGTGGCCATTGGCCTTGGCACGCCACGCGCGGCGATCCATCTCAGCGGTGACCCGGAAAATCCCCGGGCCGTTGGCAGCCGTGATCCGTCCCTGGACGTTTCCGACGCGCTGCGCGCCTACGCTGAGCAAACCGCCGGGGGACTGAACGACATCTGCGGCTACATCTTCATGCAGAAATCTCCGTCCTGCGGCCTGGAGCGCATCAAGGTCTACCAGGCCAACGGCTATCCGGCACGGCAGCTCTCCAGTGGCCTTTATGCCGCGCGCTTTCGCGAACTGCGCCCCGACCTGCCGCTGGAAGAAGAAGGCCGCCTGCACGACCCGGTGCTGCGGGAAAACTTCATTACCCGGGTACTGGCCTATGCCGACTGGCAGCGTCTGCGCAGCGAGGGGCTGAGCAGGCATGCACTGATCGCCTTCCACTCGCGCTACAAGTACCAGTTGATGGCGCACAACCCCGAACAGTACAAGGTACTCGGCAAGCTGCTGGGCAGCATGACGCGCCAGGACGATCCCGAGGAACTGGGCACGCGCTATTTCAGCCAATTGATGAGCGCCCTGTCACGCTGTGCCAGCCGTGGCACCCATGGCAACGTGCTGATGCACCTGAGCGGCTATCTGCGGGACTTCCTCGGGCCACAGGACAAGCAGGAAATCCGCCGCCTGATCGATCAGTACATGGCCGGCGTGGTACCGCTGGTAGTGCCGATGACCCTGCTCAAGCATCATCTGCGACATCACCCCGATCCCTACCTGCTGGCCCAGGTCTACCTGCAACCGCATCCGGAAAACCTGAGCCTGCGCAATGCCATCTGATCAACTGCTGCCAATCCGCGAAATCGCCCGCCTCACCGGGGTCAACCCGGTCACCCTGCGCGCCTGGGAACGGCGCTACGGCCTGGTGGTGCCGCAGCGCACCAGCAAGGGCCATCGCTTGTACAGCAGCGACCAGGTACAGCGGATCCAGGCGATCGTGTCCTGGCTAAACCGCGGTGTCGCGGTCAGCCAGGTCTTGCCGTTGCTGGAAGCCGATCCGCCACCGGCAGGGCGCAATACGGGAGACGATTGGTCCGTGCTGTCGGCACACCTGACCAACTGCATCGCCCACCTTGGCGAGCGTCAGCTCGACCAGCAGTTCAACCAGGCCATGGCGCTGTATCCGGCGGCCACCCTGTGCGAACAACTGCTGCTGCCGTTGCTGGACCAACTGGAAGTACGCTGGCAGGTCCATCCCTACGCCCAGGTGGAACGGGCATTTTTCCACAGTTGGCTGCGCAGCAAGCTGGGCTTGCGGGTCTACCACAACAACCGCCAGCTCAACGGCGTACCGGTGCTCTTGCTCAGCACCGGCAATCAGGCCATCGATCCGCACCTGTGGCTGTGCGCCTGGCTGGTCAGCGATGCTGGCTGCCCGGTGGAGGTCTTCGATCTCCCGCTGCATGGGCGCGACCTGGCCATGGCAGCAGAACGCCTCGGCGCCGGGGCATTGCTGCTCAGCGTCAATACAGTTGCGGACTGCGAGCAACTGCGTCGCGACCTGAACCCGCTCGAGGTGCCGAAACTCCTGTTCGGCGCTGCTGTCATCCTTCATAAGCAAGCATTGGGCGACGACCCAGGCTGGCATCTGCTCGATACGCCATTGGCGGCACAGCGTTGCCTGCACGGCCTGGGAGCGCTTGCTGCCCCTATCTCCACGGAAACCCTGAATGCAACTGATCTGGCTGCGCAACGACCTGCGAATCCATGACAACACCGCACTGTGCGCCGCCAGCGAACGCGGGCCGACCCTGGCCCTGTGGCTGGTCAGCCCCGGGCAATGGAAAGAACACGACGACGCGCCGTGCAAGGTGGATTTCTGGCTGCGCAACCTGCGCGAACTGCAGGGAGCACTGGCCCACTACAATATCCCGCTGTTGATCCGCCATGCCGAGCATTGGCGAGACGCGCCGCAGGTGGTGCTGGAGGTCTGCCAGGCACACGGCGTGCAGGATGTGCACGTCAACGAGGAATACGGCATCAACGAAACCCGGCGTGACCGCCAGGTTGGCGAGCTGCTGCAGCGTCACGACATTCGCCTGCACAGCCACCTCGACCAGTTGCTGTTCAAGCCGGGCACGGTGCTGACCAGGAACGATGGTTACTTCAAGGTCTTCACCCAGTTCCGCAAGGCCTGTTACCAGCGCCTGCACCATGCTCTGCCCCCGTTGCAGCGGCTACCGCGCAAGCAGGACAGGCCAGCAGCAACCAATGATGCCATTCCCGAAGCCATCGAAGGCTTCGCGCTCCCCTGCGACACGCTGCGCGATCTATGGCCGGCAGGAGAACGCCACGCCCGCAAGCGTCTGGAGGATTTCGCCCAGGACGCCATGGCCGACTATCCCGAGCAGCGCGATATACCGTCGGTGGACGGCACCAGCCAGCTTTCGCCCTATCTCGCGGCCGGCGTGGTCTCGGTGCGCCAGTGCCTGCACGCGGCGCTGGCGCACAATCACGGCGAGTTCGAGAGCGGCAACCCCGGCGCGGTTACCTGGATCAACGAACTGCTCTGGCGCGAGTTCTACAAGCATGTGCTGACGGGGTATCCACGGGTTTCCCGTCACCGCGCCTTCCGTCCGGCCACCGAGGCAGTGCAATGGCGCGATGCCCCCGAAGATCTCAAGGCCTGGCAGGAAGGCCGCACCGGCGTGCCGATCGTCGACGCCGCCATGCGGCAACTGCTCGCCACGGGCTGGATGCATAACCGTCTGCGTATGGTCGTGGCGATGTTCCTGAGCAAGAACCTGCTGATCGACTGGCGCAAGGGTGAAGCATTCTTCATGCGCCACCTGATCGACGGCGACCTCGCCGCCAACAACGGTGGCTGGCAATGGAGCGCCTCGACCGGAACCGATTCAGTGCCATATTTTCGGGTATTCAATCCGGTGAGTCAGTCGGAACGCTTCGACAAAAAGGGGCGCTTCCTGCGACACTGGCTGCCGGAGCTGAAAGACCTCGACGACAAGGAAATCCACAGCCCTGGCGGCCTGTTTTCGGTAAAGGGTTATCCACAACCCATTGTCGATCTGGGCATGAGCCGCCGCAGGGCCATCGAGGCATTCAAACAACTCCCGAAAGAACAAGAAGTAGAGTACTAACGTGACAACCGAGCACAGCAAACGAATCTGGGTCACCGGCGCCAGCAACGGCCTCGGTCATGCATTGGCCTTGCACCTGCTTGCCCTCGGTCACCGTGTGGCAATCAGCGGGCGGACGCCCTTCGAGCCCCTGCCAGAGCACCTGATCCCCGGCTGCCTGGAGCTGCACGGCAACCTCGCCGAGGCCACCGACGCCGAAGCCATGAGCGTGCGCATCCAGCAAGAATGGTTTGCGCTGGACCTGCTGATCCTCAATGCGGGTACCTGCGATTACCTCGACGGAGCGTCCAGCGGTACGGCGATGTTCGAAGCGCTGATCACCAGCAACGTCAGCGCCAGCACCTATTGCCTGGGCAACGCCGTGCCGCTGCTGCTGGCCGGCAGGAAGCCGCATGTCGTGGGGATCCTCAGCAGCATCACCGCGCTTCAGCAGCATGAAGGCAGCCAAAGTCCCACGGCACATAACAGCCTGGGCCAGTGGTTCAGCGAAATGCGCAGTCGCCTGGCGCCACAGGAAATAGACCTGACCCTGGTTACGCCGCAAACCGTGAAGAAGCCGGTGATCTCGACGATCGCTCTGCCGCAGCGGTGGACGGCAGACACGGCGGCGTTGGCAATCATCGACCGGCTGCCGCAGCGAATGCCGGAGATGGTGCTGGAAGCCATGTCGGTAAGCAGCCTGTGGCCTTTGCGGCGAACCTGAGGGCCTCATCGCTGGCAAGCCAGCTCCCACAGGGTTTGCGGTGCACGCGATCCCTGTGGGAGCTGGCTTGCCAGCGATGAGGCCCGTAAAAACGACACAAAAAAAGAAACCCCGCCATATCCGGCGGGGTTTCTTTCAGTTCATCAATCTTCAGAGCGCCATGCGGTAATGCAGGGCAAAGCTTTCGACACCGTCGTTGGGCTGGCTGATGCCGGCGTTGGAGTAATGGATTGCCCGGACACCGACCTCATGCCCTCCAGCAAAGCGCAGACCGAAGCCTATGCGGTCCTCGAACTGGAAGGAGCCGCCCAGGTTGTTGCTTTCCAGCTTGGTGTGGGCGAATGCCGCGACGCCGATCCCCGCCTCGATATAAGGCTTGACCGAACCGCCAGCGAACTCGTAGACGAACACCGGCGCGAACGACAGGCTGTGGTTGCTCGAGGTTTCGTCACCGTCCCAGTAGGTGTAGCCAGCATCCCAGTAGCCGGTCAGGCGACCGACGCTGGTCTGCCACCAGCTGGCGTCCCAGTTGGACTCCAGGCCGAGACGATAGGTCATGGTCGAATCGCTGGTCTGGCCGACTGCGAAGGTAATGTCCGCAGCTTGTGCGGTGAATGCTTGCCCCAGGGTTGCAACTGCAAATGCAGCCGCGCAAATCAGTTTCTTCATGAGAAACGTCCTTTATAGAAATCCTGCTTGTTGGTTTTTTGTCCCATCAGACAACGTATCAGAAATCAGCGCTTACAAAGGAGTTCAGTGGATTTTCGACTTTTTGTGAAAAATTTGTCGATTACCGGCAGAAGCTTCGCACAAGGTCCGATTTTTTCCACAACAACGGCAGGATGTTTTTCAGATGCTGGGGATCCGCGCTGGTCCAGAACTCCGCCGGCCGGGCGGGACCGGTGGCAAGCAGCTCGCGCTCGGCCAGCAGGCGCTGCAACTGGCGGGCGACTGCGGCCCCGGTGTCGATGATTGCCACGCTGGGCGGAACCATCTGGCTGAGCAGCGGACGCAGGAAGGGATAGTGGGTGCAGCCGAGGATAATGGTGTCGCAACCGGCAGCCAGCAAAGGCTCGACGTAGCCTTGCAGCAACTGGCGCAGCGCCGGGCTGTTCAGGTCACCCGACTCGATGCGCTCCACCAGGCCGGGGCATGGCTGGGTCACCACCTGGACATCGGTAGCGAAGCGATCGAGCAATGCCGCAAACTTGGCACTTTGCAAGGTACCGGTAGTGGCCAGCACGCCGACCACGCCGCTGCGGGTCGCTGCGGCCGCCGGCTTGACCGCAGGCTCCATGCCGACCAGCGGCCAGTGCGGGAATTGCTCGCGAAGGTCGGCGGCGGCGGCCACCGTCGCGGTATTGCACGCCAACACCAGGGCCTTGACGCCCTGCTCCTGGAAGAAACCGGCAACAGTGCGACAACGCTGACGGATGAACTCAGGGGATTTTTCCCCGTAGGGAATGTTCCCGCAATCGGCGACATACAGCAGCGACTCGTTGGGCAGCAGCCGGGCTATCTCGGCCAGGACCGAGAGGCCGCCAACGCCGGAATCGAATACGCCGACCGGCGCCGAGGCATCAACCATGTTGGCTCCCGCACACCGTGCAACCCGGATCGCGCTTGACCCTCAGCTCGCGGAAACGCGTGCCCAAGGCATCCACCAGCAACAGGCGCCCCACCAGCGGCTCGCCGAATCCGGCGAGCAGTTTCAACGCTTCCAGCGCCTGCAGGCTGCCGACCAGCCCGACCAGCGGCCCGACGACGCCAGCTTCGCTGCACGTCAGTTCCGCGTCGCTGCCGTGGCCGTAAAGACAGTGATAGCAGGGACTATCCGCGCGCCGTGGGTCGAACACCGACAACTGTCCTTCCAGACGGATCGCAGCGCCGCTGACCAGTGGCTTGCCGGCCTTGACGCAGGCCGCGTTGACCGCTTCACGAGTGCCGAAGTTGTCGGAGCAATCCAGCACCAGGTCGATTGCATCCACCGCTGCGGCAAGGGAGTCTGCGTCCAGCGCGCGAGGATGGGCGACCAGCCGGATATCCGGGTTCAGCGCGCGCAAGCGGGCCAACGCTGAGTCCACCTTGGGCTGGCCGACCGTGCTGCCGTCATGGATGATCTGCCGCTGCAGGTTGGTCAGGTCGACCGTATCGAAATCCGCCAGGTGCAAGGTCCCGACTCCCGCCGCTGCCAGGTACAAGGCGACCGGCGAACCGAGACCGCCGAGCCCGACGATCAGGGCGCTGGCATTCTTCAAGCGCAACTGGCCGTCGATATCGATCTGCGCCAGCAGGATCTGCCGGCTGTAGCGCAGCAGTTCCTCGTCGGTCAGCACGGCAGGCGCCCCAGGGTGATGCGCTCGTGCGCATTGAGGTCAAGGCGGCTTTCGATCTGCTCGAAGCCGTGTCGAGCCAGCAACTCGCGCACCGCCGCAGCCTGGTCGTAACCGTGCTCCAGCAGCAGCCAGCCGCCTTCGACCAGGTGCGCAGGCGCTTCGTCGACGATCTGGCGCAGATCGTCCAGGCCATCGGCGCCGGCCACCAGCGCACTGCTCGGCTCGAAACGCACGTCTCCGGCAACCAGGTGCGGGTCTTCGGCAGCGATATAGGGCGGATTGCTGATGACCAGCTCGAAACGCTGTCCGTCCAGGGCACTGAACCAGTGGCTTTGCAGCACCCTGACGTTGTCCAGTTGCAGGCGCTCGCGGTTGCGCTCGGCCAGGGCCACGGCCTCGGCCACGCGATCCACGGCGGTGACCTGCCATTCACGACGCTCGCTGGCCAGGGCCAGGGCAATGGCGCCGGTGCCGGTGCCGAGGTCGAGGACGCGGGCCTTGGCGGCAGGCTGCAGGGCCATGGCGGTTTCTACCAGCAGCTCGGTTTCCGGACGCGGGATCAGGGTATGCGGGGCAACTTCCAGATCAAGATTCCAGAAGCCTTGCTGGCCGAGGATATAGGCCACCGGCTCACCGGCACGGCGCCGTTGCAGATACCCGGCGAAGGTCTGCGCCGCCTCGCTGGCGACGATACGCTCCGGCCAGGTGTGCAGGTAGCTGCGGGTCTTGCCGATGGCTGCGGCCAGGAGCAATTCGCTGTCGAGGCGCGGTGTCGGCGAGTCGGGAAGCTCCGCGCTGCGGAGCAGGCTGGCGATAATGGTCATTCAATCACCCAGTGCGGCCAGTTGATCGGCCTGGTATTCCGCCAGCAACGGTTCGATCACGGCATCAACGCCCCCCGCCAGGACTTCGTCCAGCGAATACAGGGTGAGGTTGATGCGGTGGTCGGTGACCCGGCCCTGTGGATAGTTGTAGGTACGGATCCGTTCCGAGCGGTCGCCGGAGCCGACCAGCAGCTTGCGCTCGGACGCCATGGCATTCTGCGCGGCGCTGGTCTGCATGTCGTTGAGCTTGGCCGACAGCCAGGACATCGCCCGGGCACGGTTCTTGTGCTGGGAGCGCTCTTCCTGGCACTCGACCACGATACCGGTGGGCAAGTGGGTGATACGGATCGCCGAGTCGGTCTTGTTCACGTGCTGGCCACCGGCACCGGAGGCGCGATAGGTATCCACACGCAGATCGGCCGGGTTGATCTCGATGGCGACCTGCTCGTCGGGCTCGGGCAGCACGGCAACGGTACAGGCGGAGGTATGGATGCGGCCCTGCGACTCGGTCTCGGGAACCCGCTGCACGCGGTGCGCGCCGGACTCGAACTTGAGCTTGCCGTACACCGCCTCGCCTTCGACCCGGGCGATGATTTCCTTGTAGCCGCCGTGTTCGCCCTCGTTTTCCGAGAGGATTTCCAGGCGCCAGCCGCGCCGCTCGGCGTAGCGCGAATACATGCGGAACAGGTCGCCGGAGAAGATCGCCGCCTCGTCGCCGCCGGTGCCGGCGCGGATTTCCAGGAATACGTTGCGTCCGTCGTTCGGGTCTTTCGGCAGGAGCATGCGTTGCAACTGGTCTTCCAGCGCCTGCAACTGCTCCTTGGCTTCACGGACTTCCTCGATGGCCATCTCGCGCAGGTCGGGGTCGCTGTCCTTGAGCAGGGCCTGCGCGCCCTCGAGATCATCCTGCAGCTTGCGCCATTGCACATACCCGGCGGCCACCGGCTCGACTTCGGCATATTCCCGGGAATAGGCGCGGAAGCGGGTCTGGTCGGAAATGACCTCGGCATCGCCGAGCAGCGCGGTCAGTTCCTCGAAGCGGTCCTGGAGGATCTCCAGTTTTTTCAGCAGCGACGCTTTCATTGCGGGGTTTTATCCGTGGGGCCCTCGTTGAGGGCAAAGAGTTCCTGGGCCATGGCCAGCGCATCGACGCGGCCCTCGGCGGAGAGCTTTTTCAGTTGCACGCTGGGAGCGTGCAGCAGCTTGTTGGTCAGGCCGCGGGCGAGCTGCACCAGCACGTCCTCGGCGCTGGCGCCGTTGGCCAGCAGGCGCTGGGCCTTTTGCAATTCCTCGTCGCGCAGCCGTTCGCTCTGCTGGCGATAGGCGCGCAGCACATCCACCGCCGCCAGTTCGCGCAGGCGCGACATGAAGTCCTCGACGCCGGCGCAGACCAGTTCCTCGGCGGCCTGGGCAGCGCCCTGGCGGCTCTTGAGGTTTTCCGCGACGACATCGTGCAGGTCATCGACCGTATAGAGGTAGACGTCGTCCAGTTCCCCCACTTCCGGCTCGATATCCCGGGGCACGGCGATGTCGACCATGAAGATCGGCTTGTGCCGGCGCTGTTTCAGGGCGCTCTCCACCGCGCCCTTGCCGAGGATCGGCAACTGGCTGGCGGTGGAACTGATGACGATATCGCTGTTGACCAGTTCCTGCGGAATGTCCGCCAGCAGCACCGCACGGGCGCCGAACTGCTCGGCCAGGGTGCTGGCACGCTCCAGGGTCCGGTTGGCCACGACGATGCGCCGCACGCCCTGCTCATGCAGGTGGCGGGCGACCAGGGTGATGGTTTCGCCGGCGCCGATCAGCAGCGCCTGGCTGCGCCCCAGGTCACTGAAGATCTGTCGGGCCAGGCTCACCGCGGCGAAGGCTACCGATACCGGGTTCTCGCCGATCGCGGTGTCGGTGCGTACCTGCTTGGCCGCGTTGAAGGTGGCCTGGAACAGGCGCCCCAGCAGCGGGCCGATAGTACCGGCCTCGCGCGCCACGGCGTAGGCCGACTTCATCTGGCCGAGGATCTGCGGCTCGCCGAGCACCAGCGAGTCGAGCCCGGATGCGACCCGCATCATGTGCCGGACCGCGTCGTGGTCCTCATGGATGTAGGCGCTGGCCCGAAGCTCCTCGACGCTCAGCTGATGATAATCGGCCAGCCAGCGCAGGACGCTGTCGGCCGCCAGGTGGTCCTGCTCGATGTACAGTTCGCTGCGATTGCAGGTCGAAAGGATCGCGGCTTCGCGGCTGGCGGTCAGTCGACAGAGCTGCTGCAAGGCTTCGACCAGCTGCTCGGGGGTAAACGCCACGCGCTCGCGTACGTCTACCGAGGCAGTCTTATGGTTGATACCGAGGGCAAGAAAGGCCATTCAAGGTCGCTGGTTGTGACGTGAAGCCGATAATTGTCCTACTTCGCTGGATCGAGAACAACCACCGCTCGCGATTGTCTCTATAGACTGTATGCATAACGCCATCGCGAAGTGGGTTTGCCCAGGCGCTTGTGTCATGATGGCCCGACCGCAGGTTAGTCGCTCAAAATCCTCATTATGAATAGATCTTCCGCGTTGCTGCTCGCCCTCGCCCTGCTCCAGGGCTGCCAGGCCCTGCCGGGTTCCGGGGAGGCCTCGTCGCCTGCCGCCGAGCAAGCCGCCGCGCCGGCGGCCAGGCCAGAGCCGACGGTGTACGGCTCGTTCACCCAGGACACGCTCTACAGCCTGCTGGTCGCGGAACTGGCCGGGCAGCGCAATCGCTTCGACATCGCCCTGGACAACTATATGGTCCAGGCCGAGAAGACCCAGGACGCCGGCGTTTCCGAGCGCGCCTTCCGCATTGCCGAATACCTGGGCGCCGACCAGTCGACGCTGGAGGCTTCGCTGCTGTGGGCGAAGAACGACCCGGAAAACATCGATGCGCAGCGCGCCGCGGCCATCCAGCTTGCCCGCGCAGGGCGCTACGACGATTCCATGAGTTACATGGAGAAGGTCCTGCAGGGCCAAGGCGATACCCATTTCGACTTCCTTGCCCTGTCGGCCGCGGAAACCGACCAGGACACCCGCGACGGCCTGCTCAAGAGCTTCGATCGCCTGCTGCAGAAATACCCCGACAACAGCCAGCTGGTATTCGGCAAGGCCCTGCTTCTGCAACAGGACGGCAAATCCGAGGAGGCCCTGGCCCTGCTCGAAGCCCATCCGCCGCAGCAGGACAGCGAAATCGCCCCGGTCCTGCTGCGCGCACGCCTGCTGCAAAGCCTCGACCGCGGCGGTGAAGCCCTGCCGTTGCTGCGCAAGAGCATCGCGCGCAACCCCGACGACAAGCGCCTGCGCCTGACCTACGCCCGCATGCTGGTCGAGCAGGACCGCATCGACGATGCCAAGAACGAATTCGCCAGCCTGCTCCAGCAATACCCGGACGACGACGAACTGCGTTATTCCCTGGCCCTCGTCAGCCTCGAGGCCAAGGCCTACGACGAGGCGTCCGGCTACCTGCAGGACCTGATCGACCGTGACAGCCACGTCGATGCCGCGCACCTCAACCTCGGGCGCATCCGCGAAGAGCGCAACGACCTCGAAGGTGCCCTCAGCGAATACGCCCAGGTCGGCGCCGGCAACGATTACCTGCCGGCGCAACTGCGCCAGGCCGATATCCTCATCGCCAACGGCCGCACCGACGAAGCCATCCGCCGCCTCGACCAGGCCCGCGACAGCCAGCCCGACTACGCCATCCAGCTGTACCTGATCGAAGCCGAGACCCTGGGCAACAACGGCAAGGAAGACCAGGCCCGACGCGTCCTCGATAGCGCCATCAAGCAGTATCCGGACGATCTCAACCTGCTCTATACCCGGGCCATGCTCGCCGAAAAGCGCGACGATCTGGCGCAGATGGAAAAAGACCTGCGCGCCATCATCGCCCGCGAGCCGGAAAACGCCATGGCCCTCAACGCCCTTGGCTACACCCTCGCCGATCGCACCACGCGCTACGCCGAAGCCCGGCAACTGATCGAAAAAGCCCACCAACTGACCCCCGACGACCCGGCCGTGCTCGACAGCCTGGGCTGGGTCAATTACCGCCTGGGCAACCTGGACGAGGCCGAGCGCCTGCTGCGCCGTGCCCTGGAGCGCTTCCCCGACCACGAAGTCGCTGCCCACCTGGGCGAAGTGCTCTGGGCCAACGGCAAGCAACGCGAAGCCCGCCAGGTCTGGGCCAAGGCCTTCGAAGCCCAGCCCGACAGCCCTATCCTGCGCAAGACCATCCTGCGCCTGACCGGATCCGAGACCCTTTAAGCCTATGTTTTTGCGCCACCTGCTCACCTTCAGCCTGATCGCCCTGCTCGCCGGTTGCGCCGGCTTCGGTTCCAAGGAAGCCGTCCAGGGCCAGGGCAGTCCACAACTGTGGAAAGAACATAAAGCCCGGTTGAGCACCCTCGACGGCTGGCAGATCAACGGCAAGGTCGGCATCCGCGCGCCGAAGGACTCCGGCAGCGGCACACTGTTCTGGCTGCAACGCCAGGACTATTACGATATCCGCCTGTCCGGCCCGCTGGGCCGCGGCGCCGCACGCCTGACCGGGCGCCCGGGCCAGGTGGTGCTGGAAGTCGCCAACCAGGGCCGCTTCGAGGCACCGACTCCGGAAACCCTGCTGGCCGAGCAACTCGGCTGGGAATTGCCGGTATCGCACCTGGTCTGGTGGGTCCGCGGCCTGCCTGCGCCGGACAGCAAGAGCCGGCTGACCCTCGACGGCGACAGCCGCCTGGCCAGCCTGGAGCAGGACGGCTGGCAAGTGGAATACACCCGCTACACCGAACAGAATGGTTACTGGCTGCCCGAGCGGATCAAGATGCACGGCCAGGATCTGGACGTGACCGTGGTCCTCAAGGAATGGCAACCGCGCCAGCTGGGGCATTGAAATGAGCGAGCGCCTGACCCTGCCGGCCCCGGCCAAGCTCAACCTGATGCTGCATATCCTCGGGCGCCGCGCCGATGGCTATCACGAGCTGCAAACCCTCTTCCAGTTCCTCGACCATGGCGACGAACTGGACTTCGCCGTGCGCGAGGATGGCCAGATCCGCCTGCACACCGACATCGCCGGCGTTCCCCACGACAGCAACCTGATCGTCCGTGCCGCGCGCAAGCTGCAGCAAATGACCGGCACCACGCTGGGTGCCGACATCTGGCTGCACAAGGTGCTGCCCATGGGCGGCGGCATCGGCGGTGGCAGCTCGGATGCGGCGACCACCCTGCTCGCCCTCGATCATCTGTGGCAGACCGGCTGCGGTGAAGACCGGCTCGCCGAGCTCGGCCTGGGCCTGGGCGCCGACGTGCCGGTGTTCGTTCGCGGCCATGCGGCCTTTGCCGAAGGCGTGGGGGAAAAGCTCACGCCCGTCGATCCGCACGAGCCCTGGTACGTCGTGCTGGTTCCGCAAGTGTCTGTAAGTACGGCGGAAATTTTTTCGCATCCTTTGTTGACACGTAATTCAAAGCCCATTAAAGTGCGCCCCGTTCCCGAGGGAAACAGTCGAAATGACTGTCAAGCGGTAGTTGAGCAAAGTTACCCAGAAGTACGTAACGCCTTGAATTTGTTAAACAAATTCACTGAAGCAAGACTCACCGGCACTGGAAGTTGTGTGTTTGGGGCCTTCCCAGACAAAGCTGAAGCTGATAGAGTTTTGGCCCTTCTTGCAGAGACCCAAACAGGGTTCGTGGCAAAGGGAAGCAATGTTTCGATGTTGCATCGCAAGCTACGAAGTCTGCGCTAGGAATCGAGTACCAGGTACTCGCAGCAACAGATACAGGGGCGTCGCCAAGCGGTAAGGCAGCAGGTTTTGATCCTGCCATGCGTTGGTTCGAATCCAGCCGCCCCTGCCATTTTCCTTATACTCATCCAGGTATACCCTCAGCCTTCAGGTACTGCGCGTGTCCAAGATGATGGTCTTTACGGGGAACGCCAACCCCGATCTGGCTCGGCGTGTCGTACGTCAGCTGCATATCCCACTGGGTGATGTTTCTGTCGGCAAGTTCTCCGACGGCGAAATCAGCACTGAGATTAATGAAAACGTTCGCGGTAAGGACGTCTTCATCATTCAGCCGACTTGCGCGCCAACCAACGATAACCTGATGGAACTGGTAGTGATGGCCGACGCCTTCCGCCGCTCCTCAGCGTCCCGAATCACCGCTGTGATTCCTTACTTCGGATATGCCCGCCAGGACCGCCGTCCGCGTTCGGCGCGTGTTGCAATCAGCGCCAAAGTCGTCGCTGACATGCTCACCGTCGTAGGTATCGACCGTGTTCTCACCGTCGACCTGCACGCTGACCAGATCCAGGGGTTCTTCGATATTCCGGTAGATAACATCTACGGCTCCCCCGTCCTGGTGGATGACATCGAAGACCAGCGTTTCGAGAACCTGATGATCGTCTCCCCGGACATCGGTGGTGTCGTGCGTGCACGCGCCGTCGCCAAGTCCCTGGGCGTGGATCTCGGTATCATCGACAAACGCCGCGAGAAGGCCAACCACTCCGAAGTGATGCACATCATCGGTGACGTCGAAGGACGTACGTGCATTCTGGTCGACGACATGGTCGATACCGCCGGCACCCTGTGCCATGCGGCCAAGGCCCTGAAAGAACACGGCGCTGCCAAGGTTTACGCCTACTGCACGCACCCTGTACTCTCCGGTCGCGCGATCGAGAACATCGAGAATTCCGTGCTCGACGAGCTGGTGGTGACCAACACCATCCCGCTGTCCGCCGCTGCACAAGCCTGTGACCGTATCCGTCAACTGGATATCGCACCGGTCGTCGCCGAAGCGGTTCGCCGCATCAGCAACGAAGAATCGATCAGCGCGATGTTCCGCTAAGGCATCAGCCTCGCGAACATCCGTTGACGTAAAGCGCCCCGCCCCAACACCGGTTGTTGGGGCGGGGCTTTTTTGCCCTTTCCGCTTTGGCGCTGGTCGCAAGCCCCATTCGGAACAGGCTAATTTTGGAGATACAAAATGACCGATTTCATCCTGAACGCCCAAGCGCGTACTGACCTGGGGAAAGGTGCGAGCCGCCGCCTGCGTCATGCCGCCAGCATCCCTGCCGTTGTCTACGGTGGTAACAAGGACGCCGAGTCCGTGACCATCCTGGCCAAGGAAATCGCCAAGCTGTTCGAAAACGAAGCTGCCTTCAGCCACGTTATCGAACTGAACGTCGATGGCAAAAAGCAGAACGTCATTGTCAAGGCAATGCAGCGTCACCCAGCCAAGCAGTTCATCATGCACGCTGACTTCGTTCGCGTCGTTGCCGGCCAGAAACTGACCGCCGTTGTTCCGGTTCACTTCATCAACGAAGAAGCTCCGGTCAAGAAAGGCGGCGAGATCTCCCACACCCTGAACGAGATCGAAGTTTCCTGCGAAGCCAAGGACCTGCCTGAGTTCATCGAGGTTGACCTGGCCAACGCTGAAATCGGCACCATCGTCCACCTGTCGGACCTGAAAGCTCCGAAAGGCGTAGAGTTCGTTGCTCTGGCCCACGGTGATGACAAGGCCGTTGCCAACGTTCACGCTCCGCGCGTTGCTCCTGAAGCAGAAGGCGCTGCCGAGTAACCCACTCGGTTCGCCGGTGTTGCCCGGATTGCGGTGCTGATGCCGCAATCCCCAACTCCAAGGAAGAGCCCCTGACGTGACCGCCATCCAGTTGATCGTCGGCCTGGGAAACCCGGGCCCCGAATACGAACAGACCCGGCATAACGCAGGGGCTCTTTTCGTTGAACGCATTGCCAGCGCCCAGCGCGTCAACCTGACCGCTGACCGCAAGTATTTCGGCCTGACGGCAAAATTCAGCCATCAGGGCCACGACGTTCGCCTGCTGATCCCCACCACCTACATGAACCGCAGCGGCCAGTCCGTTGCCGCTCTGGCCAACTTCTTCCGTATCGAGCCAGATGCCATCCTGGTGGCCCACGACGAACTCGACCTGCCTCCCGGCGTCGCCAAACTCAAGAAGGGTGGCGGCCACGGCGGGCACAACGGCCTGCGCGACATCATCGCGCAGCTCGGCAACAAGAACGACTTTCACCGTCTGCGGCTTGGCATCGGCCACCCGGGTGATGCCAAGCTGGTGTCCAACTTCGTCCTGGGCAAGGCGCCCCGCGCCGAACAGGACAAGCTCGACGCCAGTATCGATTTTGCCCTCGGCGTGCTGCCGGACATCCTCGCCGGCGAATGGGCGCGTGCGATGAGAGAGCTGCACAGCCAGAAGGCCTGACTTCACGAAGAGGGATTCACCATGGGATTCAATTGCGGCATCGTCGGCCTGCCCAACGTCGGCAAGTCCACCCTGTTCAACGCCTTGACCAAATCCGGCATCGCGGCGGAGAACTTCCCCTTCTGCACCATCGAGCCGAACAGCGGCATCGTGCCGATGCCGGACGCCCGCCTGGACGCCCTGGCGGCCATCGTCAAGCCACAGCGCATCCTGCCGACCACCATGGAGTTCGTCGACATCGCCGGCCTGGTGGCGGGCGCGTCCAAGGGTGAAGGCCTGGGCAACAAATTCCTCGCCAACATCCGCGAGACCGACGCCATCGCCCACGTGGTGCGCTGCTTCGAAGACGAGAACGTGATCCACGTTTCCAACAGCGTCGACCCCAAGCGCGACATCGAGATCATCGACCTGGAACTGATCTTCGCCGACCTCGACAGCTGCGAGAAGCAACTGCAGAAGGTCGCGCGCAACGCCAAGGGCGGCGACAAGGAAGCCCTGGCGCAGAAAGCCATCCTCGAGAAACTCATTCCGCACTTCACCGAAGGCAAGCCGGCGCGCAGCCTGATGAAGAACATGGCTGACGACGAGAAGGCGGTGATCCGCGGCTTCCACCTGCTGACCAGCAAGCCGGTGATGTACATCGCCAACGTGGCCGAAGACGGCTTCGACAACAACCCGCACCTGGACGTGGTGCGTGCCATTGCCGAAGAAGAAGGCGCGGTGGTGGTGCCGGTATGCAACAAGATCGAAGCTGAAATCGCCGAGCTGGACGAAGGCGAAGAGAAGGACATGTTCCTCGAGGCCCTGGGCCTGGAAGAGCCTGGCCTGAACCGCGTGATCCGTGCCGGCTACGCCCTGCTCAACCTGCAGACCTACTTCACTGCCGGCGTGCAGGAAGTCCGCGCCTGGACCGTGCGCGTCGGCGCCACCGCGCCACAGGCTGCCGGCGTGATCCACACCGACTTCGAAAAAGGCTTCATCCGCGCCGAAGTGGTCGCCTACGACGACTTCATCCAGTACAAGGGTGAAGGCGGTGCCAAGGAAGCCGGTAAATGGCGCCTGGAAGGCAAGGACTACATCGTCAAGGACGGTGACGTGATGCACTTCCGCTTCAACGTCTGATTCCTGCGCTGAAATGAAAAGCCCCCTGTGAGCCTCGGCTCCAGGGGGCTTTTCGTTTTCAGGCCTGCGCCGACCGGCCCGGCATCAGCTCATAGGGTGACTTCCAGCCCGGCAGGTCGCGGATCCTGTCTTTCCACGCCTCGATATGACGGTATACGGCGAGGTCCATGCCCGTGTCTTCCGGCATGAAGACATAGCCCGCCAGGGACAGGTCGGCAATGGTCAGGCGCTCGCCGAGCATGAAGGAACGCTTGGCCAGGTGCGCATCGACGATCTCGTAGGCCGCCTTTGCGCGTTCGCGAAGGAAGGTGGTGACCGGCGTCTCGCCGCTGTGCTTCAGCCCGTAGATAAAGCGCAGGGTGGCGTAGTAGGAGGTGAACTTGTGGTTGTCGAAGAGCATCCAGCGCCAGATCTCGCGGCGCTCCTCCTCGCTTTGCGGCCCGAAACGACCGCTGTACCCGGCCAGGTAGTCGAGGATCAAGGCCGACTGGGTCAGCGTCTGCCCGGCATGTTCCAGCACCGGCACCTCGCCCTGCTCGTTGACCTCGTCGCGCCAGCCAGCCTGGCGTGTCTGTCCGTGGAAGAAATCGACGAACACCGGCTCCCAGTCCAGGCCACTCAGTTCGAGCATCAACGCAGCCTTGTAGGCGTTCCCGGACTCGGCAAAACAATGCAATTTGAACTCTGACATGACGCTCCCTTTCCCCTTGGAAAACGACGCGTTCCAGGTAGGAGCTGGCTTGCCTGCGATGGACCGCAAAGCGGTCTTGGAACCCTCCAGCACGAGCAGGAGCCAGCCAGCAACTCTGGATTCAGCGCCGATCTGATCGCGCTTGGACAGCCGATCCGATACGGCAGGTTTCGGGACCGCCTTGCGGTCCATCGCAGGCAAGCCAGCTCCTACAGTGACCGCGTAGCCGTTGGTTGCTTGCAAGCCTTCGGAGCAAAGCATGCCTGTGTGGGAAGGGTCAATTGCCAGTACCGAGACTTACTCGGTTCGCAGATCCACCGCCAGATCCCGCGCCGCCTTGGTCGCCAGCACGCTCATCAGATTGCCCATCTCATCCTGGCGTCCGACTCCGCCTTCAGCGGCGCCCATCATGACAGACGGCACCGGTGCACGAGCTGCCGCCTCGGCCCACGCCTGGTTGATCCGCACCAACGCATCGAGCTTCGCCTGCAACGCACCGTCGGCCTTGATCGACGCCGCCCGGGCATAGGCTTCGGCATCAGCGGTTATCTTGGTCGCTTCACCTGTCACCCGGGCCTTGTCCCGCAGCAGTTCGGCGGTTTTCTTCTCGATCTCGGCGCGGCGCTGCTCGCGTTCGGCATTGATCAGGGTGAGCTGTTTTTCGGTCTCGGCCTGGGTGGTGCGCTCGATCTGCTGGCGCAGGCTTTCCTGGCGCTTGGCTTCGACATCCTTGGCACCGCGGGCGGAGACCAATTGCTTCTCCTCCTCTTCCTTGAGCCGGTTCTGCCGGGCCACGGCCAGCTCGGCAAGAGCCTGCTGCACACGGACCATACGCTCCTGATACTGCGGATTTGGGTCGATGTGAGTGACCCGGGCGTCCACCACATCCACGCCGAACAGGCGGAACTGCTGTTGCTTGCGGATTTCCACGCCGTGCTCGTCGCGCAGCTTCTCGATGACGAAGCGCGTGGAGATGCTGTCGCCGTATTGCCCCTGATCGGTGCCGGCCTGGAGGATCGCCGTCTGCGCCGGCGAGTGGTCACGCTGGACCCGCACTTCCTTGCGTTTGGTCAGGTACAGGCCATCACGCAACTGGTTCTCGAACTCGGCGCCAAACTGGTTGCGGTCGCCGGCGTAGTAATCGTCGGCACTCATCAGCGAGGCGGTGGCCTGCAGGGTTTCCTTGACCGCGGGGAGCAAGGCGCGCTGCAGGAAGTTCTCCGGCGTGCGGTACTCATGGGCGATGGTCAGGAAGGCTTCGCCGCTCGGCATGCGGAACTGGGTGCTGAACTCGGCCTTGGCATCGACGTTGCCAAGGAACACGATCGGCAAGGTGCCGACCGTCACCGTCGGATTGCCGCTGGCATGGGTATCGCCCTGCAACGCCGACTGGACGCCAATGGTGCGCTTCCACACCGTTGTGCGCCCGAACCACTGGGTGGCGTAACCGACGTCCTCGACCACTTTCTCCTCGCCGAAGATCGTGCGCACGTGGGCCATCTGGCCGGCTTCGTTGTAGAAGAACACCTGGTTGAACAACGCGGCGCAGGCACCGATGGCAATCAGGGGAATAGCGGCCAGGGCGATGGTCTTGCGGCTGACGCGGGGTAGATCGACGTTTGGCAGTGAAAGATTGGACATGGACGTCTCCTTGAATGAGGGACGTGCATGCTCGTTGGGGGGCATTTCCCCAGCAA
Source organism: Pseudomonas sp. GD04058 (assembly GCF_029836855.1). Classification (NCBI taxonomy): domain Bacteria; kingdom Pseudomonadati; phylum Pseudomonadota; class Gammaproteobacteria; order Pseudomonadales; family Pseudomonadaceae; genus Pseudomonas; species Pseudomonas sp. GD04058. The sequence goes on from NZ_JAOECN010000007.1 coordinate 71,651, forward strand.
TGAGGGGATTCTGCCTGAACCGTGGGAAACATCTGGATTAAGCAGGCGGTAAATGGCCGAACGCGTACCCTGTGGGAGCTGGCTTGCCAGCGATAGCTGTAGTGAATTCACTATCGCCATCGCTGGCAAGCCAGCTCCCACAGAGTCCGTGTCCGGCCGTCAACTTTCTTCTCAGCTCGACGGTGCACCTGTTGCGAGAATCTCCTCCAGAAACCCCACGAACGCCCGAATCCGGCTCGAATCCCGATGGCTCGGCAGATACAGCGCATTGATCGCACAACTGGCACTGCCCGGACTCGCCTCGAACCCTTCCAGCACCCTTAGCAACCTGCCCCGCCGCACGTCCTCGGCAACCAGCCAGTCCGCCAGCAGCGCCAGGCCACCCTCGGCAATTGCCGCCTCGCGCAGGACATCGGCGTTGTTGCTGCGCAAGCGCCCCTGCACATTGATCGGAATACTGTCGCCCCCTTCACGGAACACCCAGTTCTGTACCGCCGGGCCGTAATCGAACACCAGGCACTGGTGCTCCAGCAGATCAAGCGGATGCCGTGGGATGCTGGCTCGCTCCAGATAGGCGGGGCTTGCTACCAGCCAGCGCTCGAAGCGCCCGATCGGCTTGCTGATCACGTCCTCGCTGCCGAGGGTCGAGCCCAGTCTCACGCACAAATCGACCCGCTCGGTGAGCAGGTCGGTCATCTGGTCGCTGAGGGTCAGGCTGATCTCCAGTTCCGGATGCCGCGCCAGCAGACGACCCAGGTGCGGCGCGATAACCCGGCGACCGAACTCCACCGGCACGTTCACCCGCAACCGCCCTCGCGCTTCGCTGCCACGATCGAAGACCGCGCCATCCGCCTCGGCCAGGGCTTCGAGAATGGCCACGGCCTTGTCGTAGTAATCCTGGCCGGCCACCGTCGGGCTGCTGTGGCGGGTGGTGCGGTTGAGCAGCGTGGTGCCCAGCTGGGCTTCGAGGGCGGCGACCTGGCGGGTCACCGAAGAGGTCGCCACGCCCAACTTGCGCGCTGCCGCCGAGTAGCCACCGCAGCGCACGGTTTCGACGAACATGCTCAACGCCTGCAATTTGTCCACGGCCCGGCTCCTGGCTTCGGCTGATGTCTCTGGCCGGGCAGTGTGCCGCAAAGCGTCGCGCTGCGCTTGCATGAGCGTGCTCAGCCACGCGGACGGAGGATGAACAGGATCAGCGCGGCCAGCGGTGGCAGGGCCGCCATGCAGGCGAACAATGGCCAGCCGACGTGCTCGTAGAGCGGGCTGGCGATCAGCGAGCCCAGGGCGCCGCCCACGAAGATGCTGGTCATGTACACCGCATTCAGTCGGGCCCGGCTATGCGGATCCAGGGCATAGATTTCGCGCTGGCCAAGCACCATGTTCAGTTGCACGGCAAAGTCCAGGGCCACCGCCGTGACCACCATCCACAACCAGCCAGCCCCGGACAGCGAACCGGCGATCAGCGACAGCGGCGCCAGCAGCAAGGCCGCCAGGGTGCCGCGCACGCCATGTCCGGCGTCGGCCAGGCGCCCGGCGATCGGCGCCGCGATCGCGCCCACCGCGCCGACCAGGGCGAAGATCGCCACTTCGGTCTGGCTGAAGCCGTAATGCCGCACCAGCTCGATCGGAGCGATGGTCCAGAAGCTGCTGAACGCGGCGAACAACAACCCCTGGTACAGCGAGCGCTCGCGCAGCACCGCGTAACGCCGGGCCAGGGTGAACACCGAGCCGATCAGTTGCGCGTAGCTGGCCTGGTGCGTCGGCACCCGGCGCGGCAACAGCAGGCCCATGACCACGGCCATGAACGCCATCAGGCCAGCAGCGCCGAAGAACACCCCGCGCCAGCCGAACGCTTCGGCCAGGGTGCTGGAGATCGGCCGCGACAGCAGGATGCCCAGCAGCAGGCCGCTCATGATGTTGCCGACCACCCGTCCGCGAGAGGCTTCCGGCGCCATATGCGCAGCCAGTGGCACGAGGATCTGCACCGCCACCGACGTCAGGCCGATCAGCAAGGAACTGATCAGGAACAGCGATGGCGTGGTGCTCAGCGCTGCGCCCGCCAGGCACACGGCTGCCGCGAGGGTGAAGCCCACCAGCAGGCGGCGATTCTCAAGCAGGTCGGCCAGGGGCACGAGGAACAGCAGGCCGATCGCGTACCCGAACTGGGTCAGCGACACGATCAGGCTGGCATTGGCGCTGGACAGGCCGATCGACGGGGCGATCAGCTCGACGATCGGCTGGGCGTAATACAGGTTGGCGACCACCGCGCCACAGCAGATGGCCAGGAAGATCACCAGGGAACTGGACAGCGTGGGTGTCGCCAATGCCGAGCGGGACTCGGCAGCGACAGGATTGCCAAGGGACATGGCGGACCTCATCGAAAGGGCTGAACGGAATGGCACCAGAGTAGAGGGCCTGGCGCCACCACGGAATCCGTCCGCACGGCAAAACTGCGGTGCGCCGTGCGCAAAGCCGGTTGGTCCGGTCGTGGTTTTTTTCGCTTTTTTTGCAAGGTGCGACGCAGGCTGTCGCAGCCCCGCCGGATGATCGCCTCAACCCCGGTCAACGAGCGAACCGTCATGAAAGAACTGATCTGCTTCACCCTCGGCGTGGTCATCGGCGTGATCACCATGAAAAACCGCCAGGCCTTCAGCGAGCTGGAAAAGGAACTGGAGCGGGAAAAGTCCCGTAATAGCGCCGGACAACACGGCGCAGCCTGAACCTTCGACGGATGAACTATTGGCGGAGTGCACAAGATGATGTTAAAAGGCCACAAAGGAATGTTCGTCGCACCCGCGAACTTTCAAGGCAGATCGGATTCTTCCCCCATGTCAGATCCCAAGGACCGGTTGTTCAGGCATTTGGCATTGCTACGCCTGATTCCCCGTGCGCCGAAAAGCATCTCCACCACCGAGCTGCTGAAAAAGCTCAAGGCCGAAAATTTCGATATCGACCAGCGAACCCTGCAACGCGACCTGATCGGACGCCTGGGCCTGGACTTCCCCCTCGACTGCGATGAAAGCCGCAAGCCGTTTCGCTGGAGCTTTCCCAGCGACATGCCGCGCTTCGATTTCCCGGCGCTGGACACCCCGACGGCACTGGCCTTCGCCCTCGCGCAAAGCCACCTGAACAAGGTGTTGCCGCCGAGCATCCTTGAGCTGCTCGCGCCGCACTTCGACCTGGCCCACCGGCAATTGCAGGGCCTGGAGCACAACCCCCTGGCCAACTGGCCCGGGCGCGTGCGGGTGATCCCGAACGGCAAGGCCCTGCTGCCGGCAGCCGTGGAAGCCACGGTGTGGAGCGAGGTGGCCATGGCAGTGCTCGAAAGGCGGCAACTGGACATCCGCTACCACAGCCGCAGCAAGGCCGAGCACAAGGCCCTGCGCATTCACCCCAGCGGCATCGTGTCGCGCCATGCGGTCAGCTACCTGGTCGGCCGGGTCGAAGGCTACAGCGACGTGCGCCAGTTCGCGATGCACCGCATCCAGCAGGCGACCTGTCTGGACCAGGCCTGTGTCGAGCCGGCCGGCTTCGAGCTGGACACCTTCATCCGCAGCGGCTTCAACCACAAGGGCCAGATCGGCCAGCAGCGCCTGGTTGCCGATGTCGCGCCGTCGATCGCCTGGATGCTGCACGAAACCCCGCTGAGCGCCGAACAGTCCCTCACGCCGCTTGCGGGCAGCGATTGGCAGCGCCTGCAGGCCACGGTACCGGACGACCAGGAAACCTTCTGGTGGGTCTTTGGCCTCGGCGAGAGCATCCGCCTGCACGAGCCGCAACCCTGGATCGACGCGATCAAGGACAAGCTGGACAAAGTCACCGCCCTGTATGCAACGCCGGCCAACCCCGGCCAGCCCTCTTCCACCTGCGACCCGTTTTGAGGAGCGCGCATGAACTTCAATGACATTGCCCCCGTGCCTACCGCGGACACCGAGGAGCAACCGCTCGCGCCAGCGGATCGCGAGGCCATCGCCCGCGACCGGGCCAACACCGCCACCGCGCTGTCGGCCAGCGAAACCGTGTCGCGCTACGGCAGCGCCAACGCCGAATTCGTCAAGGCCTACACCGGCGTCGACAACGAACACGGCGTCAAGCTGAGCAAGGGCCTCAAGGGCATCAGCCAGGAGAACACCGGGGTCAAGCACCGCGCCGGCTGGGCGGCGGAAGTCTCCAGCACCAGCCGCGAGAACGCCGAGGCGATCATCAACAAGTCGAGCGAGCGCAGCATTCGCAGCGATGATCTCAAGCACTACGGCATCGAGACCGACGGCAAGTACCGCGAGGCGGTGGACCGGGTACGGGTGAAGGACGGCGAGATCGTCTACGAAGCCCAGACCAAGGTCGAGGCCAACGGCAACCGGGTGGCCAACCAGGTCAGCCACGAGGACCACAAGTACAGCAAGTACTTCGGCAAGAAGCTCGAACTGCCCACCGAACAGGTGGAGGAAGCCAAGACCTACTGCCGTACCCGTGCGCAGAACCTGCGAAACCGCGCCGACAAGCTCGATAGCGAAGGCAAGCCCGAAGTGGCCGCCAAGTTCCGCGAGCGCGCCGAGCGCTTCGACAAGCTGGCCGACGAAGACATCGTCGACCTCGGCCTGGATACCGCCCAGGCCATCGACTACGCCGAGCGTCCGCTGCGCGAAACCCTCAAGGACATCGCCCGTACCAGCCACCGCGCCGGTGTCGAAGGGGCCAAGTATGGTGCGCTGATCGGCGGCAGCATCTCCTTGCTGACCAACGCATTCAAGGTGGCCCAGGACACCAAGGAGCTGGGCGAGGCCGCCCAGGACGTAGTGCTGGACACCGCCAAGGCAGCGGCACTGGGCTATGGCACCGCGTTCGCCGGCTCCGCACTCAAGGGCGCCATGCAGCAGTCCAGCAGCCAGACCCTGCGCACCCTCGCCGGCACCAACGCGCCCGCGCTGGTGGTGAACATCTGCCTGTCGCTGACGACCTCCATTCATCGCTACATCAAGGATGAGATCAGCGAAGCGCAACTGCTCGAAGAAATCGGCGAGAAAGGCGCGGGCATGCTGTCGAGCAGCATGATGGCGGTGCTGGGCCAGATTGCCGTGCCGATTCCCTTCGTCGGCGCTGCCATTGGCGGCATGATCGGCTACACCCTGTCGTCGAGCTTCTACCAGTGCGCCTTCGAGGCCGCCCGCGACGTGGAATTGTCCCGCCGGCAACTGGCCCGCGTGCAGATGATCCAGGAAGCCGCCCGCGAGCGTATCGCCGAGGAACAAGCCCGTCTCGATGAATTCACCCGCCGCGAGATCCCGCAGTTGCGCACGGAAACCGCGCAGCTGTTCGTCGCGGTGAACGGCGCGGACAGCGATGCCTTCGCCGTCGCCATCAACCAGTACGCCACCCTGCTGGGCAAACAGCTGGCGTTCAGCTCGCAGAGCGAATTCGACACCTTCATGGACAGCGATGCCCCTCTGGTGCTCTGACCCTACGCCTGCTCCCGGAAAAAGGACCCTATGCAATGCTCATGAAGTTCCTGTCCCGATCGGACAAGCAACACCTCATCGACCTGGCGAAACTGCTCGCCATCGCCGACAAGCCGCTGCGCTGGGATGGCAAGACCCGTGACCAGCTCACCTCCAGCAGCAACCTCGACGCCCTGACCATCGTCACCGGCGATGCCGAACGCGAGCTGATCGACGAACTGGTGCAGTCCACCGGCAGTGCTTCGGCCTTCGATAGCTTCTTCTCCTCGTCCTGCAACGTGGAACGGCGCCTGATCGATGCGCTGAAGAAGCTGCCGATGATCGTCGCCGAGAAACCGGAATATCGCGTCCAGGCAGCCACCAGCGTACTGCGCGAGCTGCTCAATGCGACCAGGTTCGAACTGCCGTCCACATCGAAGGTGGTGCTGTTCGAACTGTTCCTGGTGGCCCTGCGCGACGGCCACATTTCCAGCGTGGAATGGGCCCTGCTAAAGGAATTCCAACTGCACCACAAGCTGGAAGACTTCATCTTCGACGACCTCCTGGAACGTGCCGAAACCATGAACCGTGAAGTCAGCAAAACCATCTCGCTCATTCTCGAATAAGGACACGAGCCCATGCCAATTCCACTCATCATCGGTGCGGTCGCTGCGGCGGCCGGCATCTACGGCGCGGTCAAAGGCGTCAGCGGCGCCATGGACCACAGCGAAGCCAAGGACCTCAATGCCAGTGCCGGCTCGATGGTCGATGCCGCCAACGCCAAGGTCGAGGAGCAGCGCACCAAGACCAACGCCACCCTCGAAGACTACGGCCAGCGCAAGCTGCGTGCCTTCAACGGCGTGGTCGACGAGTTCATCGAAACCTTCGAACGCCTGAAGAACGTCGAGCTCAGCCAGAGCCCGGAACTGGACAAGCTCAACGCTGGCGACTTCACCGGCAAGACCCTGGCCGGCCTGCGCCAGGACTACCAGGCCCTCAAGGACGCCGGCCTCGGCCTCGGTGCCGGCATGACCGGCGGCGCGGCCTTGGCCTTCGGCGCCTACAACGGCACCATGCTGCTGGCCACGGCGAGCACCGGTACCGCCATCTCCTCCCTGGGCGGCGTAGCCGCGACCAACGCCACCCTGGCCTGGCTGGGTGGCGGGTCGCTGGCGGCCGGTGGCTATGGCATGGCCGGCGGCATGATGGTACTGGGCGGCATCGTCGCCGGCCCGGCCCTCGCGATCTTCGGCCACGTGCTCGGCAGCAAGGGCGAGGAAGCCCTGAACACTGCGCGCAGCAACATGGAACAGGCCCGGACCATCCACGAGCAGGCCAAGCTGATGGCCGGCAAGCTGCAAGCCATCGATGCGGTGACCTCGCTGGCCAACACCACCTTCTCCAACATCAGCTCGCAGTTGCGGCGTAGCGTCAGCGAGCTGAAGAAGGTGATCGAGAACAACGGCGTCGACTACCGCGCCTTCTCTGAAGAAAGCAAGAAAGTGGTGTTCCGCGCGGTCAAGTTCGCCCAGCTGATCAAGGCGATGATCGACACCGCCATCCTCGACGAAGCCGGCAACCTGGTGCTGTCGACCGAGAAGCGCATCAAGGATGTCGCCGCGGTAGCCAGCGGACAGAAAGCCAGCCTCGACGCACCTGTCGCGTAAGGCAATGGCCCGCGCCTGGCGCGGGCCACTTCGAGCGACCGCCATGCCTTGCCAGATCACCTCGCCCTTCCCCTGCACCCAGTGCGGCTTGTGCTGCCAGCACGTGGACATGGCCGATGAAACCCGTTTCCTCGACCGTGGCGACGGCACCTGCCGGCACTACGACGCCAACAGCAAGGGGTGCGGGATCTACCAGGACCGCCCGGATATCTGTCGGGTGGACCTGCAGTTCACCGAGCGTTATGCCCGTGACTACAGTTGGGATGAGTTTGTGCGGCTGAACCTGGAGATCTGTAGTTATCTGCAGCACCAGCACGCCGTGACGACCATTCCCCTGGTCGCGGTGGACTGACGAGTACTTGTGGGAATCCGCCCAGCCTTTTCGGGCTGCGCTGTCGCACAGAGAACAGTTCCAAGGCACAACGCGTACCCTGTGGGAGCGGGTTTACCCGCGATGGCTATAGTGAATTCACTACAGCAATCGCGGGTAAACCCCCACAGGACGCTTACTCTGCCTAGGTTAGAGCGGTTGCACCAACCGTGATCAGCGATAGCGTTCCAGCCAGTGCGCATAAGGCGCCGGCAGGGTCCACGACGCTTTGTCCACACCCAGCTCCTTGGCCGCGAAGTATGCCCAATGCGGATCCGCCAGATGGGCGCGGCCCACCGAAACGATATCCAGTTGCCGCGAGCTGACCGCTTCTTCCGCCAGTTGCGGGGTACCAAAGCCCCAGGCCGAGGTCACCGGGATACCGGCTTCGTCACGCACCCGGCGCGATACTTCACCGAGGAAGGCCGGCCCCCACGGAATGTTGGTTTCAGCGATGGTGAAGCCGACACTGACGCTCAGCAGGTCAAGCCCACCGGCCTTGAAACGACGGGCCAGTTCGATGGACTCAGCGAGGGTCTGCTCGTCGCGGCCGTCGTATTCGATCACCCCGAAACGGGCAGTCAGCGGCAGGTGCTCGGGCCAGACTTCACGCACGGCGGCCAAGGTTTCCAGAAGGAAACGGCTGCGGTTGTCGAAGCTGCCACCATAGGCATCGGTGCGCTGGTTGGAGTGCTCGGAGAAGAAGCTCTGGGCCAGGTAGCCATGGGCGAAGTGCAGCTCGATCCACTCGAAGCCGGCGTCGCGGGCACGGCGCGCGGCATCGACGAAGTCCTGGCGGACCCGGGCGATATCGTCGAGGGTCATTTCACGCGGGGTTTTCGGCAGATGATGACCGAAAGCAATGGCGGACGGGGCGATGGTCTGCCAGCTGCGGGCGTCGGACTCGGCCATATGGTCGTCGCCTTCCCATGGGCGGTTGGCGCTGGCCTTGCGCCCGGCGTGGGCGATCTGGATGCCCGGCACCGAGCCTGCCGCCTTGATCGCCTTGACTACCGGCACGAAGGCCTGGGCATGGGCATCGCTCCAGATCCCGGCGCAGCCCGGGGTGATGCGGCCTTCAGGGGCGACCGCCGTGGCTTCCACCACGACAAGGCCAGCGCCGCCACGGGCCATGCTGGCGTAATGAACCTGGTGCCAGTCGTTGATAACGCCGTCCTCGGCCATGTACTGGCACATCGGAGGAATGGCGATGCGGTTGCGCAGGGTGACGTCCTTGAGGGTGAAAGGCTGGAAAAGTGCAGTCATGCGGAAGCTCCTGGGAGAGGACATGGATAGTTACGATTGTTCGATAGTATTCGAACTTTGGCATTTAGTGAAGCCTCCGGTATGATCCGCCCCATGCGTGCCTACAAACATCCAGACCCACAAGACTTCGTCCTCGAGCGCGTGCTCTATGCGCTGAGCGATCCCGTGCGCATGGAAATCGTCCGGACCCTGGCCAACTGCACCGAAGCCAGTTGCGGCGACCTGGACGGAGGGCGGCCGAAGTCGAGCATGTCCCACCACTTCCGGGTATTGCGCGATGCGGGGCTGGTGCAAACGCGCGCGGTGGGCACCACCCACATGAACTCCCTGCGCATCGAGGCGCTGGACGGGCGTTTCCCGGGGTTGATCGGGGCGATTCTGCAGCACGTCTGATCTTCCGAATTTGTGCTGTTGCTGATGGCCCTATCGCTGGCAAGCCAGCTCCCACAGGGTCTTCGCCACACCTGTGGGAGCTGGCTTGCCAGCGATTAGGCCCTCGAGTTTACCCTCCCAGGCGTCTGAATCCCCACCCACCAACCAGCACCACCATCACCCCTGCAATCACCGCGACCTCGAACCCCGACCACCCCAGATCCACCCCCTGCCCCGCCAGCGCCGCGCCCATTGCCACGCCGATATTCAACCCCGCCAGCAACCAGGTCATGCCCTCGGTCAAGCGCTGCTCCGGCACACTGCGCTCGATCAGCGACATCGCCACGATCATGGTCGGCGCGAAAGACAGTCCGGCAATGAACACCGCCAGCGCCAGGCCCGGAATCGACCCGGCGAACCACACCGGCAAGGTGCTCGCCGCCGTCGCCAGGGCTCCGATCAACAGCAACCGCGGCAAAGGCTGGTTCAACTTCAACGCACCGAACACCAACCCCGCCAGGCACGACCCCATCGCATACGCCGACAACACCAGGCTCGCCGCCCCCGCTTGCCCGCGCCCACTGGCGAAGGCCACGCTGGCGATATCCACGGTGCCGACGATCACCCCCATCGCCATCATCAACAGGGTCAGCAGGCGAACCTCGGCAACACGGATCAGTGAAGTACGCTCGCCCTGCCCGGGTGCCAGGACCGGCGGCTCGCTGCCTCGCTGCATCACCAGCGCGCTCACGCCCAGCGTCAGTAATAGCGCCGCCAGCAACGGCCCGGCCTGGGGAAACAGCGCGACACAGAGGCCCACCGACAACGGCGGCCCGACGATGAAGGTCAGTTCATCCAGCACCGTCTCCAGCGAATAGGCGGTCTGCAACTCCGCTCGGCCGCGATAGAGCACGGTCCAGCGCGCCCGCACCATTGCCGACAGGCTGGGCATGGCGCCGGCCAGCAATGCGCCGAGGAACAGGCTCCAATCCCCCAGCGGCCACCAGGTCCCGGCCAGCAGCAAGGCCGATCCGCTAACGCTGACCAGCGTCGCCAAAGGCAACACCCGGGATTGCCCCTGGCGATCCACTAACCGCGAGATCTGCGGCGACAGCAGCGCATAGGTCATCACGAAGGTCGCGGCCAGCGCGCCGGCCAACGCATAGCTGCCGCGCAACTGGGAAACCAGGGTGATGATGCCGATTCCGGTCATCGGCAGTGGCAGCCGCGCCAGCAATCCAGCCAGGGCAAAACCGCGGGTGCCGGGAAGGTTGAACAGTGATCGGTAAGGGTTGGCCATCTTGCGCTCCTTTGCCTGTCCGCTTGCCTTCGAACAGGCATGCGGGGAAGATACATACAACGCGTATGTTTAAAAGCCTATTTACATACGGTACGTATGTAAACCCCCAAAGGAGTGTGCCAATGGCCCGTCGCACCCGCGCCGATATGGAACAAACCCGCGCCACCTTGCTGGCCGTGGCCCGTCAGCTCTTCAGCGAAACCGGCTATGCCGAGGCCTCGATGGACGACCTCACCGCCCGTGCCGGGCTGACCCGGGGTGCGCTGTATCACCATTTCGGCGACAAGCAGGGCTTGCTGGCGGCGGTCGTGGCGCAAATCGACGCAGAAATGGATGAACGCTTGAAAGCGCTTTCCGACCAGGCGCCAACACCGTGGGACGGGTTTCTCGAACGCTGCCGGGCGTACCTGCGCATGGCCCTGGAGCCGGAGATCCAGCGCATCGTCTTGCGCGATGCGCGGGTGGTGCTGGGCGCCCGGGAGGAGGAGCGCTGCATTGCGTCAATGCGGGAGTTGATCGAGCAAAGCGCAATCGTCGGCGTCGATGCCGAGGCGCTGGCAAGGATGGTCCATGGAAGCCTCACCGAAGCAGCGTTCTGGATTGCTCGCGGGGAAGATGATGCAGCGCGACTGGAGCAGGCCGGAGCGGCGCTGGATCTGCTGTTACGCAATCTATCGCCGGAATGATGGCTGCCGGGCTGGCGAGCGAGGTACAGCGCCTTGTCGAGGGACAGCCTTTCGAGAATTCCGAGGACCGGGGTGGATCGGGGACAATATCTGCCAAACGATTCCCACACCCAATCGAACCGCATTACCTGACATTTCTGCCAGTAGACAACGGATGTCTGGCATTCAATATGGAGGCGTCATGTCCAAGTCAATGGACAAGACCTAGAACTCACATGCCCAAGGAGATACAAAATGCCAGATTTCACTTACTCAGCAGTAGCACTGCAGAGCGGTCAAAGAAAATATGGAACCTTGACGGCCGCCAACAAGGAAGAAGCGGAAAAAAAGGTCATAGCCCTGTTTCCCTCTGGTAGTGGTGAAGTGAATGTCGTATTCATGGCTGACACCCCCTCCCCCCTTACAAAACCGTATCTCTCCGGCGACCCGGTGGGTGGCAGCGAATAGTCAACGGCTCTTGATGCCTAGATCCTCCCACGCCTAGCCGCTGATCCCGCGGTCCAGCGGCTCACTCCGCCGCCGAAACCCGCCACACCCTCCGGCCTGCCGACTCGCGAAGCACACGCACACGCCGCCATCACCGCCAGCACCATCGGCAATCCTTCCGGCGCCACGTTCATCGCCGCGCCACTGACCAGCGGCCCGATCAGGCTGCCCACGCCCCACGACTTCCCGAAATCTGTAGTGGCCGCCTGCACTTGGATCAATCACCGATCAGCATCTATAGGGCAGCAGCCGGTAAGCGATGAATCGCGTAGGAGCTGGCTTGCCAGCTCCTACAGGGTTTTGCGCCAATCAATGATGATGCGTTTGATCTTGGGATCAGACCACCACCGCCCGGTGGTTTACGCACACGTTCAGCAACGCCTGCGCAATCCTTATCTGCAACACGGAATCGCCAATCAGGGTTTCCTGCTTGAGCGGCGCGTCTTCCGCTGCCTCGCGGGCGTTATCGATGGCTCTGGTCAAATGCTGGCGAGCGAGGTACAGCGCCTCGTCGAGGGACAGCCCTTCGCGGATGCAGAGGACCGGGGGTGGATCGGGGACGAGCTTTTCATGGGCATCTCCTGAAGTCATCGGGGCTGCCATCGGCTCGCTGTCAAACGAGAGGGTGGCAACTGTGCGTGGGTTGACAGACCAGGGACTTCAGGAGAATTAACCCGGCGCACCCGCAGGTGCCCACACGCACAGCCGCCATAACGACCGTTTGCGTCAACTGAAGTATTCCTCGGCCTGTCAAAGCCGGTCGTCACTTTCGCAACGACCGCCGAAGACTAGGCACTGATCTCCAAGAGCGCAACGGACAATCAGGCGCGGAAGTATGCTTGGGAAATTGCCTACACAAAAGACGGAAATGTCCGGCTTTTCGTAGCTGAATACGACACCTTTCGTTCAAACAGGGCGGCGTTCGCCAGACAATCCCCAACGCGCCGCCGAACGACCGACCTGATATTTCTGCCAGTAGACAGCAGGCTGCATGCGCCCAAGATAGGAACCTGATCGCTCATCCAAAGCAGTACCGACCACGTCCCCATCACGGAGATTGGAAATGCGTAACTCCAAACGCGCCGCAAAAAACGGGAATCGACGCTTCAAAACCAAATCAGCCGTCGATGAGAAAGACGCGCAAACGCGAAGCGAGTCTTTGTTCGCCCAGGAATTGGAAGTCACTTTGAAAGAATGGAGCAGATCAGAAATAGGCTTCGGCGTTGCCCATATCTTCGCCAGCTTCGACGACACGTTCGCCCATGTAACGGACCTCACTGGCATGGAGACGGTCCGGCGTTGAAACTTGGTTTGTAACACCGACATTGGACGTTACCCGCTTCTCCACCTGGATCAATCCATCGATCAGCATCTGCTGACCGCTGGTAAGCGATGAATCGTGCAGTAGCCGTCACACGAGGATGGCAACTGTGCGCGGGCTGACAGACCAGGGACTAAGAACCCGGCGCACCAAAAGGTGCCCACACGCACAGCCGCCATAAGGACAACCAGCGTCTTAGATCCACAGGGCCTGTCAAAGCCCATCGTCACTTGCGCAACGACCGCTCAAGACTAGGCACTGATCTCCAAGAGCGCAACGGTCAATCAGGCGCGGAAGTACACTTGGGAAATTACCTACACAGAGGACGGAAATGTCCGGTTTTTCGTGGCTTTATGCAACATCCTACGAGCGACCAGGTCGATCTCTGCCTGGTAATGCCCACGCTTAACTCCCAACAGGCAACCTGTTATTTATGCCAGTAGACAACTCTTATCAGGCATTCATTATGGAAAACCGGCCAGCTTGTGCTTACGACGCGTACAGCAGGTCAGTAAACAAATGATACGAACGCCAGGAGATAGAAAATGCCGGAGTTTATCTATGAAATAACCACAAAGAGCGGAACCGTCATAAATAACGGGACCTTGACTGCCCCCGACCTTCAGACAGCCGAACGCGCACTGAGGAATGTGGCCTCCGCAGAGGCCAACATATCTATCCGTGAAAGCACCAACACAAGCACGTTAAAGGACATTCAGGGTCTGGATTCTCTTACCACGGTCGAACAAGCGGAGCTCCTCAAGCAGATAGACGATCAGTGGAAACATTAGGGCAAGACAGCCGCTGATCCCGCCGTCCAGCGGCTCACTCCACCGCCGAAACCCGCCAAACCCTCCTGCTCGCCGACTGCGCAAAGCACACGAACAACGCCGCCATCACCGCCAGCGCCATCGGCAGCCCTTCCGGCGCCACGTCCATCGCCGCGCCACTGACCAGCGGCCCGACCAGGCTGCCCACGCCCCACAACAAGCCGACACTGGCATTGGCCGTGACCAGGTCCTGCCCCTTGAATTGCTGCCCGATCAGCACCAGCGCCAACGTATAAACCCCACCCGCCACCGCCCCGAGCAACACCAGCGCCGGCCAGAGCAGCCATTGCACCTGGATCAGCCACGGCAGGGCCAGGCCGATCAGCATCGCCAGCACGCCACATACCAGGTGCACCGTGGTTCGCTCGCAGCGGTCGGCGAGCCAGCCGATGGGCAACTGGAACAGCATGTCGCCGGTGAGGATCACCGTCACCATCAGCGCCGCGACGCCGACCGCGTAGGCGTGGTGGGTGGCGTAGACCGGCAGCAGCGAGAGGATCACCGCGTCGAAGAAGGAGAAGAACAGCACGCCCATGCACAGCGCCGGGGCGACGCGAAAGAAGCCGGCCAGGGAGAAACTCTTTTCGCCGTCCTCTCCATGTTCGACATGGTCGTTGGGCACCGTCCAGACGATGCAGGCCAGCGCCAGCGCATAGCCCACCGACACCATCAGCACCAGCCACGGCCCCTCGGCCCCGAGCAGCGAGAGCATGGCCGGGCCGAGCATCTGGCAGCCGGTGAAAGCGGTGGCGTACAGGGCCATGATCTTGCCGCGGTTGTGTTCTTCGCTCAGTTCATTGACCCAGGACTCGCCCAGGATGATCGCCACGCCCATGCCCAGGCCCAGCGCCAGGCGCAGCCCGGCCAACAGGTAGATCGAGGAAAACGCCCACTCGATCAGGCCGACGCTAAGGGCACAGACACTGAAACTGAGCAGGTAGATAGTGCGCCGGGTCAGGTGCCTGCAGCAGGCATCGACGAGAAACGCCGAGAGCATCATGCCGGCAGCCGGCATCGCCGAAAGAATGCCGATCTGCAGACTGCTGGCACCGGCCTGCAGCAAACGCAGGGACACCAGCGGCAAGGTCGCCCCCAGCGAGAAACCGACCACGGAAACGACGAACAGCACACCCACGAGAAAACGCTTGTTCACAACTCACTCCACCACCGCCGACGCGCAGGCTCGAAGCCTTGCGCGTGGGCGCACAGACGCTGAAATCGAAAGAAGACGAACGAGCCCGAAAGGCCCGCAGAGGTCAGGCGAATAGGCGGTGTGGCGAGAAGGTGAAGGCGAACAGCACGCTGCGCCGGCGCTTGAGCACGGTGTCCTGCGGCCAGGCACGGCGAAGGGCCCGGAAAAGGGGCAGCCTGGCAGTGAAAGGACGGACAACGGCGTTCATGTTCGGCAACAGCAAGGACGGAAAAGAGGGTCGGCACTCTAGGCCATGGCTGACACGCCCGTCAATCGCCCTCGCCCCACACCGGCAACTTCGGAGGACCTGATATTTCTGCCAGTAGATGGTGTTGGCTTGCGGGCGTAGAAAATTGATCTCAACCCATCTCTACGAGAACTGCTGATGAACGCTCCCCAAACCACCAGAAACCCAGGCGATCTCGATGTCGATTTCGGATTTTCGGGCAGGGCCCCCTTTCCGCCAGCCATGCGCAGCGGCAAATCGAAACTCCTCGGTGACCGCAGGATTCTTAGCGCCTGCTCCGACACCGTGACCCCGATGATCACCATGGCGCGCCATCTGTGGACCGGCGACCTTGATGTTTCATACGGCCCATCGGGCCTTGTCCACATCCAGCTACCGGAGGGTCCGGCCCCGAACACGGCCAATCTGGTCGAGCTCCTGGTACTGCCCGACGATAGCGCCCTTGTGTATGGCGCATTACGGGCCATGGATAAGGAGAAGTCGTTCGTGTTCCGGGTATTACCCAACGGAGAACTGGACGGCGCATTTGGCGTGGACGGCTTCTGCATCCTCGATTTTGGCGACCAAAGCGCCATCATCACCGCGCTGGAGTTGCTGGATGACGGCAAGATCATGGCGTGCGTGATCTCGCACAGAACCACTGCCCCCGCATTTCACGGCAGCTACCTGGTACGGCTGGATAACGGGGTCGTGGACACCACCTTCGGCGATAACGGCATGGGCTACGTCGAGGCCAGCAACCATCCACTGCGCCATCTGGCAGTGTCCGCAGATGGCGGCTACCTGCTGGCCGGCCGTTCCGATGACCTCGGCAAGGCCGAGTTCCGCCAGTATCACGCCGATGGCAGCCCTGATCTCGCCTTTGGTGAAAACGGCCAGGTGCTTCTGCCCCTTCCCCCGGGCCAGGCGGAAATCCTTCAGGTGAAAGTGCAAACGGACGGCAGGATCGTCGGGGTCGGCATGGCCAACGTCGGCTTCGGCAATCACACGCTGACCACCCGACTGAATCCCGACGGCAGTCTGGACAGCACGTTCAACAACGGCGAACCGAAGATCATGGTCTTCCAGGGCCACGAAACACAGAGTACCGGCGTCGATTTTCTGCCCGACGGCAAGATCGTGACAGCAGGCTACACCACCTACCCGATCGACGTGATTCTGATGCGCATGGAACCCAACGGCATGATGGACATGAGCTTCGGTATCAACGGCCAGGTCATAAGCGATCTGGGTGGGCAGGAAACCTGCGAGGGCGTGGAGGTCCAGGACGATGGCAAGATCCTGGCATCCGGTAGACGTATCACCGACTTGCCATTCAACCACTTGTTCCTTGCCCGCTATCTCGGCTGACTCGTCTGTAACGCCGGCCCTTGCCCGGTTGCAACAAGGCAAGGGCCGGCAGACCTGATATTTCTGTCAGTAGATGAAAGCGAAGCCTGGGCGTAGAAACTGGATTTCTATCCAACTCCGCAAAGGAACCTCTCATGAACGCCACCCAAGACACCCGCAAACCTGGGGATCTGGACCTCCATTTCGGCACCCTGGGCCAGCTCTTCTTCCCACTCGACACCCGCACTGGCCAGTCGAAGCGACTTAGCGACGGCAAGATCCTCAGCGTCTGCAATGGCCTCGAAGCCGACCTCCTCATCGTGCTGCGCCACCTGCAGGACGGTGCGCCCGATACGTCGTTCGGTGATGAAGGCGTAGTCCGGATCCGCCTGCAGGAATGGGATATGTTCGAGCTGCTGCAACTGCGTGTGCTGGCCGACGACAGCGTCCTGGTCTATGGCGCGCTGGGCCGGCTGGGCGACCACAACACCTTCGTCTGCAAGCTGTTACCCAGTGGAGAACTGGACCGCAGCTTCGGCGTGAACGGCTTCTGCATCTTCGGCCTTGGCGACGTCAGCAACCTCATCACGGCCCTGGAGCCGCTGGATAACGGCAAGGCTATCGCCTGCGTGATTTCGCAACGGAACAACCCGCCGTTCTATGGCACTTATTTGGTCATGCTGAATAACGGGATTCTGGACCCTGGCTTCGGAGACAACGGACTGGGCTACGTAGAGGCCAGCGACACCCCACTGCGCAGGCTGGCAGTGACCGCCAACGGCGGCTACCTGCTAGCCGGTCACTCCGATGACTTCAGCAAGGCCGTGTTTCGCCAATACCACCCCGACGGCAGCCCCGATCTCGGTTTCGGACAAAACGGCGAAGTCGCCCTCCCGCTTCCGCCCGGCGAGGCGGAAATCTTCCAGGTCAAGGTGCGCGCGGACGGCAAGATCGTCGGCGTCGGCGGTGCAAGTGTTGGTCTGGGCGCACATACACTGGTCGCCCGCCTGAACACCGATGGCAGCCTGGACAGCACGTTCAACAACGGCGAACCGAAGATCATGGTGTTTCAGGGATACGAAACCCTTGCTACCTGCGTTGCCCTTCTGCCTGACGACAAACTCCTGGTAGCCGGCCATACCTACGATCCGCGCGACGTGATCCTGATGCGCATGGAAGCCAACGGCAACCTCGACATGGACTTCGGTATCCGCGGCCAGGTAGTCAGCAACCTCGGCGGGCAGGAGATTTGCGAAGTCGTGGAGCTGCAGGACGACGGCAAGATCCTGGCTTCCGGACAGCGCAACCGGGAAACGCCGAACAAGACGATGTTCCTTGCCCGGTATCTGGGCTGACGGAGCGAGGTCGCCGGTCATTTCTTCCCGGCACCCTGTAAACAAGCCCCTACTCCAGAACAAGGAACGATCATGGCGAATCAACACAGCGGCAAAAATCCCGGAGACCTCGACATCGATTTCGGCCAGAACGGCTTCATGCCCTTCCCCGAGCACCTTGACTTTGGCCAGTCGAGATTGCTGCAGGACGGCAGGATCCTGACCGCCGGCTCGCGCAGGGACGGCCAGACCCTCGTGCTGGTTCGCCACCTGACTACCGGCCTGCTCGACACCTCGTACGCCGAGCAGGGCATCGCGTACATCACTCCGCCTTTTGCGCGAGACCTCCTGCCCAAAGGGCTTTGGCTGCTGCCCGACGGCAGCGCCTTGGTCCATTGCGGCGTTGGCAATCTCGTACAGAACGACGCGCTCGTCCTGCGGGTAACACCCAATGGTGACCTGGACACCAGCTTTGGCGTTGCCGGGTACTGCGTCCTCAACCTGGGCGGCGGGACTACCAACATCGCCGGCGGAGGTGTTCTGAGCGATGGCAGGATTATTCTTGCCTTGCTGGCCCAGAGGCCTGGCTCTCCCTCCCCGTGGATCTATCTGGCGCGTCTGGACAACGGGCATCTGGACCCGTCGTTCGGCGACAACGGTTCGGGGCTGATCCATGTCGGCGAAGACCTGGTGAGCAGCGTGATCGTGCTGCCGAACGATGGCGTGATGCTGGTCGCCCCAACGGACTTCGACTACGTAAAAGTGCTGCTCCTGCAATTCCTCGCCGATGGACGCCCAGATCCGGCATTCGGCGACGATGGCATGGCAAGCCTGACCCTGGCCGACGGCCATGTGGATATCCAGAGCCTGGTGCGACAAGCCGATGGAAAACTGCTGGCTGCGGGCTCAGGCGACTATGGCGCCGACCTGTACACCTTGACCACGCGCCTTAATCCCCATGGCAGTCGGGATGAAAGCTTCAACAATGGCAATCCAAGGCTTACGGCGTTTCCGGGGTACGAAACCATCAGCCTGGCCTGTGCACTGCAAGGCGACGGCAAGATCGTAACGGGTGGTCACTCGTTGGGCAGCCTGGAAACCTACAACGTTGTGCTGATGCGCTTCCTGGCCAACGGCGAGCTGGACAACGGCTTCGGCAACAATGGCCAGGTAATGACCAACCTGGGTGGAGTGGATGAATGCTACCAGGTGGAAATCCAGCGTGACGGCAAGATCCTGGCCAGCGGAGCAAGCCGCCTGAACCCGAATGGAACCGCTTACTTCGTAGCACGTTACCTTGGCTGAAGGACAAGCGGGCAGGCCTACCTGATATTTCTGTCAGTAGACGGCCATCATTCCAAGGCTTAAAAAACAGACTCCGTACCCAAGCTCCGCAGGCCCGACCATGGCAACCCAAAACAACAACCAAGCCGCGTTCGCTTCCGCCGATTTCCTGCCGCTGCCGTCCAACACGCACTGGGAACAGTCGGTGCGGCTGCCCGACGGCAAGATCCTCATGGCCGGCATCGACCGGGACGCCGAGGCCTTCATGCTGGCTCGCCATCTGAAGAATGGCGCACTGGACGAAACCTTCGGCGACGCCGGTATCCAGCGTATCGCTGCTGATGTTGCCCGCGATGTGACCCATTTGTCGCTGGAGCTTGAGGCCGATGGCCGCCTGATGCTCGAAGGCACCCTGGGCGACCGCTTCAATGCCCGTAGCGGCTCTTGCCTGCTGTGGGTGCGGCCAACGACGGTTGCCTGGGTGCACTTGGGAGTGGACGCCTTCCTGAGCATTTCCCGCTCGCCACTGGCCAGCGAGTTGCTGGTACCTTCCAACGTGGGCTGCCCGGTACCTATGACTCAGTGAGGCGCAGCGGGCTCTTCCTGCCCGCCCTGCACCAGCCGGTTGCGTCCGCCCTGCTTGGCCCGGTACAGCGCAAGGTCGGCCACGCGCAACAAGGCACCGAGGGCGACGCTGTTATCGGGGCGGTCAGGGTCGTGGCTGGCACTGCCGATGCTGAGGGTCACCCGCTGCAGCGGACTCGCCAGATGTTCCAGATGGGCATCGAAGACCTCCCGACAAAGATCCCGGGCAACGCTGCGAGCGCCATGGACGTCGGTGTCCGGCAGGATCACCGCGAATTCTTCGCCGCCGTAGCGGCAGACCTGGTCGCCCGGCCTTTGCAAGGACTGGCCCAGGAGCACGGCGATACGCCGCAGGCATTCGTCTCCAGCCTGGTGCCCATAGTGATCGTTGAACACCTTGAAGTGGTCCACGTCCACCATCAGCAGCGACAGCGGCCGGCCTTCGCGGCGGGCGCGGGCCTTTTCCTGCAATAGCGCTTCGTCGAAGCGTCGGCGATTGGGCAATCCGGTGAGGAAATCCTCGCTCGCCAGGGCCTGCAGGCGCGCATTGGCCTCGGCCAGTTGCGCGTTGCTTTGTGCCAGGGCTTCGCGCATCAGGCGTTGCTCGGTGATGTCGCTGAAGGCCAGGGTCATGCCGAGGATCTGCTGGTCCAGGTCCCGGACCGCGCCGATACTCAGCAGATAGGTGCGCTCGCGCCAGTCCAGTTCGCGATCGGCAACGGTCCGGCCGAGTTCCAGCTCGGCCAGGCACTGCGCCAGATCGAGCTGCGGCATCAGCAGGGGCTGCCCCACCAGTTGCGTCGCATCACCACCGAGCAACTGGCCCAGGGCATGGTTGACATTGACCAGTATCCCTTGCCGGTCCACCAGCCCAAGCGCCACCGAGGCCGCGGCGTACAAGGCTTCGAGTTGCACTTCGCGACGGTCCAGGGGACCGATGGCCGGTGTCACGTCGCGGTCGATGCCGCGATAGCCGATCAAGCTGCCCCGCTCATCGAACAGCGGAACCCCGCTGGTCTCCAGCACTACAAGACGGCCATCGGCACGCAGGTTGCGATTGATCAGGCCGGCGAACGGCCGCTGCTCGGCGACGATGCCGGCGAAGATCGCACCGACCCGCGCCGCCTCTTCGGCCGGCATGAAATCGAAGGGTGTCTTGCCCAGCACCTCGCTCGGCGCGTAACCGAGCATCTGCCGGCTGTGCTCGGAGCAGAAGGTGTAGCGGCCCTGGCTATCGACTTCCCAGAGCCAGTCGGAGTTGTGCGCGATGATTTCCCGCAGACGAAGGACTTCCTGTTCCTCGGGGAGCGGCTCGGGTACGGAAGCGTTGGGCATGGAAGGCGACTTCGACGAACGACCAGGCAATTGCAAAACGCCACGTTACTGGATCGAAGCCCTCGCGGGCAAATCCGGCGCAACCTGGCGGAACTGCCCTGTGCAGGCCGCCCGGCCGGTGAGTCAGGCTAAGCGGTTGAATGCGCGTAAAATTTTTTGAAAAAGAGTGTTGACAGATACCCGTTTCGAGCGAATAATGCGCGCCACTTGGCTACATAGCTCAGTTGGTTAGAGCATAGCATTCATAATGCTGGGGTCCGGGGTTCAAGTCCCTGTGTAGCCACCATACACCGCCAGAGAGTCTCCGGATTCGATGGCAAACGAAGAAGCCCGCCTAGCGCGGGCTTTTTCGTTTCTGTCGTTCGGGCTTTTCCCTGTCAGGGACGCGCCCTGTCTTTTTCACGACATTTTCCTGCGCTCCCGGACAAGGGGCTCTCGATGCACTGGCCCACAATGCACCGTCATGTCCTGACCCCATGGCGCAGCTTATGAATTCGTTGAAACAGGCGCTCCGCGACCGTCAGTTCGTCTGCGTGATGGAGTTCGTCCCCAAGCCACAACGTTTCGCCGCCTTCGAGCAACTGATGCAGCGCGGCCACCTGTGCGGCTGGCCGATGCTCGCCGGCATCGCCGACCGGGTAGGCAGCAACCTCGACCTGTCGCCCCTGGATACCTTCACCGCCCTCTCCACGCCCGTGCCGGTGATGCCGCATTTTTCCGGCAAGGACCGCGAACGCCAGGACCTGCTGGCGCAACTGGAGCGCATGGACCGGCTGGGGCTCGACCAGCTCCTGCTGCTCACCGGCGACCGCCTGCACGGCCATGAACCGGGCCAGCGACCGGTGCGCTACCTGGAGTCGGTGGCGGCCCTCGGCATCGTCCGCCGGGCACGTCCGGACTGGCTGCTCGGCGCCGCGCTCAATCCATTCAAGTATTGCGAGGAAGAAGGCGGCGCGCAGTACTTCAAGGCCCAGAAAAAACTGGCCGCCGGTGCCGACTTCCTGATCCTGCAACTGGGTTTCGACATGGCCAGGTACCGCGATGCCATGCACTGGATGCAGCGCCAGCCAACGCCGCGCCCGATGCTCGCCTGCATCATGGGCCTGACCCATGGCCGGGCGAAAATGCTCGAGCATGTGGCAGGCGTGACGGTATCGCCGTCAATGCTGGCACTGGTGGCGGCGGAAGAGGCGGTTTCGAAAGCCCATGCCCAGGCTCGCAGTGTCGATCGCCTGGCCTTGCAGATCATCGGCCTGCAACGGATGGGCTATGCCGGGATCAACCTGTCCGGCGTGCATGACATCGCGCAATTGCTGGCGCTCGAACAGGCGCTGGACGCCTGGCGGGAAAAGATCCGCACCGATGAAGAGTGGGCCCTGGCCTGGGCCCGAAGCTGGCAGTTGCCGGGCGTGCCCGCGGTGACCTTCAATCCGCCGGAGTCGGATTGGAAAGCCGGGGAATCAAGGGTGAGCGCTACACCGAAGGAAAAGCTTCGGTATCACCTGCTCTCCACGCTCCACTCGACCCTGTTCAACCGCACGACGCTATTGAGCCGGGCTTTCGCCTGGACGGTGCGCCGGCCCCTGTGGTCTACGCAGGCCGGACAGCGCTGGCTGCACCGCCTCGAACGCGGCGTGAAACGCCCGCTGGTGGGCTGCGACACCTGTGGCAGTTGCCGCCTCGAAGACACGCTCTATATCTGCCCGGAAACCTGCCCCAAGGGCCTGGCCAACGGCCCCTGCGGCGGCACCCGGCTGAACCGCTGCGAGTTCGGCGACCGCGAATGCATCCACAGCATCAAGTACCGCACGGCCAAGTCGGTGGGGCAGACGGCGGTGCTGACGCAGCGGTTGATTCCGTGCGTCGAGGTAGAGGGACGGCAGCGTAGCTCGTGGCCGGAATGGTTTGCGGTTGGCGCAGAGCAGGCTGCGTCCGCCATGGCCGCCGACCTGAGCCCCGACCAGCCACGCTAGCGCACGCTGGCGAACAGCACCGTCACGCCGAGCCCCAGCAGGGCCATGCCGATCACCCGGTCCACCAGGCGCTGGCGGTCGATCATCAGGCGCCGCAACGAGGTGCTGGAGAAGCACAGCGCCACCAGGCTGAACCACACCCAGTGCGCCACCGACATGAACAGCCCGTAGGCGAATTGCCGGGTCAGCGAGCTGTCCGGCCCGACCACCTGGGTGTAGGCGCTGACCACGAACAGCAGAGTCTTGGGGTTGAGAGCGTTGGTGAGGAACCCCGAGAGGAAAGCGCCTCTGGCCTTGTGCCCGCCTTCCCCTTCCAGCGACAGCCGACTGGTGTTGGTCAACGAACTGTAGCCGAGGTAGATCAGGTATCCGGCACCCAGCACCTTCATCACCAGGAACAGCTTAGGCGAATGCTGCACCAGCAGGGAAACGCCGAGCACGGTGTAGAGCACATGCACCTGCACGCCACAGGCGATGCCCAGGGCGGCGAACAGTCCGTTGCGTCGCCCGAAGGCGTAGCTGGCGCGGGTGACCATGGCGAAGTCCGGGCCGGGGCTGATAACGGCCAGCACGGTGAATAGAGCGACGGCGATAAGTTCGTTCACGCAGGCTTTCCCTGTTTTCGATAAGCGATGAAATAACGCAGATGGGTTAGATGTTTGCCATTATCGAAAGCCTTACTGGCCTGGAAAAAGCGATTTATAGTGCGACAAATCCGCTAGTTTTCCTCACCAATATGAAACTGCCCGCCCTCACCGCCTTCCGCTATTTCGACACGGCCGCCCGCACCGAAAGCTTCGTCCGTGCCGCCGAATTGCTGCACGTCACCCATGGTGCTGTCAGCCGCCAGGTGCGCCTGCTTGAGGCGTCGCTCGGGGTGGAACTGTTCGAGCGGCGCAACCGCGCGATTTTCCTGACAGCCGCCGGACGCACCTTGCTGGGCACCACCCAATCGATCTTCGAACAACTGGAAGGCACGGTTTCGCGCTTGCAGCAACACTCGCGGGAAAACGTGCTGGTGCTGTCCTGCGAACCGACCCTGGCGATGAAATGGCTGATCCCGCGGCTGGCGGATTTTCAGGCGCGCCATGCGGATATCCAGGTGCACCTGATGACGGCCGGAGGGCCGGTGGATTTCGTCCGCAGCGGGGTCGATCTGGCGCTGCGGCGGGATGATTTTCAGTGGGAGGACGGCCTGCATGTGCAGAAGATCTGCGATGAGTGGGTCGGGCCGGTGGCCAGCCCCAACCTGGTGTTGCCGGCCAGGGGCTTTGCCGGTCAGCGCCTGCTGCATAGCGCTACCCGGCCGGGAGCCTGGGCGACCTGGCTGCGACTGAACAGGAAGACCGGGCGTGGTACCGAGCGGGCGGATTACGAACATTTCTACCTGTGCATCCAGGCGGCGGTAGCGGGGCTCGGAGTGGCGATGGCATCGCGTTTGATGGTGAGCGATGAACTGGCCAGCGGGCAGTTGGTAGCGCCTTATGGGTTTGTGCCGGATGGGTCGGCGTATGTGCTGTTGTGTCCGCAGGTGCTGGCGGAGACCGAGAAGGTTCAGCGCTTCATCGAATGGGTGACGGAGCAGGCCAAGCCTCGCTAGCAAGCACAACACATAAACCTGTGGGAGCTGTAGTCAGCTGCAACCGGGTTCCATTCCCCAGGTGCGATAGCCGGCGGTATCGATATGGATCCTGCCGGTCGGATACCGCCCCAGCCCCATGTTCCAGGCCTTGCCGTAGTGTTGCCAGAAATGGCACAGCGCCTGTGCATCGCCGTTGTTCGCCAGCAACAGATCCACCGCGAAGGCGCGCATATGGGCACTGCCTGCAGCACCGCCGGCACAGCGGTTGAGCGCAGGATCCCGATACCCGGACACCACCTCGAACGCCCCGATAACCCGCTCGTCCTGCAACAGATCGAGCAAGCGCAAGGTACTGCGTACATCCGCCCACTGCGCCTGCGGCGGCACGGCAAACGGCTGGCCCCGGCACTTGCGCCAGTCACTCGCCGACCGCAGCAACTGATACAGCGGCACTACCCCATACAGCCGCGCATCCACCAGCATCTCACGAAAGCCGCGGGTGGCGTGATCGCCGGTCCACTGGGCGAACATCCATGGATCCCGCTCGTCCGCACGGACGACGCCAAGCATCAACAGGGTCACCAGCGCCACCGCCCCTCTTCCCACGACCATGGCATGTCCTCCAGTATGGCGAGCCTCCCCTGCGCAGGGAGCCATCTGACAAGGAGTTAAGCATGAAGATCGCACCGATCGCCCTGGGCCTGCTCGCCCTCGGCATTGCCGGACAGTCCGTCGCCGATGCCCGCATCGAATTGGGCGACCAGGCCCGGGTCACCCGGCTGTTCGCCTACCCCAACAATTGCAGCGTGATCTGTTTCCGCGACTGGACGCTGGAACAGACCGTCGAGCACTACCTGAAGCAGAGCGTACAGCGCGACGGCTACCCGGCCGCGACGGTGACGGTCCGCCGTGACAACGACAGGTACTACGCCGATATCGCCGGCGTTCCCGGCGACTACCACAAGCCCCTGGACGCCCTGCTCGATGCCGGCGAACTGGCCTACAACGGTGCGAAAAAACTCAACAGTGATGGCAAGTGGGCGTACGACTGGTACCTGTTCCTGCCCCTGGGCATGGCCCTGGAAAACCGCCGCAGCATCGAACTGCTGCACTTCCCGCCGGATTATTCACTGACCCAGGCCCAGGACTACCTGCGCTCCAACACCACCGACCGCTGGGCCAGCCTGCTGACCTTCAACGGCATCCCCGCCGAGCAGACCCCGGCCTACCAGACCATCGTCGATATCGCGCCGATCGCCGCACCGGCCAGCGCGGGCTCGACGCTTGAAGGCACTTACGGCTACTTCCAGGACTACCAGGTGCGCATGGTCAAGGACGTTACCCTGACCTCGAAAGGCCAGTCGCTGCCGATGGTGGCCTTCGGCGCGCCGGTGCGCAACTGGATCAAGCAGCAGTACGGCGCCGACCTCAAGGTGCTGGGGCTGGCCATCATCAACCCGAATGCCGGGCAAAAGGTACCGGTACTGGGCTCCAACCACCCGAGCGCGATCTGGTATGCGGCAGACAAGGACAACAATGGCGGTGACCAGGACAAGGCCGATGCGGCGGGCCTGAAAATGATGGGCCAGGACCTCAGCGCCGCCTGCTGGCAGGCCGGAATGGGGCGTAACCCAAGCGCCGACCCGCAACTGACGCTCAATGCCTGTACGCAGAAGTGGCAAGTGACGGCGAAGAAGCAGACCTGTGAACTGTTCTATCGGACGATTCGCAACATGACGCCGGAGCAGGCCAGTGCGAAGTGCAATACGGGGTCGGTGACGCGGGAGTTGAGAGCATTGCAGAAACCTGCCGATACCCTCTGAAACAACACAAAACCCTGTGTGGGAGCTGGCTTGCCAGCGATTGGGCCCTGACAGACCACATCTTTGTCAGTACCGGCCCCATCGCTGGCAAGCCAGCTCCCACAGTGGCCGGAAGTTTACTCCTGCGGGCGCAACCGGTACTGCGGCGGCAACTGCTCCAGCCCGCTGATGGTCACGTCCAGGCTTTTCCAGCGACCATCCTGGATGCCATAGATGCAGCCATGCACCGACAGCTCCTGGCCGCGATGCCAGGCATTCTGGACGATGGTGGTATGCCCCACGTTGGCGACCTGCTGGATGACGTTGAGCTCGCACAGGCGGTCTACCCGCGCCTCTTCGGTCGGCAGCTTGCCCAGCTCTACCCGGTGCTCGTAGTACAGGTCGCGGATCGAGCGCAGCCAACCGTCGATCAGGCCGAACTGACGGTCCTGCATCGAGGCCCGCACGCCGCCGCAGCCATAGTGACCGGTCACCAGGATATGGCGGACCTTGAGCACATCCACCGCGTACTGGATCACCGACAGGCAGTTCAGGTCGGTATGCAGCACCACGTTGGCCACATTGCGGTGGACGAACAGGTCGCCCGGCAGCATGCCGACGATCTCGTTGGCCGGGACGCGTGCATCCGAGCAGCCGATCCAGAGGAATTCAGGGGTCTGCTGGCGGGCCAGCTTGGCGAAGAAGTCCGGGTCCTTCTGCTTGATGCCGTCGGCCCAGCGCGCGTTGTTGTCGATCAGTTCCTGCAGGTCGTGCATGATCAAGGCCTCATGGATTGATGCGCTGTTATGACAGGCAGCGACCTGCGCAGGGTCGCTGCCGTTCTTAGTCGATCAGGGTGCAGGCCATCACCAGGGCATCTTCCCGCCCACCCGGGGCCGGGTAGTAATCGCGGCGGCGCCCGACTTCGTTGAAACCGTAGCGCTCGTACAGGCGATAGGCCGACTGGTTGCTGGCACGCACTTCGAGGAAGCATTCGCGGCCATTGAGTTCATAGGCACGCTTCATCAGGTGTTCGAGCAGGCGCAAGCCGAGGCCGCGGCCCTGGCTCTCGGGCTTCACGGTGATATTCAGCAGGTGGGCTTCGTCGATGATCACGTTGATCACACCGTGCCCAACCTGCTGCTCGCCTTCGAACATCAGCCAGATTTCGTAGCTCTTCAGGCCGTCGAGGAAGATCCCGCGGGTCCACGGGTGGCTGAAGGCGGCATATTCGATCTTCAGTACGGCATCCAGGTCTGCCTCGGTCATCCGGCGGAAGCTGAGGGTGTCACTCATTGCTCGTTTTCCAGCGCGCCATCAGCCGGCGCATGGCTTTCCAGACGTCCGCCTTGCGCTGCGGCTCGTCCATCAACACTTCAAGACCGGGCAGCGCCCAGGCGGTGCCCAGGCCCTCGACCGGAAATTCTTGGTAATACACAGACTCGTCGCGCTCGCCGGCATGGCGGATGGCGGGCAGGCCGACCAGCCACAGGCAGGCCGCAGGCTCGCGCTCCAGTTGCACCTGGGTGAAACCGTGGACGAAGTCGCGGGCGGCGTCCGGGCCCTGGTCGAGGCTGCCGCGGGCCAGCAGCGGCCAGCGGATCGGCTCGCCAAGGATCTGCGGGCTGTCCGGCAGACCGGCGGCGCGCAGCATGTCCTTGAGCAACAGGTAGGAAGGATCGCGGCTCTGGAACGGCTGCCCGGTGGCCAGTTCCACCAGCAGCAGGCAATTGCCGGCGCGCAGCAGTTGCAGGGAAAAACGCGGGGGCGGCGCTGCGACCACCTTGGCCGGGGCCGGTTTCTCTTCCTCGCTTTCCACCGGTTTGCTGACGGCCTTGGCCGTGGCGCCCGGGCGCGGAATCTCGATCTTCGGCCGTTCCGCTGGCTTCACCGTCGGCTGCACGGCAGCCGGTGCGGCCTGCCTCGGCATTTCCACCGGCAGCGCTTCCGGCACCGGCTCCAGCGGCAGCAACAGCTCGGGCCGCGACGGCGCGGCGAACGGCAGTTCGGTACGCGGCAGCCAGTGCACCACTTGCATGGCGTTGAGGTAGGCGCGGCGGCGGGACTCGGTCAGCAAGGAAGTTCGGCCATCTGTGGATAAGTCAGGGCGCACATTCTAACGCCGTTGCGCTGGTCGCGCCGCTGTCGATCGCACAAATCCGCCGGACAACCGCCGAATCGATCAAGGGTGAAACCATTGCGGTTCAATGCAGTACAATCCGGCGTTTTATTTGGCAGCGAGTCGACCCGCCAATGATCGAACCCAAACGCGTCCTGCGCGCCCTGGCCGAACACTGGAACCTGCTGGAACCTTTGTCGGAGCGTTTTGACGGCGGCACCCTGAGCCTGGGCGAATTGCGCCAGCAACTGGCCGCCCAGCAGCTGGAGAGCACGCCGCAGGACATCACCGCCCTGCTCGACGTGTGGATCCGCCTGGACATCCTGGTTCCGGTGGCGAAAAGCCCCAACCGCTTCGAACTGAACGCGCAGATCCACGATTTCCTCGCCTACCTGCGCCGCGAGCACCGCCTCGGCCTGTGCCTGGAGATCGAGGCCTACCTGCGCCACCTGGAGCGCCTGGCCGGGCATATCCAGGACGCCTTCGACATTCGCGACGGCCACGATCTGGCGCGCCAGTTGCGCCTGCTCGACATGCGCGTGCGCGATGTGCTGAAGAAGCTCGACAACGACGAACAGGCCCTGGTCGCCGTGGCCGAACGGGCCAAGACCAGCGACCGGCAGATACCCCTGCGCCAGCGTTATGCCGAGGTCCTGGCGACCTGGGACGAGTACGTCGAGCCGATGATCCAGCTGGTCAACGCCGACGGCGCCTTCGAGCAAGGCGTGCGCAAGGTCGAGACGGTGCTGCTGCGCCTGCTTGGCGAACAGGCCCGGCTCGGTCACCTGGTCGATGACGACATGCTCCTGCGCACCCACGCGCGCATCCTCGAAATGCAGACCAGCGCCCAGCTGACCCTGCGCCACGCCCGCGAGCTGCTGCTGCCCCTGCGTGAAGAGGCGCGTCGGCACAATGCCGTGACCCGCGGCGCCGCGCTGGCTCTGTCGGTGATCCGGCGCAAGGGCATCGACGCCGTGCCGCAGGCTGCCATGCCGCTGTTCACCCGGCCGCAGAGCACCTTCCTCGGCAGCGCCAGCCAGGTCGAGGCCTACGTCTATGCCCTGGCCCGCTTCGAGCCCAAGCCTGCGCGGTTCCCCAAGGCGCACAAGACCCAGAAGGGCGAGCCGCCGCGCGCGCCGCGCACGGTCAAGGAAATGCTCGAGCGCTGCGAGGACGCCCTGCCCTTGCCCGACCTGATGGTCTGGCTGCTGGAGCAGGAGCCGGAAGGCGCCACCGACGAATTGCTGTACTGGTTCTCGCGACTCTCGCGGGAAAAACGCTTCACCCGCGAACGCCTCGACCGCCGCGAGTACACCACCCGCGAACACCTGGTCAGCCTGCGCTCCTTCGCCCTGACTTCCAGCCGCGAAACCTCGCCCCAACTTTCGCCCGAACCTGCTGCGAGCCCTGCCCATGCATCTTGATCTTTCCGAACTGTCCCAGCTCGCACCGATCTTCCGCGAGCTGTTCAAGGGCTTTCACATCAGCCGGCGCGACCCCGAGCTGTACGCCCAGCTGTCGAACTTCCAGGACCAGTACCGCGGCCTGTTCAAGGCCCTGGGCTTCGAGCTGGTCTGCGATACCCGCGGCTTCTACTACTTCGTCCCCGAGCAGGCTGCCGCCCAGGTCAACAAGACCGCGCAACGCCTGGCGCTGTTCACCTTCATCCTGGTCGAGCACCTCGCCGACCAGGGCCGCGACCCGATGTCGGTGCTCGACGGCGGCAGCCTCGGCCGCGACGAACTGCCATCGATGCTCGACAAGTACCGCGACCTGTTCCTCCAGGCCGAGGTACAGACCCCGGACGAGCTGGAAGAAAAGATCATGCGCCGCATGACCCAGCTCGGCTTCGCCTTCGAGGAGAACGGCATCTACCGCTTCCTGCCGCCGATGCACCGCTTCCTCGATGTCTGCCTGTCGGTCCAGCAGGACCGCGACCTGGCCGCCAGCCTGCACAGCAACCTGCCGCTGCCGACCCCGGTGCTGGTGGTCGAGGAAACCCCGGAAGAACTCAACCGTACCGACGACCCGCTGGACCTCGCGCCCTTCGCCGAGGAAAGCGAAGAAGAAGCGCTGGCCCGGGCCATCGCCGAAGAGCAACAGGAGATTGACGCATGAGCCAGGAACGCTACGGCATCCGCCGTTTCGCATTGCTCAACACCGCCGGCTACAGCCTTGGCCTGTTCCCGCTGGAGCATCCGCTGTCGGTCTATGGCGCCAACAACCTGGGCAAGAGTGCCTCGATCAACGCCCTGCAGTTCCCGATCCTGGCGCGCATGTCGGACATGAGCTTCGGCAAGTACAGCCTGGAGCAGTCGCGGCGCTTCTACTTCGCCAGCGACACCAGCTACATCCTCTGCGAAGTCAACCTGCCCCACGGTCCGCATGTGATCGGGGTGGTCGGGCGCGGCCCGGGCGGCGGCTTCGGCCACCAGTTCTTCGCCTATGCCGGCGAGCTGGACCTGGGCCACTACCAGAAGAACGACACCTGCCTGCGCCAGAAAGAACTGTTCAGCAACCTCGAGCGCAACGGCCTGAAGGCCTACGAACTCAAGCCTGACGAACTGCGCCGGCTGCTGGTCGGCGGGCACACCTCGATCCCGCTGGACCTGACCCTGATCCCGCTGCGCTCCACCAGCGAGCAGAGCCTGAAGACCTTCCGCGCCCTGTTCATCAACCTGCTGCACATGCGCGAGATCACCGCGGCCAAGCTCAAGCAGCTGTTCCTCGATGCCTTCGAGCACAGCCTGCGCTCCGGCAGCGTCGACTACATCGCCGCCTGCGACGAAGCCTTCCGCGACGTACGGCGGATGGAGCAGGACTACAACTCGCTGGTCGCCGCCGGACCGCTGGTCGAAGCCCTGGCCAACGGCGTGGCCCAGCGCGACATCCTGCGCGGCAAGCTGCATCGCCTGTCGCCGCTGCTCGACTCGCTGCTGGGCACCTGGCAGGACTACTCCAGCGCGCGCAAGGAAGAGCTGGTCATCCAGGCCGAGCACTACCGCAACGAGCAGGACGCCCTGCAGAACGACCAGCGCAACGGTACCCAGGAGCTGATGCGCCTGGAGCGCGAGATCAGCGGTATCCAGCGCTGGCTCGGCGAATTGTCGGTGCTGAAGAACCGTTTCGCCCTGGTCGATGACGTCAAGGTGCTGGAGCAGCAGTTGCTGGCCGCCAAGGACGCCCACGACGAGCTGGCCGGTGCCCTGGCCCAATCCCGCCAGTTCAGCGCCGAGGACCTCGACGAGCGCCTGCGCGAGCTGGAAAAGCGCCTGAAATCGGTGAAGCAGCAACTCGATCACGCCGACAACAACAGCTATGCCCGCCTGCGCGAGGAGTTCTCGCAGCAGGACGTCGAGCGCCTGATGCGCCTGTTCAACGGCGCGCTGTTCAGCCTGCCGCTGGGCGAGCGCGGCATCGAGCTGGACGAGAGCGACGTCTGGATCAAGACCCTCGAAGCCCTGCTCGACGGCTTCAAGAGCGAGCGCTTCGAAGTGCCGGGGATCTCCGTCGACCTGTCTCATATCGAGCCGCCGGCCCTGCAGGCCCTGGCCGACCGCGCCGCCCTGCGCGACCAGAAGGAGCGCCTGGAGAAAGAACTCAAGCAGCTCAAGACCCAGCAATCCGTGGCCGCCGACCGCGCCGCCAGCAAGACCCGCACCGAAGCCCTGTACCAGCAGGTGCTGGATGCGCAGAAGGCCCTCGAGGACTTCCGCCGCAGCCAGACCCTGAGCGCCGAGGAAGGCGACAAGCTGGAACAGCTGGCGCAACTGGAAGCCGCCCAGGACGAGCTCAAGCGTTCCAGCGATGCCTTCACCGAGCGCGTCCAGCAGCTCTCTGCCAAGTTGCAGCTGGTGGGCCGGCAGATCGCCGATATGGAAGCCAAGCAGCGCACCCTCGACGACGCACTGCGCCGCCGCCAATTGTTGCCGGCGGACCTGCCATTCGGCACGCCGTTCATGGAGCCGGTGGACGATTCCATGGACAACCTGCTGCCGCTGCTCAATGACTACCAGGACAGCTGGCAGGGCCTGCTGCGCATCGACAACCAGATCGAAGCCCTGTACGCGCAGGTGCGCCTCAAGGGCGTGGCCAAGTTCGACAGCGAAGACGACATGGAGCGCCGCCTGCAACTACTGATCAACGCCTACGCGCACCGTACCGACGAAGCCCTGACCCTGGGCAAGGCGCGCCGCGCGGCGGTCACCGATATCGCCCGGACCCTGCGCAACATCCGCAGCGACTACGACAGCCTCGAACACCAGCTGGCCTTGTTCAACCGCGAGATCAACCGGCGCCAGGTGTCCAACCTGGAAAGCTTCCGCATCGTCCTCGCGCCGAACAAGGAAGCGCTCAAGCACATCGACCAGATCATCCACAGCGCCGGCCAGTACGAGGAAGGCGAGACCCTGTCGGTGTTCGACCTGAGCCAGAGCGCCGAGCAGGACAACAAGAACGAGGAAGCCAAGGAGTACCTGGCCCGCCTCGTTGCGGCGAACCACAACCAGCTGGGCCTGAAGGACCTGTTCGAACTGGCCTTCGAGATCACCAAGGTCAATGGCCAGCCGGTGATCCACACCGATATCGATGGCGCGGCGTCCAACGGCACCACCATGACCATCAAGGCGCTGACCAACATGTACCTGTTGCTGCACCTGATGGACCGCGACCTCGCCGGTCGCGTGCGCCTGCCCTACTACCTCGACGAAGCGGCGGACATCGACGAACGCAACCAGGCCGCATTGCTGGAAACCAGCCTGCAACTGGGCTTCGTACCAATCCTGGCAAGCGTGAAGCCGCAGGTGTCGGCGCGGGTGGCGATCGACCTGGAAGGGGGTAGCGGCCCGAACGGCATCTACATCGACGAGGCGGACTGGAAATACATCAGCCGGCGGGATGTGGAGAAGGCGGTGGTGCGGGAGGAGGCGGAAGAGACTTCAGCCTGAAAGTGAGGCAGGGCTCTCCAGGGCCCTATCGCTGGCAAGCCAGCTCCCACAGGTTCAGCACAGACCTTGAGACTTGTGCTGTACCTGTGGGAGCTGGCTTGCCAGCGATAGGGCCCGAGAGAACACTGAAGATTTACTTGGCCCAGGGCAGGATCGGAATCGCCGTCACCGCATTCTGCGGGCTGCCCTCAATCAACCGGTCGCTGTAAACCAGGTACACCAGGGTGTTGCGCTTCTTGTCGAGGAAGCGCACCACCTGCATGGTCTTGAACACCAGCGAGGTGCGTTCCTTGAACACTTCCTCGCCATCCTTGAGCTCGCCCTTGAACTGGATCGGCCCGACCTGGCGGCAGGCGATGGAAGCCTCGGCGCGGTCCTCGGCCAACCCCAGGCCGCCCTTCAAGCCACCGGTCTTGGCTCGCGACAGGTAGCAGGTCACGCCTTCCACCTTGGGATCGTCGAACGCCTCGACCACGATCCGGTCATTCGGCCCGACGAACTTGAACACCGTGGATACCTGGCCAATTTCTTCAGCCGATGCCAGCAGCGGCAACGCCAGCACGGCGGCGGCAAACAGTCCCTTGAACACGCAATTCACTCCTCAGACCAGGATCAGGTTGTCGCGGTGCACCAGCTCCGGCTCGGCACTGTAGCCCAGCAGGCCTTCGATGGCGTCCGACGGTTGGCCGATGATTTTCTGTGCTTCCAAGGCGCTGTAGTTGGCCAGACCGCGAGCCACCTCGGCGCCGTCCGGCCCGACGCACACCACCATTTCGCCGCGGCGGAAGCTGCCCTGCACGGTCTTCACGCCGACCGGAAGCAGGCTCTTGTTGGCCTGGCGCAGGGCCTGCACGGCACCGGCATCCAGCACCAGGGTGCCACGGGTCTGCAGATGGCCGGCCAGCCATTGCTTGCGCGCGGCCAGCATGCCGCGCTCCGGCGACAGCAGGGTGCCGATACGCTCGCCGGCCTTGAGACGATCCAGCACGCGCTCGATACGCCCGCCGATGATGATGGTATGGGCGCCGGACCGGGCCGCCAGGCGCGCGGCGCGCAGCTTGGTCTGCATGCCGCCGCGACCAAGGGCGCCGCCGGTCCCGCCGGCCACGGCGTCCAGGGCCGGATCGTCGGCGCGGGCTTCGTAGATCAGCTGGGCCTCGGGGTTGTTGCGCGGGTCGGCGTCGAACATTCCGTCGCGGTCGGTGAGGATCACCAGCAGGTCGGCCTCGACCAGGTTGGCCACCAGCGCCGCCAGGGTGTCGTTGTCGCCGAAGCGGATCTCGTCGGTGACCACCGTGTCGTTCTCGTTGATCACCGGCACCACGCCCAGCTCCACCAGGGTGCGCAGGGTGCTGCGGGCGTTGAGGTAACGCTTGCGATCGGACAGGTCGTCGTGGGTCAGGAGAATCTGCGCGGTGTGCTTGCCGTGCTCGGCGAAGCTCGACTCCCAGGCCTGCACCAGGCCCATCTGGCCGATGGAGGCGGCGGCCTGCAGCTCGTTCATCGCGCTCGGTCGCTTGGTCCAGCCCAGACGGCTCATGCCGGCAGCCACGGCTCCCGAGGAGACCAGCACCAACTCGACGCCCGCTTCGCGCAGGGCCACCATCTGTTCAACCCAGACACCCATCGCCGCGCGATCCAGGCCCTTGCCATCCGCCGTCAGCAGGGCACTGCCAATCTTCACGACCCAGCGCTGGGCACCTGTCACCTTGCTCCGCATCTTCTTCCAACCTATCGATCTGTGTGGATTCTGTAGAT
Organism: Pseudomonas sp. GD04058; assembly: GCF_029836855.1. Taxonomy (NCBI): domain Bacteria; kingdom Pseudomonadati; phylum Pseudomonadota; class Gammaproteobacteria; order Pseudomonadales; family Pseudomonadaceae; genus Pseudomonas; species Pseudomonas sp. GD04058. The sequence goes on from NZ_JAOECN010000007.1 coordinate 106,873, forward strand.
TCTGTAGATAACAAAACGCCGCTTGAAAAAGCGGCGTTCAGTGTACTGCAACGGATCAGTCGCGCACGTAAATGATTTCCGGGCCGTCCTCGTCGTCCTCGTCGTCCCAGAAGTCATCGTCGTCGCTGACATCGTCGACGCTCTTGACGCCGGTACGGCGCAGGGTGCGTGCATCATCCAGGGCCTGCAACTGGGCGCGGGCCTCGTCTTCGATGCGCTGGTCGAGGTCGGCCAGCTCGGCGGCGTAGGCCGGGTCGGCGGCCAGGCGGTCGGCGCGGTCTTCCAGGTAGCGCATCAGGTCGTGGCTGATCTGCTCGGTACCCTGGCGCGAGATAGCCGAGATCAGGTAGACCGGGCCTTCCCATTGCAGGCGATCGACCACTTCCTTGACCCGTGCTTCACGCTCGTCTTCCGGGATCATGTCCGCCTTGTTCAGCACCAGCCAGCGCTCGCGCTCGCACAGCGACGGGCTGAAGCGCTCCAGCTCGTTGACGATGACTTCGGCGGCATCGGCCGGACTGCTTTCGTCCAGCGGCGCAAGGTCCACCAGGTGCAGCAGCACGCGGGTACGCGCCAGGTGCTTGAGGAAGCGGATGCCCAGGCCGGCACCGTCGGAAGCACCTTCGATCAGGCCGGGGATGTCGGCGATGACAAAGCTCTTCCAGCGATCGACGCTGACCACGCCCAGGTTCGGCACCAGGGTGGTGAACGGGTAGTCGGCGACCTTCGGCTTGGCGGCCGAGACGGCACGGATGAAAGTGCTCTTGCCGGCGTTCGGCAGGCCCAGCAGGCCAACGTCGGCCAGGACCTTCATCTCCAGCTTGAGGTCACGCTGCTCGCCCGGCTTGCCCGGGGTGGTCTGGCGTGGCGCACGGTTGGTACTGGATTTGAAACGGGTGTTGCCCAGGCCGTGCCAGCCGCCCTGCACCACCATCAGCTTCTGGCCTGGCTTGACCAGGTCGCCGATGATTTCCTGGGTGCTGGCGTCGATCACGGTGGTACCCACCGGAACGCGCAGGATCAGGTCATCGCCTTTCTTGCCGGTGCAGTCGGTGCTGCCGCCGTTGGAGCCACGCTGGGCCTCGAAGTGACGGGTGTAGCGATAGTCGACCAGGGTGTTGAGGTTTTCGTCGGCAACCATGAACACCGAACCGCCGTCACCACCGTCACCGCCGTTGGGGCCGCCGTTCTCGATGAACTTTTCGCGGCGGAAGCTCATGCAACCGTTCCCGCCATCACCGGCCTTGACCCGGATCGATACTTCGTCAACAAACTTCATAAAAACCGCCTCTCGTCAGACCGACGAGCTGAATGACCAGATACGTAAGGCTCTTGCAAAAATGAGCGCGGCTAACCCGTCAAGCGAATACAGCGCCGGCAGCCCATGCGGACAGCTTTGCAAGAGACTCACTCCATAAACGAAAAAGCCCCGTCGCAAGACAGGGCTTTCCCAGCGTTCGCACGATTACTCGGCGACAACGCTCACGTAACGACGACCGAAGGCGCCTTTTACTTCGAACTTGATCTTGCCAGCGATCTTGGCGAACAAGGTGTGATCCTTGCCCATGCCAACGCCGTAGCCAGCGTGGAACTGGGTGCCGCGCTGACGGACGATGATGTTGCCTGGAACGATAGCCTGGCCACCATACATCTTCACGCCAAGGCGTTTGGCTTCTGAGTCGCGACCGTTACGGGTACTACCACCAGCTTTTTTGTGTGCCATGAGTTCAATTCTCCTGAAGGGGGATTAGGCTGGAATTAAGCCTGAATACCGGTGATTTTGATCTCGGTGAACCACTGGCGGTGGCCCATACGCTTCATGTGGTGCTTACGGCGGCGGAACTTGATGATGCGCACTTTGTCGTGACGACCTTGGGAGATCACTTCAGCAACAACCTTTGCACCAGCAACGACTGGAGCGCCGATGTTCACGTCGTCGCCATTGGCAACCAGCAGAACGCGGTCGAAAGTAACGGATTCGCCGGTGGCGACTTCCAGTTTCTCGATCTTCAGGTATTCACCTTCGGCGACTTTGTACTGCTTGCCACCGGTAACAATTACTGCGTAAGACATGGTATTTCTCCGATAATCCTGCTCACCCAGCGCTTTATAGGAAGAGTATTGGCTGGCATGGCTGCACGAGGCTGGAACGGCCCGGTGCAATTGCGTAAGGCAGGTGCTGCCCAGGAAGTAGGGTGCGCGATTGTACGCAAGCCCGCCGGGCCTTGCAAGTGGCGCCCGGGGCCGCCGGGCCGGGCGCCTTGACAGGCCGGGACCCGCAACCTAGCATGCCGCGCAACCTATATGGAGCACCTGTGGCCGATGCAACCCCAAGCTTTCTACCGCGCGGTAGCGGACGATTTCAGCGCCGTTGACGAGATCATCAAGAAACAGCTGACTTCGCGCGTTCCGCTGGTATCGAAAATCGGCGACTACATTACCTCGGCCGGCGGCAAGCGCCTGCGTCCGCTGCTGGTACTGCTCTGCGGCAAGGCCCTGGGTCGTGAAGGCGACGACCTGCGCTTGCTCGCCGCCACCATCGAATTCCTTCACACCGCCACCCTGCTGCACGACGACGTGGTCGACATGTCCGGCATGCGCCGTGGCCGCTCCACCGCCAACGCCCTGTGGGGCAACGCGCCGAGCGTGCTGGTGGGCGACTTCCTTTATTCGCGCTCGTTCGAAATGATGGTCGAGCTCGGCTCGATGCCGGTCATGCAGATCCTGTCGAAGGCCACCCGGGTCATCGCCGAGGGTGAGGTGCTGCAACTGTCGCGGGTGCGCGATGCCAGCACCACCGAAGAAATCTACATGGACGTGATCCGCGGCAAGACCGCGATGCTGTTCGAAGCCTCGACCCACAGCGCCGCCGCCCTGGCCAATGCCAGCGAAGAGCAGCGCGAGGCCCTGCGCACCTTCGGCGACCACCTGGGCGTGGCCTTCCAGCTGGTCGACGACCTGCTCGACTACAAGGGCGACGCGCAGACCCTGGGCAAGAACGTCGGCGACGACCTCGCCGAAGGCAAGCCGACCCTGCCGCTGATCTACACCATGCGCGAAGGCACCCCTGAACAGGCCGCACTGGTTCGCCAGGCGATCCAGAAAGGCGGGATCGAGGACCTGGAGCGCATCCGCGAAGCCGTGGAAGCCTCGGGTTCGCTGGACTACACGGCAAAACTGGCCCGCGACTACGTGGCCCGCGCCATTGCCTGCCTCGAAGTGCTGCCGGCCAGCGAATACCGCGATGCGCTGGTCGAGCTCAGCGAATTCGCCGTAGCCCGCACCCACTGACACCCCTCCGGCCCGTCGCTCGACGGGCCTGCTTTTCCTCTGCTGGGCAAAACCCTATACAATGTGGGCTTTCTGCACGCATGACCCGAGGAAACTTAGTGAGCACCTTGCCACCCTGCCCCAAATGCAACTCCGAATACACCTATGAAGACGGCACCCAGCTGATCTGCCCCGAGTGCGCCCACGAGTGGTCGGCCGGCGGCGACGCCGAGGCGGCCAACGATGACGTAGTGAAGAAGGACGCGGTGGGCAACGTCCTGCAGGACGGCGACACCATCACCGTGATCAAGGACCTCAAGGTCAAGGGCACCTCCCTGGTGGTCAAGGTCGGCACCAAGGTCAAGAACATCCGCCTGTGCGATGGCGACCACGATATCGACTGCAAGATCGACGGCATCGGTCCGATGAAGCTGAAGTCCGAGTTCGTCCGCAAGGTCTGAACCCCGCCTCATTCCAGGTGCGCGCTGCCATACGGGCGCGCACTTCGGCAGAAAATGCAAACTATTCCCAATTGCCACTTGCTATTTCGATAATAAGAATTATTCTCACTGAGAGTTTTTCAAGGAGAATAGCCATGACTTATCTGATCGACGCCTGGCTGGACCGCCCCCACCCTTACCTGCGCATCCTCCACCGTGAAACCGGCGAAGTCTGTGCCGTGCTCGAAGAAGCGGCACTGGACGAACTGCGTGAACAGGGCGACCTGGATTTCAACGGACTGAACTCGAGTGAGCCGATCGTGCTCAAGGAACTGGTGAGGAACCTGTTCCTGTTCTGCTATGCCCGGGCCTTGCGCCCGAACACGCCGCATACGGGGTTCTAGCTGATTCCTGTGTTGTTCTTCAGGGCCTCATCGCTGGCAAGCCAGCTCCCACAGGGATCGCATAACCTGTGGGAGCTGGCTTGCCAGCGATGAGGCCCGGGAGAGCAATGAAGACATTGCCCTCGGGCCAGAAGCCTTACAGAACGTCCAGCAGCTCGACGTCGAACACCAGTACGCTGTGCGGCGGGATGCTGCCGACGCCCTGGGCGCCGTAGGCCAGCTCGCTCGGTACGTACAGGCGCCATTTGCTGCCGGCGTTCATCAGTTGCAGGGCTTCGGTCCAGCCGGCGATCACGCCGCCAACCGGGAATTCGGCCGGCTGGCCACGGTCGTAGGAGCTGTCGAACACGGTGCCGTCGATCAGGGTGCCGTGGTAGTGGGTGCGCACGCTGTCTTCGCGAGTCGGCTTGGCGCCTTCGCCTGCGGTCAGCACTTCGTACTGCAGGCCGGAAGCCAGGCTGGTGATGCCTTCGCGCTTGGCGTTCTGGGCCAGGAATTCCTTGCCGGCCGCTGCAGCGGCTTCGGCCTTGGCAGCCTGCTGGGCCTGCATGACTTCACGAATGACCTTGAAGCTGGCCGACAGGTCTTCTTCGCTGACGCGGCTGGCCGCACCGTTGAAAGCGTCGGTCAGGCCGGCCAGGATGGCTTCCAGGCTCACACCCGGTGGCGGGTTGTCACGCAGTTGGCCACCCAGCTGACGGCCGATGCCGTAGCTGACGCGGGTTTCGTCGGTGGACAGATTGATTTCGGACATTGGCTTGCTCCGCAGCAGGGCGCACGACAACCGCGCCCTTTATGAAAAGGGCTCGCAGCCTAGCACACTGCGGCGAAGCGAATCAGCTATCGGGCACTACGGCTGGACAACGGCACTTTAAGGTCTTCCTCGACCACGCTGGCCATCCCGCACATTTCGTCCTGTACCGACCAGTGCACCAGGTGCATCGGCATCTGCGGCAACCCTTCGAGCAGCAGGTGCGCCTGCTCCAGCGAATGCACTTTCAAACGCCCGCCACGGGCGTCGGTAAGGGCGTGGGCATGGCCGTGGGAACGTGCTTCCAGCAAATAGTCGCCGCCTTCGATGGCGATCAGGTTGAGCTCGTCGATACGGCCCGCTCGGGCCTGGGTGTTCAGTTCGTGCAGGTTCATGGGCGTACCTCGCGACGTTGACCGCTCATTTTTTGTACAGCCCATTGCAAAGCACAAGAGCGAAACGCAACCGCCCGTCCGTTTTGCAACGGACGGGCGGTCGGTGACGCAGGCGACGCCTTGCTCAGTGCTTGGTGACCTTGTCCAGGTAACCCATGGCAAAGGCCGACACCACGAAGGTCATGTGGATGATCACGTACCACATCAGGTAGTTCGACGAGATGTTCTGCGCATCCATGAACACCCGCAGCAAGTGGATCGAGGAAATCGCCACGATCGACGCCGCTACCTTCATTTTCAACGACGAGGAGTCCATCTTGCCCAGCCAGTTGAGCTTTTCCTTGTCCTCGTCGATGTCCAGTTGCGAAACGAAGTTCTCGTAGCCGGAAATCATCACCATCACCAGCAGGCCACCGACCAGGGCCATGTCGATCAGCGACAGCAGCACCAGGATCAGGTCGGATTCGGCCAGGGAGAAGACGTTCGGCAGAACGTGGAAGATCTCCTGGAAGAACTTGAGCGCCAGCGCCAGCAAGCCCAGCGACAATCCAAAGTAGATCGGTGCGAGCAGCCAGCGCGAGGCGTACATCGCATTTTCGATAAAGCGTTCCATTGAGCTAGTCACCTGAAGGCGGGGAAAATCGGCCGGGAGTATATCAGCCGGACGTGAAGGAAAAAGCCCGCGACGCGCTGCCGCAGGCTCCCTCAGTGATGGACGTGACCGTTGACCCGGCGCAGTTGGGCTTGCAGGTGCACGCTCCAGATCTGCGGGTCATCGGCCAGCTGGTAGCCGTGCAGGGTCAGGCTGTCGACGATGGCGTTGAGTACCGACTCGGCCACGAAGGGCCCATGGAACGGCCCTTGGGCCTTGATCGCGGAAGGTTGTTCGCCTGCCATGCCGGCGGCGAAGAGAAGGGTCCACATGCCGTTGTCACCGGCCAGCGGACGGATGCTGCATTCGATGCGGGTCACCAGACCCAGGCATTGGCGGGTAAGGCTGAGGCTGCGCGGCATGGCGAAGACCCTCGGTAGAACCTCGTTCAGCCTTCGACAAGGCTGTTTCCATCCTGTACCGACGACTATCCATGCTTTGAAGGATAGAAGAAAACCGGCCAGTACAAGCGCCTCACGGGCAATGGGCGCCGAGTGGTCATGTCACCGCAGCGCCCGCGCCCGGCCCGTCAGGCCGGCTTCACTTCGGCAAGTGCCTGTTCGGCCTGCTCTTTTTCCGCCTCCTTGAACTCCTCCTCGCTGATCATCTCGGCGATCACCCGCAGGCGCTCGACCACCCGGGCATTGACGCTGCCCTCAGGGAACTGGCCGTCGGCATCCGGCTCGCCGGCCGGCTCGCCCACCAGCAGGCTCAGGGCTTCGTCGGCCTGGCTGACCGCATAGACATGGAACTGCCCGGCGCGCACAGCCTGGAGCACCCGCTCGTCGAGCATCAGGGTGGAGACGTTGGCTTTCGGGATGATCGCCCCCTGCTCCCCGGTCAGGCCGCGGGCCTCGCACAGGCGGAAGAAGCCCTCGATCTTCTCGTTGACCCCGCCCACCGCCTGCACTTCGCCGAACTGGTTGATCGAGCCGGTGATCGCGAAGCACTGCTTGAGCGGAGTCTTCGACAGGGCCGAGATCAGCGTGCAGGCCTCGCCCAGGGACGCGCTGTCGCCATCGACATAACCGTAGGACTGCTCCAGGGCAATGCTCGCGGAAATCGCCAGCGGGAATTCCTGGGCGTAGCGGCTGCCAAGGTAGCCGGTGAGGATCATCACGCCCTTGGAGTGAATCGGCTGGCCAAGGTTGACCTCGCGCTCGATATCGACGATCCCGCTGCCCCCCGGGTACACCGTGGCGGAAATCCGCGCCGGCACACCGAAGGCCGAATCACCCACTTCCAGCACCGTCAGGCCGTTGCACTTGCCGACGGCGGCACCCTCGGTGTCGATCAGGATGATCCCGGCGAGCATGTCGTCGAGAATCCGCGCCGAGACCCGACCGGTCCGGGTGGCCTTGGCCTTGAGCGCGCGCTCGATATGGCCGACGTCGGTCATCTCGTCGTTGGCCAGGTGGCGGATGAAATCCGCCTCGCTGACCAACTGGAACAGGTCGCCGATGCGCGCCGACAGACGCTTCTGGTTTTCCGCCAGGCGAGCGCTGTAGGTCGCCAGGCGCGCCACCGCGTCGGCAGTCAGCGGCGCCATGCCTTCCTCGCTGGTGCGGGTCTTCAGCAACTGAGCGAACTGTTCCAGGCTTTCGTCGTGCATCGGGATTTCCTCATCGAAATCCACCAGCACGCGGAACATCTCCTGGAAGTCTGGATCATGGTCCTGCAGCGCGTAGTAGAGCTGGCGCGCGCCGATGATGATGACCTTGACCTGCAACGGGATCATCTGCGGGGTCAGGGTCACGGTGGCGATGCGCCCCAGTTCGCCCAGGGGCGACTCCATCTTCAGCTTGCGCGACTGCAGGGCACGCTTGAGCGCATCCCACACGAACGGCTCGCCGAGCATCTTCTCCGCTTCGAGAATCAGGAAACCGCCATTGGCGCGGTGCAGCGCACCCGGGCGCAACTGCCGGTAGTTGGTGTACAGCGCACCCTGGTCGGTGCTGTATTCGATGCGGCCGAACAGATTGTCGTAGGTCGGATGCGGCTCGAACACCACCGGTGCCCCGCCATTGACCGAATGACCGACCACCAGGCTCGGCGACAACTGCTCTTCGAGCATCTTGCGCGCGACGGCATCGACCTTGCTGTCATCCACCAGTTGCTCGACCACGGTACGCAGCAGGTGCACCTGCATGGCCTGCAGGTAAGCGCAGACCTCGGCATTTTCCGAGTACTTTTCCGACAACGGGCCGAGCAGCGGCTGCAGGGCCAGGGTGATGGTTTCTTCGTTGAGCTGGCGCAACTGGTTGTTCGACTCGCGCTTCCATTGCGGCAGGCTCGCCAGCTCTTCGTTGAGCCGCTCCTCGAGCTCGGCGATGTCGTTGTGGAAGCGCTCGCGCTCGGCTTCCGGCAACTGGGCGAACTCCGCTTCGTCCAGTGCCTTGCCGTCGCTCATCGGAGTGAAGGCGACGTTGCTGCTGTCGCGATACAGCGCCACGTCCTTCTCCAGCGAGGCACGCTCGATGATATCGAGGGCGCGGTCGTAGCGCTGGTTGAAGGCGCGGTCGATGGCGCTCTTCTTTTGCTGGTAGGACGGGTGCTCGAAGACTGCCGGGAAGGTGACGACCAGGTTATCGATCAAAGCGCCGATATCGGCGATGAAGGTGTTCGCGCTACCGGGCGCCAGCTCGACGGCGCGAGGTTCGCGCGGCTCGTCGAAATTGTTCACATAGACCCAGTCGGAAGGCGTCTGCAGGCGCTTGCCTTCGGCCTTGAGGTAGCGTTTGACGAATGAAAAGCGACCGGTCCCCGGTTCGCCCATGACGAAAACGTTGTATCCGGGGCGGGGCATGGCGACACCGAATTGCAGCGCCTCTACCGCGCGTTCCTGGCCCAGCACACCGCGAAATGGCTCCAGATCATTGGTTGTGGAAAAAGCGAACTGTTCAGCGGAAAACGGCCGGGTCAGGGCTTCGGGCGCAAGACGCAGGCTCGCAGCGACAGGATCGGGCATCGGGCTTCCTTACTTCGGCGGGGCAGATGCCGGCATTCTGGCGCTGCCCGCGCCCGGGTTGCAAGGCTCTTGGCGCAATTGCCTACAGGGGGCCAAAACGTGACGCACCGCCTATGTGAACGCAATATTTCGCAATTAACTACGGAACCTCAGGATCGTGCCTAAACTCTACACTGCGCGGCCGGGTAGATAACCGGACCCGATCCGGCAGCCGTTGCAAGGCACGCCGGAAACCCTGACCTTTGGTTTGCAAATCAGAAAGAGAACAAAGCTATGAAACGGATTCTTCTGGGTACTCTGTTCACCGCGGTTTCGATCAACGCCATGGCCCAGGCGCCAGGCGGCCCGGACTGCGGCTGGGGCAACATGCTGTTCGAAGGCCAACGCGGCACTCCCGCTCACTTCCTCGCTTCCACCACCAACGGCACCTCGGGCAACGCCACCTTCGGCATGACCTCGGGCACCAACGGTTGCTCGACCAACGCCGCGCTGACCTATGGTGGCAAATCCTGGTTCGCCATGAACGGCATGATGAACGAGCTCTCCGAAGACATGGCCAAGGGCCAGGGCGAAGCCCTGACCACCTACGCCGTGGTTCTCGGTGTGGCACCTGAAGACCGCGCGCACTTCGCCGCCGTCACCCACCAGCACTTCCAGGACATCTTCAAGACCGCGGACATCACCGCTGAAGACGTTCACAACAACACCCTCGCCGTCCTCAAGTCGGATGCTCGCCTGGCCAAGTACGCTACCCCGGCCTGAGCCTGACCTTGCGTCACCCCGCCTCGGCGACGAGGCGGGTTGTGTTTCCCATCGGCTTCATTCGAGAAGTAGTCGCCCGACATGCTCAAACGCCTCGCCTATCTGGCGCTCTGTGCCTGTGCACCGTTGCACGCGGCACCTTCCATGGACGAATCGCGCCTGCAGGCCCTGGCCGCCGATCCTTACTGGATCGCCCTGGGGCACTATGAAACGGGCAAGCTGGGCGGCTGGCGCAGCTACGTCGATGACGACCGCTTCTTCCTCGCCCAGGACGGTGCCCATCACCCGGATCGCGAGCTCGCCGCCACGCTCGAGGCACTCTACGCCCCGGCCAGCAAGGGCGACCAGCATGCCCAGTGCGTGTACCCGGCACGGACCCGCTGGCTGCGCGAACAATTGCAACTGACCGATTTGCCCAGCCCTGATTGCGCCGAGTACAAACGCTGGTTCCAGGACGTGTCGCCCCACAGCGCCGTGCTGATCTTCCCCGCCGCCTACCTGAACAGCCCGTCGTCCATGTTCGGCCACACCCTGCTGCGCATCGACCAGGCCGACGTGCAAAGCAACGAGACCGCCCTGCTCAGTTATGCGGTCAACTTCGGGGCCTATATCGAAGGCAACGACAACAGCATTCTTTACGCCTGGAAGGGCCTGATGGGCGGTTATCCCGGCCTGTTCGCCTTCGTTCCCTACCAAGAAAAGCTTTCCGAGTACCGCAGCCTGGAAAACCGCGACCTGTGGGAGTACCGGCTGAACCTCACGCCCGAGGAAACCGGGCGCATGGTCGAGCATATCTGGGAACTCAAGCAGATCCGCTTCGACTATTTCTTCTTCGACGAGAACTGCTCCTACCGTCTGCTGGAACTGCTTCAGGTCGCCCGCCCGAGCCTGGACCTGACCTCGCACTTCCCGCTCACGGCGATTCCCACCGATACCGTGAAGGCGGTGAAGAAGGCCGGCCTGGTGGAACGCGTGGACTACCGGCCATCGCGTGAACGCGAACTGCTGGCCCGTGCCGAGCCACTGGACAAGGCCGAACAGCAACAGGTGCTGGCGGTGGCCGCCGATACCGGCAAATTGCAAAGCCCCGAATTCACTGCCCTGCCCAAGCCCCGCCAGGCCTTGGTGCAGGATGCTGCCTACCGCCTGGAACGCTACCGCGCCACTGGCCAGGAACGCGATGCGGACCAGGCCAGGCGCAGCTTCGAGCTGCTGCGGGCGATCAATCGCAATCCACCGCCGCCGCTGGAGATCGAGCGCCCGGGCCTGCCGGAAGACGGCCATGAGTCGCGCACCTGGCAGCTCGGGGTCGGCACCCGGGAAGATCGTGCATTCGCCGAGTACGGCCTGCGCATGGCCTATCACGACCTCAATGACAATGCCTACGGATTCCCCCTCGGTGCGCAGATCGAGATCCTGCAGCTCAAGCTGCGCCAGTACGAAGGCAACGACTGGCAAGTGCAGCGCCTGGACCTAGCGACCATCCGCTCGCTGACGCCGCGCAATGACCTGTTGAAACCCTGGTCGTGGCAGGTTTCCGGCGGGCTGGAACGGGTACCGGGCAAGCATGACGATGAGGTGCTGGTCAGCCATGTCAATGGCGGCGCGGGCGGCACCTGGAAACTGGGTGACGACATGCTCGGCTTTGCCCTCGGCACGGTGCGCGTCGAGCATCACAACGACTTCGCCCAGTTCATCGCCCCGGCGGCCGGGTTCAACACCGGGGTGCTTTGGCGCAACGGGCTGGGCAACCTGAGCGTCGAGGCCAAGGGCGATTACTTCACCAATGGCGAGGTGCGGCGCAGCCTCAGCCTTAACCAGCAATGGGAGTTGAGTGACAGCCTCGGGTTGAGGTTGAGCGCCAAGCGCGAGTTCAGCCAGCTGGCGACGGCGCAGAACGAGGTGATGCTGGAACTGAAGTGGTACAACTATTGAGTTGATGTCGCTCTCAGGGGCCTCATCGCTGGCAAGCCAGCTCCCACAGGGTCTGTATTCACCGCACCTGTGGGAGCTGGCTTGCCAGCGATGAGGCCCTGTCAGACAGCGAGAGTTTCACGGCCTTTTGACACCACACTGACATTCCCCCACCTAGACTTTCCCCATCATGCGGAGAGTGTTGCGATGCGGCGGTACTGTTTTGTTGTGTTGTTGCTGTTGGCCGGTTGCCAGTCGACCCACCAGCAGTTGCTTGACCAGGGGTATCCGCCTGCCTACGCCGACGGTTTCCAGGACGGCTGCGGCAGCGGCCAGCAGGCCGCCGGGGTGATGGCGGGGGCGTTCCGCAAGAACGTGCCACGCTACCTGCACGAGCGCCAGTACGAAACCGGCTGGGACGACGGCTTCCGCCAATGCCAGGCGATGCGCCAGAACCAGGACCAGCAACGCTACTACGACCGCCATTGGGACGAACGCGAGGAACGCTGGCAGCAGGAAAAGGACCGCGACGCCGCCAGGGCCTATCGGCGCTGAACAGGTCGTAATCGGACATCCCCTGCAACCCCGGGCCTGTCAGCATGGTCTTCTGGCAAAGGAGACCTTCATGAGCCGAGCATTCGTCAACGAAGACCAGGCTGCCAACCAGGCCAGCCAGCCGGTCGAGCGCAGCATCAGCGAGCAGCCCAACTACGTGACCGCCCGCGGCCTTGCGCTTCTGCAGGAGCGCGTCGCGCAGCTCAATCGCCTGCGCAGCGAACTGCTGGCCCAGGGCGAACGGGGCGACAAGCAACGCCTGGCCGATACCGAGCGCGACCTGCGCTACTTCAGCGCACGGCAACAGAGCGCCCAGGTGGTGCCCACGGCGACGTCAAGGGAAAAGGTACAGATCGGCAGCCGCGTGACCTACGTCGATGAGCAGGATCACGAGCACAGGGTGCAACTGGTCGGGGAAGACCAGGCCGACATCGCTGCCGGCCTGGTCAACTGGGGTTCCCCGCTGGGCCGGGCGCTGCTCGGAGCGGCGCCCGGTGACGAGGTGGTGTGGCGGCGACCGGCGGGCGATCAGTTGATCGAAGTCGTCACCATCGAGCCTGAGCCTGAAACCTAGACCACGCCCTGGGCCAGCATGGCATCGGCGACTTTCACAAAGCCTGCGATGTTGGCGCCCTTGACGTAGTTGATGCGGCCGTTTTCCTCGCCATAGTGAACGCAGGCGTGGTGGATCGATTGCATGATGTTGTGCAGCTTGCTGTCCACTTCACCGGCAGTCCACAGCAGGCGCATGGCGTTCTGCGACATTTCCAGGCCGCTAACCGCAACGCCACCGGCGTTGGACGCCTTGCCCGGGGCGAACAGGATTCCCGCTTCGATGAACAGGTCGACCGCTTCCAGGGTGGTCGGCATGTTGGCGCCTTCGGCCACGCAGATGCAGCCGTTGGCCAGCAAGGCGCGGGCATCGTCCAGGTCCAGCTCGTTCTGGGTCGCACATGGCAGGGCGATGTCGCACGGCAGGTTCCAGGGGCGCTGGCCGGCGCGGAACTCCAGGCCGAACTGGCCGGCCAATTCGCTCAGGCGACCGCGCTTGACGTTCTTGAGCTCCATCAGCGCATCCCACTGGGCGTCGGTCAGGCCGGCCTCGGCGAACAGGGTGCCTTCGGAGTCCGACAGCGAGATCACCTTGCCGCCCAGGTCCATGACCTTGCGTGCCGCGTACTGGGCAACGTTGCCGGAGCCCGAAATGGCCACGCGACGACCATCGATGCGCTTGTCCTCGCGCTTGAGCATTTCCTCGGCGAAGTACACGCAGCCGTAGCCGGTGGCCTCTGGACGGATCAGGCTGCCGCCGTAGGTCATGCCCTTGCCGGTCAGTACCGACGTGAACTGGTTGGCCAGGCGCTTGTACTGGCCGAACATGAAGCCGATCTCGCGCGCGCCGACACCGATGTCACCGGCCGGAACGTCAAGGTCGGCGCCGATGTGGCGATACAGCTCGCTCATGAAGGCCTGGCAGAAACGCATAACTTCCGCGTCGCTCTTGCCCTTCGGATCGAAGTCCGAACCACCCTTGCCGCCGCCCATGGGCAGGGAAGTCAGGGAGTTCTTGAACACCTGCTCGAACGCCAGGAACTTCAGCACGCCGATGTTCACCGACGGGTGGAAGCGCAGCCCGCCCTTGTACGGGCCGATGGCGCTGCTCATCTGGATGCGATAACCCCGGTTGACCTGGACCTTGCCTGCATCATCGACCCACGACACCCGGAACAGAATGGCGCGCTCGGGCTCGACCATGCGCTCGAGGATGCCGGCTTCGAGGTAGTGCGGGTTGGCTTCGAGGAACGGCCAGAGGCTGCGCAGGACTTCTTCGACAGCCTGGTGGAATTCGGGTTGGGCAGGGTCGCGTTGTTTCAGCCGTGCCAGGAAGTGATCGACAGATTCAGTCATGAGTAGACATCTCACCGAGGGAGTTGGACTTTTTGGTTTTTTCGGGACTTTACCAAGAAGCAATCGCACTGGAACAGGGCGAAATGTCGTTTTTATGAATTTTTTTGGTGCATTTCTGTAAATGTATACAGAACCTAAGGGCCTCATCGCTGGCAAGCCAGCTCCCACAAGGACGGTGCACGCAGCCCCTGTGGGAGCTGGCTTGCCAGCGATGGGCCACCACCGGCCTGAAATTCAGGCACAAAAATGGGGCCGCTTAGGGCCCCATTCCTGTGCATCAATCGACCAGCCTTATCAGGCCAGCTTCTTGTGCCGTACCCGGTGCGGCTGGGCAGCAGCCTCGCCCAGGCGCTTCTTGCGATCGGCTTCGTACTCGGTGTAGTTACCCTCGAAGAACACCGCCTGCGAATCATCCTCGTAAGCCAGGATGTGGGTCGCGACACGGTCCAGGAACCAGCGATCGTGGGAAATCACGATGGCGGCACCCGGGAAGTCCAGCAGGGCTTCCTCCAGCGAACGCAGGGTTTCCACGTCCAGGTCGTTGGACGGTTCGTCGAGCAGCAGGACGTTGGCGCCCTCTTTCAGGGTCAGGGCCAGGTGCAGGCGGCCACGCTCACCACCGGACAGGTCCTTGACGAACTTCTGCTGGTCGCCGCCCTTGAAGTTGAAGCGACCGACGTAGGTGCGCGACGGAATCTCGTAGTTGCCGATACGGATCTGGTCGGAACCGTCGGAGATCTGCTGGAACACGGTCTTGTTGCCGTCCAGGTCCTCGCGGCTCTGGTCGACGCAGGCCAGCTGCACGGTTTCGCCGATCTCGATGCTGCCGGAGTCCGGTTGTTCCTTGCCCATCAGCATGCGGAACAGGGTCGATTTACCCGCGCCGTTACCGCCGATAACGCCGACGATCGCGCCTTTTGGCATGACGAACGACAGGTTGTCGATCAGTACGCGGTCGCCGTAGCCCTTGGTCACGTTCTTGAATTCGATGACCTTGTCGCCCAGGCGCGGACCGGCCGGGATGTAGATCTCGTTGGTTTCGCTGCGCTTCTGGAATTCCTGCGACTGCATTTCCTCGAAGCGTGCCAGACGGGCCTTGGACTTGGACTGGCGAGCCTTGGCGCCTTTGCGCACCCACTCCAGCTCTTCCTTCATGGCCTTTTCATGGGCCGACTGCTGCTTGGATTCCTGGGCCAGACGCTCGGACTTGGCTTCCAGCCAGCCGGAGTAGTTGCCCTCGTAAGGAATACCGGCGCCGCGGTCGAGTTCGAGGATCCAGCCCGCGACGTTGTCCAGGAAGTAACGGTCGTGGGTGATCGCCACCACGGTGCCCGGGAAGTCGTGGAGGAAGTGTTCCAGCCAGGCGACGGAATCGGCGTCCAGGTGGTTGGTCGGTTCGTCGAGGAGCAGCATGTCCGGCGCGGACAGCAGCAGGCGGCACAAGGCGACGCGGCGCTTCTCACCACCCGACAGGTGTTCCACCTTGGCCTCCCAGGCCGGCAGGCGCAGGGCGTCGGCGGCGACTTCCAGCTGGCGCTCCAGGTTGTGGCCGTCGCTGGCCTGCAGGATGGCCTCCAGCTTGGCCTGTTCGGCGGCCAGCTTGTCGAAATCGGCATCCGGCTCGGCGTAGGCCGCGTAGACCTCGTCCAGGCGGGCCTGGGCGTCCTTGATCACGCTGACCGCTTCCTCGACCACTTCGCGCACGGTCTTGGAGGGATCCAGCTGCGGCTCCTGCGGCAGGTAGCCGACGTTCAGCTCCGGCATCGGGCGGGCTTCGCCGTCGAACTCGGTATCGACGCCGGCCATGATCTTCAGCAAGGTGGATTTGCCCGAGCCGTTCAGGCCCAGGACGCCGATCTTGGCGCCAGGGAAGAACGACAGGGAGATGTTCTTGAGAATTTCACGCTTGGGCGGAACAACCTTGCTCAGCCGGTGCATGGTGTAAACGTAAGAGCCTGTTTTGCCTGATTTGTCATTTTTTGACATGGTTTGATTCGCCTTTAATCCTGTATTTTCAGTGCTTTGAGGGTAGAGACAGGCGCTCAAACCCTGGAGAGTAAAACGTTAGGTTTTGCGTTGACCGCCCGATACCCCTGACTATACTTAGAAAAGTTATGTTTATGAGGGAGCATCATGGGTTTCCAGGTCATAGAGCAGGTAGTGAATGCTGCTCGAAGAAAGCTGTTGGTGCAAGACTACATCCCTGTGTACTACCCCAACCTATACATCACCATGGAGCACTCGGGCAGAGCCCTCGAAACAACCAAGAAATATCTTGAGCATCTAGCTGTGTTTGAGGATTTTCTGGCGTTTTCCTCCATTGATCTGATTTCTCACCTCGAACAGCGCCCTCACAGCCGGTACCTAACAGACAGTGAGCTTTCCAGGTTTGTGTCGGACGCGGGGTTCAGCAAGGAAATCTTGGCCATGAAGTATGCGGGGATGCGATTGCATCCGACCGCCTACAAATCCGTTAGCAAAGTCCATGCGCAGCAGCGAATCGAGGCGGTACGCGACTATCTGGCCTTCCTCTATGACAAGTTGGGTGATCACTCAACACGATATGAGGCAGTTGACGATCTGAAGAAGCGCATAAACCGCAAGATCAAAGCGGCCAGGCTTGCGTGGAAAAAAACGCGAACGGACCAAATGAAGGGGCTTACTGCCCAGGAGCGAACCCGTTTGCTGGAAATCATGCATCCGGATAGCGCCGAGAATCCCTTTTCAGATGATGCCATCAGGCTGCGTAACTACATCATTTTGCTGTTGGGTCTCGACATGGGGCTGCGACGCTCCGAGATGTTGTTGATCAAGACCAAAGATATTCACTGGCACAGTCGTCAACTGGCGGTGGTCAACCTGGAGGATGAGAGCATCGATCCACGAACCATGGCCCCGCAATTTAAAACCCACGAGCGCATGCTGGTGATGACCGATGACCTGTATGACGCGATCACTGAGTACGAATCGAAATATCGCCACAGAAAGGCCCGTAGCGGCACATCGCAAGCAAGGAAGCATCCGTTTTTGCTTGTGGCGCACAAGCGAAATGAGGGCGGGCCTCTAACCATCAAGGCAGTGGATGGCGTTCTGTCGAGGATTCGAGTAATAGCGCCGGAACTGGCTCATGTCCACCCGCATATTCTCAGGCATGACGCGGTCTACACCATGCTGGAAAGCATGCGTGAGGAACTGGCAGCGCTCACGCCGGAGGATCGTACCACGCAAGTTCAAAAGACTCTGACATGGATGTTCGGCTGGAGTCCCGAGTCGAACATGCCCGGCCTCTACGGCGCAAAGTTCTGGAAGGAGGAGGCAGACAAAGCGATACAGAAACGGGCCGAGCGGTTTACGTCCAGCCGTCAGAAGGCCGGCATGACACCAGGAGGTTCAGCGTGAACATCGCCGTCGAAGCACTTCAGGCCCCCACGAAGGACAGCCTCGATGCATGGCTGAGCACGCCTCGCCTGGCGAAATGTGGGGAGGTGTTCACACCGACTCACCCCATGTGGAAACCCGATAAATCGGCCAGAAACCCAGTCAACTGGAAAGCGGCCCTTGCCTGTGTTTCGCCGGATTGGCAGCCCTGGTTGCACGCCGCCCTGGCCTATCGAATGGCTGATCATGCAACGGGCTCGGTTGCTAAAGTCGGCAGTGTGTTGTCGCGGGCTGCTCAGGCCAGTCTTGACCCGCTCAACGAGGATCACCTAATCGCTCTGCGGGAGCGCTTTAACGTCAGCGAGTTCAGTCAGTTCGCCGCTTTCATGGCGTTTTGGTGCGACTGCGAGTCCCTCGAACAACGTCCGCCACAAGCCCTGATCGAGGCCTACCAGGCACTGCCCAGAAAAAAGAAATCCAGCCACGATGTGATCCTCAGCCTGGACCCCGAACAGGGTCCGTTCACCCAGGTGGAGCAGGACGCGCTGCACCAATGGATACATGAGCGGTTCTGTCACGGTCAGCTAGATCCCGAGCAATACCTGTATCTGCGCCTGTTGATGATTTACGGGCAGCGTGGCGCTCAGGTGCGCATGATGGTTTTTGGTGATTTCACGAAGACCGATAAGGGCTGCAAGGTCAGGTTTCATTGGGCAAAGCAAAAAGACGGCGAGGCGGGTTGGCGAGCAAAGTCCGAAATCTTCAGTCTGGATGAAGACCTGTACACCACCGTGCAGGCCTACAAGGCCATGGTTCTGGCGAAACTCTGGCAAACCTATCCATACCGCGCCGACTGGGATGCAGCCATTGAGAATGTGCCGCTCTTTCGCCGGAAGATGGATGATGAAGCAGAATTTCCGAATCGGGTGAATCCCCCTATTTTACTCGATAGCCCCCTGCAAAAAGCCCTCGAAAAGGCGCCGCAGCCAATCTTTCATGTTGGAGCAGGCACGGTTCAGGCATGGCTTGATCGCATCGAGCGGATTGAGGGCTTTCCGATTTCGCCTCGCACCCATCAGCCGCTGAAAGTGACGCGGGGGCACCGGTTCAGGCACACCCTCGGCACGGACCTGTCCAATACCGGGCTGGATGAGTGGACGATGGCCAGCGCATTGATGCACAAGAATACTCGGACAGTGCGAAAGTACCGCCAGGTGTCGCCGGAGCTGCTGGCCTTGATCGACGCGAAGATGAGCGACCATCTGGCCTTGGTTGTGAATGCGTTCACCGGGATCATCGTCACGGATCGCACCTCAGCAAAAAACGGGGATCGAGCGGATCGACAAATCGAGGATCTGGCAGTGTGCGGTGCCAATGCCGCCTGCCATCTCGATGCGCCCTTTACCTGTTACGCATGCGGAAAATTCCAACCCCTTCTGGATGCCAATCACCGCGCTGTCCTTGAGCGACTGGAACGTCGGCGGGCGCAAACCATTGCCACGGATAAAACGACCGGCGTGCTCTGGGATCGGGCCATTCTGGCGTGCCGCAAGGTGATTCTGGATTGTGAGGCCACGCGCCAATCAGGGAGGAAAGGCGAATGACCGATGCGTTTGATTCTGAACTGACGAACAACATTGTTGATTTCGAGCCTAGGAGCCAACTGGCTGCGGAGGCTCAGCTCGCGGCGTTTATCGAATGGGCAAAACAGACCCTGCCGAAAGGCATTCCCAATCGCGTGCACTCGAGTATTTGCTGGGAGGACGGCAGTTGGCACAAGCATGGCGTCCAATTCTGTAGCTTCACGGCGCAGGGATCGACCAAGGCAGCCCCAAAGGCGATACAGGCACCCTTCACGGAGTTTGCCAAGGCTATCATGGTGTACCGACGGGTGTATTTGCAGAAAAAGGCAATTAAAGACTGGCTAAGTGCCCTGAAGGTGCTGGAAGCTGCCTTGGTCAAGCTGACCGGTACGCGGGATGTGACGCAGGTGTCCGCCGCTGCCTGCAATGAAGCGTGCGAGCAACTGAGTCGTCACTGGGCAAAAGGCAACAACGCATACTGTAGCAGCAAGGCACTTGAGGCCCTCATCTCACTGATGCGGGCCAAAAAACTGCTCAAGACCGATTTTCGGTGGACCTCTCCGCTGACGATGAAGCCGCGTGGCACGCTCAAGCAGCAAAAAGCGGATTGGGAACAGAAACTGCCCAACCCCGAAGCGATCAAAGCGCTCGGGGAAGTGTTCACTAACGATTTGACCCGCCCTCTGGATATCGTTGTGACATCCGCCTGTGCGCTGTTGCTGAGCGCCCCGAGTCGCGTGGGTGAGTTGGCGGATGTTGAATTGGATTGTCGGGTGTTCAAAGAGGATACCCACGGCAAACGGCGCATGTTCCTGCGCTGGTACGCGGAAAAGATAAACCAGGTTACGCTGAAGCCAGTCGTTAAGCCCGAGATGGAGCCGGTCGTCGAGCGGGTCATCACCTTGTTAAAACCGATCACCGATGAGGCGCGGGCTTACGCCGCCTGGCTGGAAGAGCATCCCGATGAGTTTCCGCCCCATGAAGGGCTGCCACCCAAGGGGCCTGATGAACCGCTCACCTTTGCCGAAGCCTGTGCCGCGCTGAAACTCAGTGTTCATGAGAACCACAACCCGCGAATTACATTCCAAAAGGGTTTCCTAAAACCCATGGAGCAGAACAAGGCTCTCAGCCCCGCCGCCCGAGCCCTTTTGGCCGAGATTCGTGATGGTTTGGATGCCATTAGAGGGACGCCGATATACGTGAAGGACAAGCCAGGAGTCCAGGGTGTTGAGTTGGACGGCCGGTGTGTGATCACGCTGCGCACGCTCAATGTGCTGCTGCGTGAGAAGTATCTCCCAAAGGATTTTCCCTACACCACGCCGTACACGGAGGGCAAGGCGCGGGTGAAGTTTCGTGATGCCTTATTCACCGTGCGCACGGGAGCGCTGGCTGAAGACGCAGGTGGCACTGCCGTGACGCACGGGTTTGGCGTAGAGATCGCGGCGAACCCTAACCGAATGAAGGCGCAATTAGCCAGTATGAACAACCCGGCAAGGAAAAGTCTGTTCGAGCGCCATGGCTACCCCGGTGTCAAGGTCAACACGCATGCGTTTCGACACGAATTGAACACGCGGATGCAACAGGCCGGTCTGTCGCAGCTCCTGATTGACGCCTTCTCCGGGCGCACGACGATGGGATCGGTTTACAACCACGAGACCATCGAGGAGCGCACCCAAGGAGTTGCGGCTTACCACCCCAAAACGAAAAACAGCACCGCTGCTCAGCGTCTGGACAAGGTAAAAACCAATCAGCCTCTGAATCTTGCTGATGTAATGGAACTACGCGAGGGTGAGCAGGACCGCATTATCCATCAAACCCATCTCGGCGTTTGTGTGCACAACTTTGCGTCCGAGCCCTGCCCGAAAATGGGTGCCTGTTTGGACTGCGGGCGGCTTGGCTGCGTCAAGGGGGATGACGTGAAGCTGGCCAACCTCAAGGAAGAACGCGACGACCTCAAACGCCGTTTCGATAAAGCCCTGGATGCGCAGTCTAGGGGTGTATTTGGGGCGTCGGAGTCGGCCAAAAAACTGGGTGAGAAGCTCTTTAAGTGCGAGGCGCTCATGCAAATGCTGGAAAACCCGGAGCTCGAAAACGGTGCCATTGTGTGGAACGCCGATAACGGTTGGACGCTGACCAAGAACGCCGCCGCAATGTCGGGACTGATCGAAGTCAAAGTAATTGAAGAGAACCAGGTGCAAAAGGCGTTGCCATCGTTGGATGACGTCTTGGCTTTGCTAGATGAGATCGAGGGCTAACGATGGGGCATTTAACGCCAAAGGATGAGAAACGCATCATTAAGCTAATTGAGGAATGGTCAGAGCCGAAGCTAACTTGGCCTTTGCTCGTTGAGGCCTGCAAAGAAAAACTGGGTATCAGTCGTGTTCGCCAGTCCCTGATGAATCTACCTGCCGTGGATTTAGCGATGAAGAATTCCAAGGCGGCATTGAAGGCTAAGAAGCTAAAGCCGGGCTGGATTGCCGATATACAAGCAGCCAACGAGCGCATTGAGGAACTGAAAGCGAGCAACCAAAAGCTGTTAGCTGCTGTTCGAGATATGCATAGCCGTTTTTTGATCTGGCAAGCCAATGCTGA
Organism: Pseudomonas sp. GD04058; assembly: GCF_029836855.1. Taxonomy (NCBI): domain Bacteria; kingdom Pseudomonadati; phylum Pseudomonadota; class Gammaproteobacteria; order Pseudomonadales; family Pseudomonadaceae; genus Pseudomonas; species Pseudomonas sp. GD04058. The sequence continues at coordinate 128,445 of NZ_JAOECN010000007.1, forward strand.
TCTACACGGTCTAACGCAATCGATGCTGGAGCGGCCGGTTTCACAGCTTCAAAAGAAGAGATGATTGCGCAATTGTGCGTAATTGCATTCACTTGGCCACCCGTTTGCATCGACTTGACCAGGCGCTCGCGTGGGGCGCAGCTTTCCCGTAGCGTCCCCGGTAATCGTTGGCCTGTTCCTTGGACGTCCACGCGTTGAAGATCTACCTCACTTTGCTCGCCTCTAGAGACCGCAGAGGGATTGCGACCTAGAGCTATGATCGCCTGGACCACTACACGGAGATGCTCAGGCATCAGGTAGCCGATGCCATCACCCGACTGTACGATTCCCGGCTGATATCGTTCAGGCCAGGGGAATTTCAGAGCGAGTAGGAATTTGACCGGACTAACCGCTATTTGGTGAGGGAATTTGGTACCCATTGGCCATCTTCTGATGATCAGCAAGCAGCTGCCGAGAAAGACACGGATGCGAGCACGGCTGCCAAGTGGCAAGAAATTCAAGGAAATAGCAGGGAATGAAAGGTTTCAAAAAGGACAACCATTACGTACCGCAGTCGTATCTGAAGCACTGGACGATAGAGGGCAAAGTCCTTGCCTATCGTCTGCTAGTGCCCCATGAAAAAAGCGCGGTTTGGAAGCCGCATTCAACCAAAAGCGTGGCGGTGCTTCGGCATCTTTATACTCGCTTGTCTGGTTCTGAAGCCAGTGACGAAGTCGAGCGATGGCTTGAGCGTGACTTCGAAACGCCTGGATTCGCATCCATCGAAAAGGTAGTTAGCGAGTCGCAGTTGACCCGCGAGGATTGGAACAACTTATTCCGCTTTGCTGTTGCGCAATCTGTCCGTACTCCTGCCCAAATGGAGAGCTTTTTCAAACGCCAAACTGAAACGCTTGAGGCATTTCTGTCAGAGACCATGGAGTGGTCAATCAGCCAAATCGAGGCAGCTTCAGCCGCCGGAGTTCAGTCTGAACCCCCTCCGGTTGTAGACCCTTACGGCAAGCTGCCGCTGAAAATTCACCGTGCGAAGAGTGAGGATGGCGAAGAAGGCATCAAAGCCGAAATCCTAATCGGGCGGAAATTTTGGCTCTGGCAGATCGAACATGTGCTCAAGAGCACCATCAATCGGTTGCCAAATCATCGTTGGACCATTCTACACGCTCCACCTGGAGTCACCTGGCCAACGTCCGACAACCCTTTCATGAGGGTAGGAGTTGGTACGAATGGAACAATTAGTCTTGAGGGCGGCTGGGATGTGCCAGGCACACAGCTGTTCATGCCACTCAGCCCCAAGCATCTCCTGTTCACGTGTGTGGGCTCACCGCCACCTCGGCGCGGCACCACGTTGAGTCTCGCTCAAGCAGCATTTTTCAGGACGATGATTTTGACCGGGGCCCATCACTATGTGTTTGCAACAGATACGCGAGATATCGAAGAGTGCAGGCCACGTACGGTCTGTCCCGAGCAATTCAAAGCAGTGCGAAAGCATTGGGCGGAATGGCATGACAGCCAGTCGAGAGAGGAAGCCAATTACCCCGACCGCTGATTTTTGCGGCTCGCCCACGCTTTCATGAGCCAACTCGCCTTCACAATGGCGCCGTTGGGAGCGGTAAGCTGGGGCTGTTCACCAGCATTCCAGTAAAAAATAGTAAAGCCCGCCATGTGAGGCGGGCTATCAAGTGTCTCCGAGGGGAGGCCATGGCCAACAAAGTCTCAGAGCAATCCTCCACAGGTTACCCATTTTGCGCAGCTTGTGCCATCGACCATTGGGTATGACGCAGGCTATGGGGCTGTAATCTCGTCGATTTGTCCTTGCTGCGAATGGCTGTTTTTGGCCAGTCGATAAGCGTAGGTTCGAAGGTCAAGCTTCACCCCCTTGGTTCGCTTCGCGGAGCGGTTCAGGGCCAGCTAAACCCGCATCGCGGAATCCGCCCATAGACTGCTTTCGACCCATTATAGATAGTCCGTTCCACCTTCACTCTGGGTGCTGGTCATGAAACGGTTTTGTCGGCAGTTTGAAGCATCCCCCTAATGCCACAGCGACTATAGTCGCCATCAGCAACAGCATCATTGGGGCGCCCTGAGCACTCAACACAAAAGCTGCAGCAAATGGACCAGCGGCCTGAGCGAGAAGCATGGGACGCGCCAGTGCTCCCATCCGTGCGCCATATCCCTGAGGGCCAAATAGCACCAGTGGTAACGTACCTCTAGCGATGGTCAGAATCCCCATGCCCGCGCCGTACAGTGCGGCACCAGGAAATGCCAACCAAGGCACACCAGGGATAAACAGGCAGATGCCGATGAAGCTCACCAATACACCAACACGGGCTGACCAGCTCGGATGCAGATGGCGAGCAATCGAGAACTCCAGAACTCTGGCCACTACCTGGGCCGGCCCAATGACCATTCCGACTGCCAATACCGTGACCGTTGGCAGGCCCAGTTGCTTGAGTGCGGCGAGCAGGTGAACGGAGAGGCTGGCCATTACGAAAGCGACTACGGTCAGCAGCCCTGCAACAAGCCAGAAAAGGCGGCGGCTACGTTCATCGAGCGTCACCGGTACACCTTCTTCCGAGGTAGATTCTTTTTCTGGACCGGGCGGTTTCGGTACCGCCAGCCAATGAACAGGCAGGCCGACCAGAACATGTATCGCAGCAAGCACCAAGCAGGTATCCCGCCAGCCGATCCATGACTCCAGTGCCGCCAACGCGGGCCATCCGACAGTACTGGCAAAGCCGCCAATCAAGGTCAGTCCCGTTATTGCACCCCGCGCACGCTCTCCCAGCAACGTCCCCAGAGTGGCAAATGCCGCGTCATATAACCCGGTGGCCATGGCTACGCCGAGGAGCGACCAAGCCAGGTAATAGAGCCACAGAGAGCTGGCGATCGACATCACCGTGAGCCCAGCACCCAGCATCAGCGAACTGAAAACAAGGACCGAGCGCCCGCCGCGGCGATCAATCAGTCGGCCAGCCAGCGGAGAGCAAAGGCCAGCAACCAGCATGCCCCAGGACAGTCCGCCCACGACAAACGATAGAGACCAGCCCGTATCGCGAGCAATTGGACCTGCCAGGACCGCCGGCAGGTAGAACGTCGACGCCCAAGCCAAGATCTGGGTGATGCCCAAGGTGAACACTAACCGAGCGCGACCCACGTTGGCTGGCAGGAGCTGTTCATGTCGAGTCACGGCAGTCCTTGTTATGGTTGTTAGTAACAACCAATGTAGTCGACGGAGCTCTGAAAGGTCAATCTGATGACCGGTCAGTTGACGAGCGCGCTCATCGCCCATATTGTTGCAGGTAACAACTAACTGGAAATGACATGCTGAACGAGCACAACGACGACCTTAGCCGTGATGCTGAAGACCTCTACGAAGCCCTGAACCAGCTGGTGCGCGTCTACCAGTTCAGGGATCGCGATCGCATCTGCTGCTATGACGTGTCCGTCACCCAGTGCTACGCCATCGAGACCTTGGTGAAGCAGGGACCACTACGTCTGCAAGCGCTGGCCGAGGAAATGTTCCTGGACAAGAGCACGGCTAGCCGTGTCGTCGATACGCTGGAGCGCAAAGGGTATGTCTCCCGCGTGGAAGATCCGGAAGACCGTCGTGCCGTGCGTGTCCAGGCTACCGAAGCCGGTGCCGACCTGTATGAGCGCATCCGCGATGATCTCATCAATGAAGAAAAGGCGATGATCAGTTGCATGGCACCGGAAGTACGCCAGGGAGCCCTGACGCTCCTGCGGCAGCTGACCCGCGCTGCTGAGGTACGTTGTGGCTTGGCAAACGAGAGTTGCTCAGCGAAGCCGCAAGAACAATGAGGGGGAGATCCCCCTTTTTTATCTAAATTGTTGTCACTACCAACTTAATAAGGAAGCCAGATGCACATTCGCCCCGCTCAGCTCGGTGATGTTCAGGCCATCGCCGAGATTTACAACCAAGGGATCGATGACCGTAGCTCTACGTTTGAGACCCAGCCTCGGACCGCTATGGATGTACAGCCCTGGGTTGCCGATATGTCTCGCTTCCCGGTGCTGGTCGTCGAGCTGGACGGCGCAGTAGTGGCGTGGGCAAACCTGAGCAGCTACCGGGCGCGCTCCTGCTATGCCGGCATCGCTGATTTCTCGATTTACTTGCGGCGAGATGTCCGTGGGCGTGGCATCGGCAAGGCACTGCTGAACGCACTGTTGAGCGAAGCAGAGGTACGGGGCTTCTGGAAAGTCCTTTCCCGCATTTTCACCTTCAACGAAGCGAGCCTCGCGCTCTGCCAGTCCTGCGGTTTCCGAAAGGTCGGCGTCTATGAAAAACACGCATGCCTTGAAGGACGCTGGCTTGATTGCGCCATCGTTGAACGAGTCTTCCCCTCCAACCAACCTGACACAGGAGAACGAGCATGAGCCAATCTGATCTTCCCATCGTAATCATCGGCGCCGGCCCCGTGGGGCTGGCGGCTGCTGCGCACGCACTAACCCGGGGTATGAACCCACTCATTTTTGAAGCAGGCAGCCAGGCTGGAGAAAGCATCAGCCAATGGGGCCACGTCAGCATGTTCTCGCCGTGGGAATACAACGTAGACAAGGAGGCTGCAAAGTTACTGTCGGCAACGGGCTGGCAAGCGCCTGACTCCGACACGTACCCCACAGGTCGGGAACTGCTGGACCACTACTTGCTCCCGCTAGCTGAGCTGCCAGTCATCAAGGAACGACTTCATCTGAACTCCCGCGTCACTGCTGTGACGAAAGTCGGCGCAGATGTGCAGAAAACCAAAGGCCGCGAATCTGCCGCGTTCCTGGTGCGTGTTAAAGGGCCAAAGGGTGAGCAAGATATCCAAGCTCGCGCAGTCATCGATGCCTCGGGCACGTACGAGACCCCAAACTGGATGGGCGCATCCGGCATTCCAGCATTGGGAGAGTTGAACGCCAAAGCGCATATTGCCTATGGGATTCCCGATGTCAGCGGCAATGCGCGCGATCGTTATCTCGGGCGCCGAGTGCTGGTTGTAGGTGGCGGACACTCGGCATTCAACGCTCTTCAGGATCTGGTCCAACTGCGCGGTACCCAGGTTTCGTGGGCTATTCGCGGACACTCGCTAGATAAAATTCTGGGTGGTGGTGCCAATGACAAATTGGCCGAACGCGGCAGCCTGGGTCTGCGAATCCGTGGATTGCTCGAACAAGGAAAGATTTCGCTACACCAGGACATCTCCATCAGCCAGGTCGACACAACCGAACAGGGGCTGGTCGTGCACAGCAATGGCCAAGCTCTGCCAGAGGTGGATGAGATCATCGTCGCCACTGGCTTCCGCCCTAATCTGCAGCTTCTGGGCGAGCTACGACTGGCTATCGACCCGGCTACACAGAGCCCTGTTCAGTTGGCCCCGTTGATCGACCCGAATGAGCACAGCTGCGGTACCGTTCGCCCCCATGGCATTGATGAGCTCTCTCATCCCGACGAAGGCATATTTATCGTAGGCATGAAGAGCTACGGTCGTGCTCCGACATTCCTGATGATTACCGGGTATGAGCAGGTGCGCTCAATCATGGCCGGGCTTGCAGGCGACTGGGAAGCGGCACGGCGTGTCGAGCTCGAACTGCCTGAAACCGGTGTCTGCAGCCTTCAGTTCGAGGAGCAAGGTGAAGCTTCCAGTTGCTGCGCACCCGAGGCCACTACTCAAACCAGTTGCTGTGCATCACCGGAATCCCTGACAACGCCTTCAGCCCAAAAGTCGGGCTGCTGCACACCGGCAAGCCGCGCCTAACCCCATGCTCTGAGACTGCTCTTCCGCCCTGCACGAGTTCAAATCGTGCGGGGCGAAGTGGGCAGGTGAGGCAATCGCCTATCGTTCAAATGCTCAAGCAGCCGCGGCATCAGGTATGCCGCATCGGGTCCTACACCTCGCAGGGTCGCCGAGGCGAAATTCCTTTGCTTGGGCAGACCCACGAAGTACAAGCCAGGCACCTGAATTGCCACGCCGTTTCGCTGTAGCGTACGCCCGTGCCGGTCAACGACTGGGAGCTGCGCCAGAAACTCCTGGTTAGGGCGGAAACCTGTTGCGAATATCAGCGCGTCAATCTGGGTGCTGCTTCCGTCTGGCCAAATCACACCGTCGGGCAGTACCTGCTGGAACATGGCTCTGCGCTGAATTCTGCCGCTGCTAAGTGCCTTTCGGTACTTGCCGGTGTCGAGCACTGGAGTGCTTTGATCACTCAACCATCGTGTTTGCCCCAACCCGGTGAGTTTCAGCCAGGCATGAAAATCGAGTCCAAGAATCCGCTGAGGGAAGAAGCGGATCTTCTCGCGGGTAGCCAGCACTACCTGTGCAACGCCGGCAAGCTCATAGGCAATCTGAACAGCCGAGTTCGCTGCCCCCACAACGACAACACGCTGGCCGGCAAAGGCCTCAGGTGTTCGATAAGCCGAGCTATGCAGACAGTGTCCTGAAAAGTTCTCCAGCCCAGGAATGTCAGGCATGAAAGGACAGCTGAAGCCCCCTGATGCCACTACCACAGCACGCGCAGTGAAAGTCGCTCCGTTGGCGGTGCGAACCTCAAATGCCTTGTCCTTCTGAACGACCGCCACGACTCGGGTACCGCCCTGGAAAAGCAGCTGAAACTCGGCGGCATATGCCTCCAGGTACTGCACCACATCGTCTCGCAGCGGGTAGCCCTTGGGATCGCCAGGAAACGCCAGTCCCGGCAGCGCAGAGTACTCAGCTGGTGAGAACAGCTGCAGGCTTTCGTAGTAGTTACGCCAGTTCCCGCCTGGGGATGTCTGCTCATCCAAGATGAGGTATTCCAATCCTTGCTGCTGCAATTGCCAGCCAGTCGCCAAACCTGCTTGTCCACCACCGATGACGACCACATCCAGAACGCGATTCGAATCATTCATATGTGCGCACCCATGCATATATAGGGACAAAAAAAGGCCGGGCTACGGACAGCACAGCGAAACCAGACCTTTGGTTCGCTGGAGCAGGCCCTCCAGTCGCTCGACGATCGCTCCACCATTCACTTCATAGAACACCTGCCTGCCCACCTTGGTGGCCTTCACGATCTGGGCGTCATGCAATACCTGCAGGTGCCTGGAGATCACCGAGCGCTCCTGTGGCAGCTCTTTGGCGATTTCGCCGACATCAGCCCGGCCGAGCAAAAGCACGCGCTTGAAAACCGCGACTCTGGAAGGCTCGCAAAGCGCTTTGAAGAAGGCCTCGTCCAGCGACTCGATGGCGGCGTCGATGGCTTGAGCACGGAGATTTTGGTTGGTCGTCATGCGGCCAATATATGTGCATAAACGTGCACATGTAAAGCCACCCATCATCGAGGGGTTGCGATACATTCGGAAAAGCGTATATTCGAAAAACCATATGCGCGCAGGGTACCAAGTGATGACTGGCAAGATCCGCGTCCTGTTTGTTTGCACCGCAAACGCCGCTCGCTCCCAGCTCGCCGAAGCTTTGCTCCGGCACACAGACCCTGTTCACTTCGAAGCCTTCAGCGCCGGCACTCAGCCTGGCCAAGTCGATCCGCGCACCTATGACGCCCTCGAATATCTCGATATCGATACCAAGGCTCTACGCAGCAAGTCCATCGACGAGTTCGCAGGGGAACGGTTCGACTACGTGATTACCCTGTGCGACAAGGCAGCCCATGAGTGCCTTACGTTGCCTGCCTTCGGCGATGTTCTGGCGTGGAACTTCGAAGACCCTGTCACCAGTGACCAACACGATGCCTTCCGACACACGCTTCACGAGATTCATGAGCGCATCAAGATGTTCGTCCTGGTGAAAACCAAACACTGAGAATTGCTATGACTGACTCGCTGACCCCCACCAAGGTTTTCAAATGCCTCGCCGACGAGAACCGCATTCGGATGATGCTGCTGATCGCTCGCGAGGAAGAACTCTGCGTCTGTGAACTGACCTGCGCGCTGGAAGAAAGCCAGCCCAAGGTTTCTCGCCACCTGGCGCAACTGCGCACCTGTGACCTGCTGGAAGACCGCCGTCAGGGCCAGTGGGTTTACTACCGGCTGCATCCATCGCTTCCCGCCTGGGTACGTGAGGTCCTGGCGACGACGCTGGAAGCCAACCGCGAATGGCTAAGTACTAGCACCAAACGACTGGACACCATGGGTGACCGCCCTCAACGCGTCGCCTCCTGCTGCTGATCATTGCCGAGAAAAACCGATGAAAGTTCTGTTCCTCTGCACCGCCAATAGCTGCCGCAGCATCCTCTCCGAGGCTGTTTTCAATCATCTGGCCCCGGCCGGCATGAAGGCCTACAGCGCCGGCAGCCAGCCAAAGGGTGAGGTGCACCCGCTGTCCATCACCGCGCTGCAGCGTGCCGGTATCTCCACCGAGGGCCTCAGCAGCAAGTCCAGTGACGCGCATGCCGAGCTGGCACCGGACTTTGTCATCACTGTCTGCGACAAGGCCGCTGGCGAAGCCTGCCCCGTGTTCTTCGGACCAGCAGTGAAAGCCCACTGGGGACTTTCTGACCCTTCGGATTTGCACGGTAGTGCCGCCGAGCTGGACGCGGCATTCGACAACACGCTTGAGCAGATCAAGCGACGCCTCAAGGCATTCATCGCACTGCCTTTCGACCAACTGGATGCCGCGCAGCTCAAGGTCGAGCTGGCCCGCATCGGAACGCTCTGACGTTTAGGGAGATCCACCATGAGCAAAAGCCGACTTTCATTCCTAGACCGCTACCTGACGGTCTGGATCTTTCTGGCCATGGGCCTGGGCATTGGTCTGGGCAGCCTGTTCCAGGGATTGCCTGCGTGGCTGAATAGCCTGTCGGTAGGCTCGACAAACATCCCCATCGCCATTGGCCTCATTGTCATGATGTACCCACCTCTGGCGAAGGTGAAATACGAGGAGTTGCCGCAAGTCTTCAAGGACAAGCGCATCCTTGCCCTGTCGCTGATCCAGAACTGGGTGATCGGCCCGGTCCTGATGTTCGGGCTAGCCGTTGTCTTCCTTTCCGACAAGCCTGAGTACATGACCGGCCTGATCCTCATCGGCCTGGCACGCTGCATCGCCATGGTGCTGGTGTGGAACCAGATCGCCGGTGGCAACAACCAGTACGTGGCCGGTCTGGTCGCCTTCAACAGCATTTTCCAGATCCTGTTCTTCAGCGTGTACGCCTGGATATTCCTGGGCCTGTTGCCGCCGCTGTTTGGCCTTGAAGGTAGCGTCATTGAGACCAGCTTCCTCGATATCGCCCAATCGGTGCTGATCTATCTGGGCATCCCGTTCCTGGCTGGTTTCCTGACCCGCAAGATTCTGATCAGCAGCAAGGGCGAGACCTGGTACCAGGAGCGCTTCATCCCGAAGATCAGCCCGCTGACCCTCGTGGCACTGCTGCTGACCATCGTCGCCATGTTCAGCCTGAAAGGCGACATGGTGCTGCAACTGCCGCTGGATGTGCTGCGCATCGCTATCCCGCTGACCATCTACTTTGTGGTGATGTTCTTCATCAGCTTCTGGATGGGCAAGCTGCTGGAAGCTGACTACCCACGTACCACTGCGCTGGCGTTCACCGCAGCGAGCAACAACTTTGAACTGGCCATTGCCGTGGCCATCGCCACCTTCGGTCTTGCCTCGCCGGTCGCATTTGCCACCGTCATCGGGCCCTTGGTGGAAGTGCCGGTACTGATCTCCCTGGTGGGCGTGGCCTTGTGGCTCAAGCGCCGCTGGTTCGATCAGCCATCTGGCGCCTTGTCTCAGGAGTAAATCATGACCGAACACCACATCCCCAATATCGACAACGATCTGGTCGACCTGCCGACAGCAGACAAGTTGGCAGTCGAGCCAAAGTCCACCCACAAGCCTCGCATTCTGCTGCTGTACGGATCGACCCGCGAACGCTCGTTCAGCCGCCTGCTGACGGAAGAAGCGGCACGCCTGCTAGAGCACTTCGGTGCCGAGACGCGGATCTTCAATCCGACCGGGCTGCCACTGGCGGATGACGTGCCCGATGACCACCCCATGGTCAAGGAGCTGCGCGATCTGGTGCTGTGGTCCGAAGGCATGGTCTGGTGCTCGCCGGAACGCCACGGTGCAATGACCGGCGTGTTCAAGTCGCAGATCGACTGGATTCCACTGAGCATGGGCGCCGTGCGCCCCACTCAAGGCAAAACCCTCGCGGTGATGCAGGTCTGCGGCGGCTCGCAGTCGTTCAACGTGGTCAACCAGCTGCGCGTCCTCGGCCGCTGGATGCGCATGTTCACCATCCCTAACCAGTCGTCCGTGCCGAAGGCCTATCTGGAATTTGACGAGGCGGGCCGCATGAAGCCCTCTTCGTACTACGACCGTGTCGTCGACGTAATGGAGGAGCTGGTGAAGTTCACCCTGCTGCTTCGTGATCGCTCCGACTACCTGGTCGATCGCTACTCCGAACGTAAAGAGTCGGCTGAAGAACTATCCAAGCGTGTCAATCAACGATCCATTTGAGGCTTTGTGAGCATGCAATTGCACCCGTATTCCGTGTTGGCTAATTCCGAACTGGTCGGCCAGCTGATCTTCACTCCGTGCCCCGGTACCAAGGAGACATCGGTATCTCAGGCTCTGGCAACGCTGCGCGATGCCGGCGCGAGCGCGCTGGTAACCCTGATGCCGAGTGAAGAACTGCTGCAGAACGAGATCGATCTGCTTCCCGAGGAGTGCCAACTGCTGGGCCTCGAATGGTTCCACCTGCCGGTCGAGGACGACGAAGCGCCCAGTGAGCCGTTTGCGGCCGCCTGGGAGGCTCACCGGGAACGCCTGAAAGAGCTCGTGATGACCGGTAAGACGATCGCCATTCACTGCAAGGGCGGCTCTGGTCGCACCGGCCTGTTTGCCGCCCGCCTGATGATCGAGTGCGGCATCCCTGTGCAGGAAGCTGTTTCCCAGGTCCAGGCCCTGCGTCCACGTGCGATCCAGAACCCTGCGCACGTTGGGTATATCAACCAGTTCAGCGACACCCTCTGACCTTTCGCTAATCGCGATTCGAGAACAAGAACATGGCTATCAAAGTAGGTATCAATGGGTTTGGCCGTATTGGTCGCTTGGCGCTTCGCGCATCCTGGGACTGGCCGGAATTCGAGTTTGTGCAGATCAATGATCCGGCCGGTGACGCCGAGACCCATGCCCATCTGACCAACTTCGATTCGATCCACGGACGCTGGCACCGTGAAGCCCGCGCAGAGGGCGACGCGGTAGTGATCGAGGGCAAGCGCATCAAGGTCACCGCCAACAAGACCATCGCGGACACCGACTGGTCGGGCTGCGACCTGGTCATCGAGGCCAGCGGCAAGATGAAGTCGGTAGCCGTGCTCCAGGCCTACCTGGATCAGGGCGTCAAACGCGTGGTTGTCTGCGCTCCAGTGAAGGAGAAAGGCGCACTGAACGTGGTAATGGGCGTCAACCAGCACCTGTTCGAGCCGGCGCAGCATCGTATCGTCACCGCCGCCTCATGCACCACCAACTGCCTGGCCCCGGTGGTCAAGGTGATTCACGAGAACCTGGGCATCCGTCACGGCTCGATCACCACCATTCACGACCTCACCAATACCCAGAGCATCCTCGATACACCGCACAAGGACCTGCGTCGTGCCCGTGCCTCGGGCATGAGCCTGATTCCGACCACCACAGGCTCGGCCACCGCAATCGCCGAGATCTTCCCCGAGCTGCGCGGCAAGCTGAATGGTCATGCCGTGCGTGTACCGCTGGCCAACGCCTCGCTGACCGACTGCGTGTTCGAAGTGGAACGTGAGACGACGGCTGACGAGGTCAACTCGCTGCTGAAAGCCGCTGCCGAAGGGCCGCTGAAGGACATCCTGGGCTACGAAGAGCGCCCCTTGGTGTCCATCGACTACCGCACCGATCCGCGGTCCTCGATCATCGATGCGCTGTCCACCCTTGTTATCAACGGTACCCAGGTGAAGATCTACGCCTGGTACGACAACGAGTGGGGCTACGCCAACCGTGCAGCTGAACTGGCACGCTTGGTCGGCGCAGCGGAGTAACCGGCGATCATGAAGGCGTTGTCAGCCGTGTCTGCGGAAGTGCGTCAGTACCTGCTGATTACCGGCAACTACTGGGCCTTCACCCTCACCGACGGCGCATTGCGCATGTTGGTGGTACTGCACTTCCATTCGCTGGGCTACACGCCGCTGCAGATTGCGGCGCTGTTCCTGTTCTATGAAGTGTTCGGCGTGATCACCAACCTCGTGGGCGGCTACCTCGGCGCCCGTCTGGGGTTAAACCGCACCATGAACATCGGCCTCGGTATGCAGGTCGTCGCCCTACTGATGCTCACGGTACCAGCAGCCTCACTGACGGTGCCGTGGGTGATGGCTGCCCAGGCGCTCTCCGGCATCGCCAAGGACCTGAACAAGATGAGCGCCAAGAGCTCTATCAAGCTCCTGGTGCCGGACAGCCAGCAAGGCACCCTCTACAAATGGGTGGCCATCCTGACGGGCTCGAAAAACGCGCTCAAAGGCGTGGGCTTCTTCCTCGGGGGAGCACTGCTTGCGCTGCTCGGTTTTACCCAGGCGGTACTGGCCATGGCGGCGGTGCTGGCCCTGATCTGGATCGGCAGTCTGATCCTGCTGAAAAAGGACTTGGGCAAGGCCAAGGCCAAGCCGAAGTTCCGCGACATGCTGTCCAAGAGCCGGGCCATTAACATCCTCTCGGCTGCACGGCTGTTTTTGTTCGGTGCGCGGGATGTCTGGTTCGTGGTGGCTCTACCGGTGTACCTAAGCTCTGCGTTTGGCTGGGACTTCTGGCTGGTCGGTGGCTTCTTGGCCGCGTGGGTAATCGGGTATGGAATCGTCCAGTCGTTTGCCCCCCATATCACCGGCAAGAAGCGTGGTCATGTACCAGACGGCCGAGCAGCCTTCATTTGGGCAATCGCCCTGGCCGGGCTGCCTGCACTCATTGCCGTGGGCCTGTCGACAGGCTGGTCGGCGCAGGTAGTCTTGCTCGGTGGGTTGATGCTGTTCGGCGTGCTGTTCGCCGTGAACTCATCGCTGCACAGCTACCTCATCGTCAGCTATGCCAAGGAAGACGGAGTCTCCCTGGATGTGGGCTTCTACTACATGTCCAACGCCCTGGGTCGCTTGGTCGGCACGCTGCTGTCAGGTTGGGTGTTTCAGGCCTATGGGTTGGAGGCTTGCTTGTGGGTTTCCAGCATCTTCGTATTGGCCGCCGCACTCATCTCGATCGCGCTGCCCAGGCACAGTGAAATGGCACAGCAGGTGCACTGATCTGTGAGGAAATGCGGAGGCCATCAGGCCTCCGCTTTCACCACAAACTGCTCGATTTCAGCTGCAGTACTGCGGGCTGTCCGAGTCACACCGATCAAGGTTGCTGATGCAGAGCCTGTCCACTCGCCATAGCCCACCAACCACAGTCTGGGCTCACTCACAGATCGGGTCCCTTCGACTTCTACACGTCCTTGCTCAGTAACAACCCCAAGGCTGGCGAGGTGTCCCAGGGCGGGTTTGAACCCGGTGCACCAGATCACTGCATCCACTGCGGTTTCCGAGCCGTCTGCCCAGACCACACCGTCAGGGGTGAAACGAACGAAGGGTCTCACCGCGTGCAGAACGTCTCGCTCACGCGCCTCCACCACAGGCGAGACCATGACCACGTCGCCCAACCCGCCGACCGGCTGCTCAATGACACGCCCCTCCATCTGCGCTTTCCAGCGCTCCGTGGCCCGCTCGAACAGTACTCGGCCATCGACATCATCAGGTAGGAAGAGAGGATCGGTGGGAGTTACCCAGGTCGCATCCGCTACTTTGGAAACCTCTGCGAGAATCTGGGCGCCGGAGTTGCCACCGCCGACGACCAGCACGCGCTTGCCAGAGAAGGTCTGCGGTTCAACGTAGTCCGCCGAATGCAGCTGTAGGCCACGAAACAGCTCAGCGCCGGGGTAGGCAGGTATGTTCGGATTGCTCCAAGTGCCTGTAGCACTGACCACTGCTTTGGCATCCCAATGGTCAGACTCTGAATGGACACGTAACGCGCCGGCAACGCGCTCGATCGAGGTGACGCGCACCGGCCGTTCCATTGGAAACTGATAGCGCGCCTCATACTGGGTGAGATAGTCGATGACATGCTCGCGAGAAGGATAGCCATCCTCCACAGGCGGCATCATCCAACCGGGAATAGAGCTCCAGGTAGCCGGCGAGAATAGCCGCAGGGAATTCCAGCTGTGTCGCCAAGCCCCGCCGGCGCCCGGCTCGGCATCCAAGATGATGAACGAGAGATCTGTTCGACGCAGGAAGTACGCCGTTGCCAGCGCCGCTTGTCCTCCGCCAATGATGACTACATCCAACAAGCGCTCTGCATGGGCTTTCATCTAGACACTCCCCTGATCCATTGAGGGGGTTATCTTTCCAGATGGGGGAGAATATTTCTAATAATACGGCTACGTAATTCATAGCTGCTTTGGATGTCTGCTTAGGGTCGATAGCGGACAGTCGGGAGTTTTCGTTTTCAATCTATTGTTGCCTTCCGCACTCATCACAGATCTGCTTCCGAAGATGGGGCGCTAAGCGTCGAGATGGTCGTTCATCGTGGTCAAAGGTTACCAACCAAGCTCGCACAGAGCTCAGATGATTTGCGATTAGATTGTCCCTATTTATGAGACAGCAATTCCATTGAAGGCGTCTTTTTGTCTTAAGTTCGTGACAGTAAAGTGGGTTTATCACAGGCAGGCACCAAGGCCTCAAGGAGACGAATCATGATCACTGTCCGTAACGCTGAAGAACGTGGCCGCGCTAACCATGGCTGGTTGAAGTAATCTCATACCTTCTCATTCGCTGACTACTACGATCCCGATGAGCGAGGATTTTCTGACCTTCTGGTCATCAACGATGACCGGGTGATCGCTGGCAAAGGCTTCGGCCAGCACCCGCACCGTGACATGGAGATTTTCTCCTATGTGCTCGAAGGTGCCTTGGAGCACAAAGACACCCTTGGTACCGGGTCGGTCATCAAACCGGGCGATGTGCAATTGATGAGCGCGGGCAGCGGGGTCGCTCACAGTGAGTTCAATCACAGCAAAGCGCTGCCGGTTCACTTCCTGCAAATCTGGATTGTGCCCAATGTACGTGGTGCGACTCCCCGTTATCAGCAGCAGCATTTCAGTGATGATGAAAAGCGCGGCAAGCTCCGTTTGATCATTTCGCCTGATGGCCAGCAGGGTTCGCTTCAGGTTCGCCAGGATGCACGCGTCTATGCAGGCCTTTTCGACGGCGACGAGCATGCCTCTCTGACTCTGGCTGACAACCGCCATGCCTATGTGCATGTTGCGCGTGGGCGCATTGAGTTGAATGGCCAATTGCTTCGCGAAGGTGATGGTGTTCGGATGAGGAAAGAGCAGGTAATTGAGCTTTCCAACGGCCGTGACGCAGAAGTGCTCGTGTTTGATCTGCGACCTAATGAGCTGCCACTCATGCCCTGAAACATGCAACTAAAGGACTGTCTTACCTCTTCTCACAGAGGGATGAGACGCCAGGCCCCATTATTGGATCAAGGAATGCCAATTTGGCACTCGTGGGAAATTGCACCTGACTTGACCAAGCGTTTGCATCCCACTTGACCACCTTTTTGCATTCGACTTGACCAGCCATTTGCATCGGACGTGACCAGCGCACGGGCACATCTTGACCGGCAGGAATCGACCCAGAGCTTCCTTTCGAAATGTCTACGAAACCAGGGGCGATTCAGTGAACGACACTGAAGTAGTTGCTTTGGTTTTTAACGAGTGGTAGCGAAAAATGAAATGCACAAGCCCTTTAACTCATCCACTCACGCGCAGATCGCGCTCAGCAGAAAAAATGATTTCTGTGACCTTGAGCTTTTCTTGCCGAGGCGAGAGATGGATGCTGTAACAAGCCCCACCTACTACCTTATAGATATAACCCTCTTCAGCTCCTGAATCGCATTCAGCAATGCTCACTTCCTGGAGCGGTTCCATCACCCAGTCCTTCCCGCCTCTCATGTGACCAGGAGACATCAGGTGAGCCTGCGCAAGCCATGAGCGGTCATCAAGCTCCGAAAGCATCTGTTGAAGAATCGGTACCGTAGGGATCATCAGCATGCTGCCCACGATGTCATCACCATAATCACGCACGAGCTCCACGTAAAACCATGGGTGGTGCAGCTCCAGCTCAATAAATTTCCAGCGGCGACTGGAAGGCTCTCCGAAAATGTCGGCTGAGCTGAGTTCGGCGTGCCTGTAGGTCTTGAACATCGAAAAATCCTCAAAATATTAACAATAGTTAATGGATGTCCGACGTTCAAGACGGCTTCATCATTCCTTTTGTAGGAATGAAAAAATGGAACTGAAACAGGCATTTGGGAAAGCAATGAGGCAGCTTAGAAAATCCCGCAACCTCAACCAAGAAGATTTCGGTGGCCACAGCAGCCAAACCTACCTCAGTCAACTGGAAGCCGGTGGAAAAGGCCCTACCCTCGAAATGGTGCATGGGCTCGCCACTGTCATGAATGTTCATCCTTTGACGATCTTGACCCAGTGCTACCTTTTTATGGACAAGGATGCCACTCTGGATTCAATCATTCAGCGCGTTCGTGAGGAGCTCAGCGTGACGCCATCTGACCGATGAGGATGGGCACCTGCCTCCTTCAGCATGGGCTGAGATGTACTGTCTGATGCAATCAAAGTCTGCGCTGCCTGACCCAGTGGCTGGGTTGCGCCTGGGCCCTACCTATGCAGAAAAGGAGAGACATTGAAAGGCCGGCGGAAGGTAAAGACTGAGAAGTGGCGTATCAAGTCGGAACAGGAAGGCAGCGCCCAAGAGCTTTTGCGAGGGCGGGCACAGACGCAAGGAAAGCTCCTCGATATCGCGGCACAAGCCGGCAAGAGAATGGAGCCCGTTGGCCGACTTGCCGGTTGAGAGATACGCTTTCACATTTGAGGTGTGCAAATGAACGATCCACAGATACTGGCGCTTTGCCCCAGTTCACCGTTGGGGTGCTGGAGCATCGGCCACCGATGCTTCAAGGGAAGGTGCGAGCAAATCGGGCACCTGGCAACGCGAGTACTTGGCAGTCGAGTACTTGCCGCACAATGGCTATACAAGCCAGCGATCGGCCTAAGGCATCAAGTGCCTTGCAACATCTTGGAAACCGGATCGGGCTACCAGCAGGTGGTGACACTTCTAGGTCGAATTGAGTACGGTGTCTACGCTTAACGCCGGTAGGTTCATATCCAGACGACCTGTCAACCCGCATGACATAGGATTAGCTGTGTCTGTCGCAGAATCTATTTCCAACTGTATCAAGCGCATGCCTAAGGGAAGGCCCTTTGTTAGGGCGGTATTCGAGCGAGCGGGCTCCCGCTCTGCGGTGAACAAAGCTCTGTCTCGGATGGTACTCAGGGGTTACCTAGAGCGTGTGGCCCGCGGCGTTTACATGCGTCCCAAGTACAGCCAATACACGGGCAAAAGGGTTCGAGCCAACCCGATTTCTGTAATGGAAGCTGTTGCCAGGGCAAGAGGCGAGACTATCCAGATCCATGGTGCAGAAGCTGTTCGTCGACTTGGACTGAGTGTTCAGATGCAGGTTTTGCCTACTTACTACACCAGTGGAGCGACCCGTGAGATCAAGATAGGTAGCGCGGTTGTTCGGCTGCGCCATGCGTCTCGCCAACGACTTCAGCAAGCTGGAACGCGAATAGGTACGGCCCTGACTGCTTTTTTCTATCTCGGAGAAAATGGGGTGAATGAGCAGGTCGCGAGCAAGATTGCCAACTCGCTCAGCGCTGAAGAATTCAAAAAGCTCATGGCATGCAAAATGCCCAAGTGGATGCGCTCAGCACTGGCCAACTGCGCTATAAATGCGAACTGAAAGATTTAGGGAACAATAAAATCCTCAAATCAAGATACAACTAACATCTCCGTTGTCGCGACCGATTCTGGAATTCAGGCTCCGACAATTGCACTAAAAGTCATTCGGGGATATAAACAATAAAGCTTGGGCGTCGACCACGAGAAAGAGAGATTGATATTTTTGGTGCCTCCACTGACCTCGCCAAACTTCGTTGAGCAGGTTCAATTGGTCAGTCATCGCGTAGCTCGGCGACACGCCGAACGAAAGCTACTTCTGATCAGCATCATCTGGACGCTTGTCGTTCAGGCAGACAATATCGAACTCGTCGCTAAAAAAGACGCGTCACCTGCCTGAATTACCACGAGAGGCTCCGCATATCTTATTCGTCACTATCCGCATTGTAATACTTGAATGCCATTTTCGATTCAAGAGCAGTCAGAGTTGTGCAAACATGCTTTGATTTAGGCTGACTTTATACTCCACCTAAATAAATAGGGTATACGGATTTAATGGTTGATGGGGCACCTTCACCCCATCAATCTGATACCACCCTCAGATGGTTGATAGATCGACTCCGTAGTTGAGTTCCTCTGCGAAGTCCGGCAGTCCGTAACCGATGGTTTTCTTGTAGAAAGGAGAGACCTTCGCAGTCGGTGCCTTCTTCTTGTGCTTCGTGGTGTAGAGCATTCGTGCCCGCATCACCTCGAAGGAGTAACCGCGCCCTTCACGGTTCTTGTCCTTGGCCAGTCGGTTGATGGACTCCGTGTAAGCGTTGGTGACGGGCATGTCCGTCTCGAAGTAGGTCATGGTCTCTTCGCGCCAGTTTCCCACTGCCCTGACCAGATCGCTCCAGACTTCCTTTTGGCCCTTCGGGATGGTGGCTATCCACTCGTCCAGGGCGGCTTCTGCCTGGAGCCGTGTGGTGGCGTCCCAGATGCCGTAGAAGCGCTCCTTGTGCTCGTAGGCGGCCAGCAGTTGCGGGAACGCGCCTGTCCAGGTCTCCATGATGAGGCGCTCCCGGTCTGAGACTTCGTGAGCGCGTTTCAGCAGGATTTTCCGGTCTCCCTTGAGAGTCCGGCTCTGGGACGGTTTCAGCTCCTTTCTGAGGCCCTTGCGCACTCTCTCTAGGGCATCGTTGGCCATGCGCACCACATGGAACTTATCGACCACGATACGGGCCTGGGGCAGCACAGCCTTGACCGCTGCCCGGTAGGGGTTCCACATGTCCATGCTGACGATCTCGACCTTCTGCCGGTCTTTCAGCTTCATCAGGTAGTTGGTCACCACGTCCTGGCGGCGGGTGGCCAGCAGGTCGAGCAGGGTTCGCTCCTCAATGTTGGTCAGAATGCAGCGGTAGCGCTTGTTCAGGTATAGCTCGTCAATGCCCAGGATGCGGGGCGTCTCGAAGCGGTGCCAGCGCCCCAGGAACTCGGCGCGGGCGTTGAAGATGTCGCGCACCGTCTTCTCGTCCAGGCCGGTCTGTGCCGCCACAAAGGTGTAGGGGTGGTTGAAGGATTCCTTCTCCACGTACTCATGCAGCCGCAGTGTCATACGGAATCCGTCCACCATCTCCGGTAGCTGGGGCCTGAATGTTGTCTTGCAGGCCCGGCAGGTGTATCGGCGGCGGACCACCCAGAGAGTGACCCGCTTGCCGTGGATGGGCAGATCACGATAGGGAACGTCACGCTTGCCGAACCGTACGAACTCACCCTGCACGCCGCATTCCTCGCAGGCGATGGGATCGGGCACGTCCACCTGGAAGTGCATTTCGTCGTCGGTTGATTTGCAGCCCAGTACTTGGTATTGCGGCAGGTGAAGGATGTTGTCGGGAAGTTCGGTCATGGTGTTGTATAGGCGTAGGTGTCAGTCAGATCCATCCGACTCGGCATTGGTGTTTGCTTTTTTACCCAACAAGCTGCTGGAAACGAAAAGTAAGGCACCGAGGACAATTGCAATATCAGCCAGGTTGAAGGCCGGCCAATGCCAGTCTCGCCAATAGAAATCAAAGGAATCCACAACATAGCCGCGAAAGACCCGGTCAATCAGGTTGCCCATGGCGCCACCGAGGATAAGACTGTAAGCGATGGCTTCTCCTTTATGACGATTTTCAAGGATCAGCTTGATCAGAAAAATCGAGACCACTACCGCGATTCCGATAAAAAAGTAGCGCTGCCAGCCTCCACCATTCGCAAAAAGACTGAATGCGGCACCGGTGTTCCATAGGTGCACCCAGTTAAAGAACGGGGTCACCGAAACATACTCGCCATAGGCCATTGATTGCTGCACCAGCCACTTTACAGCCTGATCAGACGCTGCCAGCAGGCCCGATATGGACAATAGGGCATACGGCGAGAGCTTTTTGCCAATAATGAGCATTATTTAACCCTTCAACGCCAAAATGCGTCTGGCACCGTTAAGTACAATGCCCCCCGCGATGGTGCCGATAATCAGATCCGGATAATTGGAACCGGTCCACGCGACCAGGGCGCCGGCGGTGATGACCCCCAGGTTGATCACCACGTCGTTGGCCGAGAATATCCAGCTTGCCTTCATGTGCGCCCCGCCTTCCCGATGTTTGGATATGAGCAGCAGACAACTGGTATTGGCAATCAATGCGACGAATGCGATAGCCATCATCACCAGCGATTCAGGCTCACTACCGAATACAAAGCGTCTCACCACCTCTACGAGCACGCCCACAGCCAAGATCAGTTGCAGTACACCAGCAAGATGCGCGGCACGTACCTGCATTTTCACGCTATGTCCAACCGCATAAAGGGCAAGCCCGTACACCGCCGCATCGGCAAAATTGTCCAGGGATTCTCCAATCAGGCCGGTGGACCGGGCGATCAGACCGGCAGTCATTTCCACCACGAACAGAAGTGCATTGATGCCGAGCAACCAGCGCAGGGTCCCGGATTCTTGCTTAGCAGAAGCTGCCGAAAACTCGGCGGCCTTGATGGTCTCCGGATTTGCAGCGACGGTTTCCTGAAGCGAGGCGCCTAGCCCCAAGGTCTTCAGTTTCGAGGTGACGGGCTCGACCTCGCCGTCATGCACGACCTTCAGCCGGCGGTTCGACAAGTCGAAGGACAGCGCCCGAATCTCCTCAAAGCCGTTCAGGGCTAGGCGAATCATTCGTTCTTCTGATGGACAGTCCATCTTCGGCACGGCATAAACACTGACCCATCTCCCTGGCGCCTCGGAGGAGGCCTGTATATCGGTATCCGCTGCGGACGTTGCATCACCGCCACAGGCGCCACCACAGGATTTGCTCATGATACGACTCCACTTGAACAATGTTGTGGTACCATTTAAAACTATAAAGCTACTATAAGGTCAATAGAGTAAAGAATCCGTTGGGGAGGAGGCTGATGCGCATTGGTCAGTTGGCGCAGTTGGTAGGGGTCGAAACACAGACGATCCGCTTCTATGAACAGCAGGGCTTGTTGCCGCCGCCTGATCGGCAGGACAACGGTTACCGTGTCTATACCGAGAAACACGTTGAGCGGCTGGCCTTTATTCGTCGCTGCCGCATCCTGGATCTGTCACTGGCAGAAATTCACGAACTAAAGCGCTATCAGGACGACCCTCATCAGCCTTGTACCGCCGTCAACGCCTTGCTCGATGATCACATCTCTCATGTGCGGTCGCAGATAACCGCTCTGCAAGCGCTTGAGAAACAACTCGTTTCACTGAGAGCGAGTTGCAACGATGACCGGGAAGTTGAGGCGTGTGGGGTTCTTGCTGGAATTAGCGAAGGAAACATGCACCAGCAGTAGGTGAAGCATCAACCAGATAATCCGATGAGATGCCGGTCTGTCTCACTCTCATGCAAAGGTAAGATCAACCATTTAATCCGCTTACCCAATAAATAGACGAGTGATGCATAGCTGATACTCTCAGACTAGCAACTAGGAAGAGCCACCACAATCCGTACTGCAGTTGGGGTGGTGGCCCCGTCAACTTAGAGTAAACAAGAGAGCTCTGGCTAGACTCTCTCGCTTTGCAAACTATATCGCGGCCCGCTGACGTGCCTGCTCTCTTGCCTGTAACTGCAGAGCTAGGGTGGCTTGAATCTCGCTGTATAATTGCGCCTGCTCGTTATCACGGTCTGAAACCGTCACTACAAGCGCGTAGGGTTCTTCAACCAGCACATCCGGATGATTCCACTCCCGATCCTGGCGAATTACCACCACGAACCACTTCTCGTCCGGATTGCGCTGCTTGAAGGTCCATTTTGAGGATTGCACAGTACCTCTGCTTCGCAGCTGCGCAGAGATATCACGATTGGTGGCTGCATCGTCGTTTCGTGTCTCTGCTTCGTCCTGGTTTTCCTTGTTGAAGTGCGCCTGCACTTCATCAAGCGACTTACCTTTGACCAACCTGTAGCTAATCTGCGTGGCGAGATAATCCAACCGCGTGGTTCTCACAGCTGGCGAATAAGCGAGGGTCACGCTCAATTCCCTCAGCCCTCTCGCTTTGCGCAGATAAGACGCTGGCAGTGGCAACTCGAAGAACTGGCAGGCGTCTTTTTCAATCGTCTCCTCGCACATTAGCACTACGCAGTGATCTGAGGATCGAAACAAATCGCTTTCGTTCACCTGCCCATAGCCGGCAACGTCGCGAGAAATCTCACGGTTATAGGTGGCTTTGTTGACCTTGTATCCCTTCCTCATTTCGTCAGGGAAAGCGGTCTCAATCTCGCTCGGCAGCGATGCGTGATTCACCAGCATCGCTCGCAGCAAGTTGGCCGAGGCGTCCGGATATTCATTGAGTAAACGGCCGGAAAGGTAGGTGATGTAGGGGGCAGAGAAACTAGTACCGCAGATTTCTTTGAACAGCGTATTGCCCTGAAACTGGTAGTTCAAGGTCAGAACGCCCAGGCCGCGCATTTCCGTCTTCCACTGGTTGTTCCTGAAATGTACCGGGCACGCCAGGTTTCCTCCATGAGCCACCAGCTCCGGCTTCAACGCGCCTTTAACCGACGGGCCATGCCGCGTGAATGGTGATGGCTGATTCTCACAGGACGGGGATAGCTGATGAATTTCAGGATAACGCTGACTATCCACGGTGGCATCGTGTCGGGCAATACTGCCTACCGTTAGCACGTTCATCGCAGGTGCTGGATCAATGATGACGCTGCTCTCGTGCAACAGGTATTCTGGGTACTCTTCGCGCCAGCTATTGATAGGTACAGCTGGGTCAGATGACCCCATGAAGTTACCGGTCGAGACTACGAACAGGACGTTGTGCTTACGCGCAAGCACATCCAGGATGTAAGCCAACCCGCGAACGTGGCTGCCGTCATAGGGAGCATTACTGTTCCCCAATGAGAGGTTGAAGATCCTGCACCCTAAACCTACGAAGTGCTCAACAGCCTCCGTCAGAGTAGCCTCAACGGTGTGCTCGTCGTAAATAGGATTTTCGGTATCTGGACATTTCCGCATGACCTTGCCGTTGTAGAGCCAAAACTCCGGACGCCAGTAATTACTGCGGTCACAAGCTTCAACGTCACCATACAGAGCGATGCCGGCTACAGCGGTACCATGCCCCACTTCATCAAACTCGTCTTGGCCTTCAACGAATGATTCACTCTCGGCAATTGCGGATCTAAGAAGTGGATGGTTCGTATTGATCCCACTGTCGAGAATGCATACTCGTGCTGCTTCGAGAGCAGGTTGCGGAATATTGCCTGGAAGCTCAGCTATATCTCGGTTCAGCTGGGCATAAGTGATGCCAGTCTGCGGTATCCGATCGACCAGACGCACATCGCTGTGATTCAAAAGTAGGTCAGCCTGCGCCTGCGTAGCTTCGACGCGATACATGACCAAGCTGTCGTAATTCAGCTTGTGCACTGTCTGCATGCCAGCCTCTTCCAACCATTTTTCAAAACCCGTGACGAGGCGAATCCGTGCTGGGTGATTCATGACGTAGTGAGGCCATAGCTCAACATCCAGCTTGAAGTGCTCCCCCTCGGGGAGGCCAAGATTGCGCAGCGCCCAGCTCTTCCTATCCTCGGCAGACCAGGCGTCGATACCCTCGATGGCTTCGAGAATCTGCTTATAGCTTACGGTCTGACCCAGGACGCCGAGCTTGTTCAGGTGATCTTGGAAAACCGCTAGGCCCTGCTCGGTGGCGAAGACGACACACACCTGCTTGCCTTCCTGACTGATGAACTCTAGGCCATGCTTTTGGAGATTTTCGAAGGTCATCGCGCCGTCGTACTGCAACTTAAGCACGAAAGGGGAGTTTTCTGCAGACTTGATTTGCTGGCGCGCAATGCCTGCGGCAGTGGCGAAGTAGCCGTTCAGCTTTTGACCATGCCCGCGCAAGTCACCACGCTTGGCGAACTTCGGCGGATTTTTTGTCCGGCGGGCATTGTCGAGATTTTCGCGCTCAAAGCTCAGGTGCTTGTACGTTGCCATTCATCGTCCTTGATTGCAGCGGATCAGTGTTTTCGAAGCCCCTCTCGCACCAGTGCACTACGAAGCTCTTTGATGGTGAGGAACTCTTGGTTTCGCAATATCATACGCTTAATGGCACGCCGAACAACTCGTTCGACATCGGCACCACTTTTCCCTTCAAGCTCTGCCAGCAACTCGCCGTCATCTAGCTCAAATTGTCGGCGAATACCCCGCAACTTTAGCTGCAACAACGAGGTAAGCTGTTTCCTATCAGGAAGTGGAAATTCAATGGCGTCATCAAACCGGCGCCAAATTGCTGAATCAAGAATACTTTCGTGGTTGGTCGCTGCCAAAATGAGGCTCTGACCATCGTAAGCATCCATCATCTGCAATACAGCATTGACCACACGGCGGAGCTCACCGTGATCAGAACTATCACCACGCTCTTTGCCAATCGCATCAAACTCGTCAAACAAAACAACCAACTGATGCTTGGAAATGAACTCAAACACCTTTCGCAGGTTGGCGGCAGTTTCTCCGAGGAACGACGACACCAGTGCGTCGAGCCGGACGATAGCCAGTGGCCGGTCCAACTCGAAGGCGATCACTTCAGCCGCAAGAGTCTTACCGCAACCTGGTGGACCGAAGAAAATGACCTTGCCTGATGGCTTCATGCCGTAACTGCGAAGGACCTCAGAACGGCGATGCTCCTCAAGCATCTCCTCGATCATGACGGAACTGCTCTCAGGGAGGATGATCTCTTCAAGCGATCGCTTGGGCGGCCTAATATCGAGAAGCGGAAGTCCACGCTCCTTATCTACAGGAATGTCAGCGGTAAATTGCGGTTTACGTGCGGACTGAACATGCATGTCGCCGCCGTAAAGAATCTGTTCCAAATCGTTAGCCAGAAGGTGGTGCTGTTTTTGCCGCTCTTCTTCGATAATAGCTTCCGAAGCACGACGGAAGGCCGCCTGATCTCCGAGCGTTCCGGCCTTGAAGAGCTGCCGTAGTATTTTTCCGTTAGCCATTTGATAGGTCCTGCAATTAGGTTGTTTCTCAGAGTCGTCAACTCATGAAACCAATTCTTGCCCTAAGCAGTACAACTAACAGGCTGAATCAATGAGAGCTAACATGAACGGACTCCTTTCCAATAATTGCTATAGTGCAAACTCTAAAAACTCTTACACTAAGCTTACTGCAAGAGTATCGCCTAGGGTGGCTATTTGTCCAGTATTTCCAAAGCCTCAGCTCGGATTTTCAATGACAGTCGACGAGCGGCTTTGCTTGCGAGGACGATGAGCCGCCCTCTGTAAAAATGCCACTCCAAGGATAGCCAGGTACCCGCGAAGCAGCATGCTGGCCGGGAGAACCTGCAAGCATCTGCAACTAGATAACTTTTGCTAAAACTAAAAAGTCGAACACCAAGCATGATCCATGCGTGCACCAGAACACCTACAAATTCTGCAAACTTATACAGCTATCAAACTTTCAGCTGTCTGTTCAGCATGTAGGGTGCTTAGGACCTGCAGTTTTAGAGATTAGAGTTGCGCCACACATGCGATGACCGGCGAACCGAGCTTTCTGCCAGATGAAAAAAGTTAAGTTTCGAGGTTAGATCTGGCCCCAAAAGCGCCAAAAGGTTACTAAAATTTAGACAAGGCAACGTTTTTTAGATTTTTTGCCATTGCCGATAGGCTGGAGCCCAGAACTGTAGGGGAAAAATCTCTCAATCAGAAAACGCGACCAAAAACTAATAGCGCAGATATGCATATTGAGCCAAAATGCGGACCTCGCTCGAATCGTTGGAAAAGCCCCGTCCACGGGACAGGGCTGGACAAAAACCGGGTATCGGGGTGGAGCGCCGTGTTCTGTCAGGGCAGGCTCACGGCGGGCACGGGCAGCGGCCTCACCCTCGGTAACGGATAATCGGAACCGCCAAGGTTACCCCAACTGGACGCCGCCGGGCAGGGGCAGCACAGCCGGGCAGGTGCCGGCCCGATGAACAGGACTGGCACTTTGCCACAAGTCAGGGCATGCTAGCCGCCCTTCGGGCGTCCGGCTTATAGTGCGCGCTGCGACGACCAGCCAGCCATACCGCAGGAACACCGTTTGACCGACCTCAATCAGCCGCCTTCCTTGCGCAAAGCCGCCGTTGCGTCGGGTCAGCCCCTGCGCGGCTCGCTCAAGGGTGCCCTGGCCACCCTGGCCTTGCTGTTGCTGGCCCTGCTGCTGTGGCAAACCTTCGATCAATACCGCCGCACCGTCACCGAACGCCGCCAGCACAGCATCGATGCCAGCGCCGAGATTGCCGATCGCCTCAACCTGAGCCTGGCCCTGGAAGCCGAACGCACACGCAACCTGCTGCCGGTCGGTGCCACTGCACCAGATACCGACGTGCTGGCGGGGCTGTACGCCCGCCTGCACCAGCGCCAGCCCGCCCTCGCCAGCCTGGCCTGGCTCGATGGCGACGGGCGGATCCTGCGCGACAGCCTTGGCCCGTCGCCGGACCAGGCGGCCATGACCGAACTGCTGCGCCTGAACCACGAGCAGGATCATCACTTCAGCAATGCGCCCGGCAACGAGCGGGTCTATCTGCTGCTGCGCCAGCACGACGGCGCTGGCTACTGGCTGCTGCGCTTCGAACCGTCCTGGTACCAGCAACTGGCCGAACGCCTGGAGCCCGCCGACCCTCTCCAGTGGCAACTGGAAAACGGCCAGACCGCCGCGATCATCCACCAGCACCTGCAACGCCAACAGGCGACGTCGCCGACGACCGAAACCGCACCGCTGCAAAGCGTAATGCTGGCCTTCGTCGATAACAGCGACTGGCAACTGCGCGGCTTCCACGATGCCGAGCGCACCCGCGGTGAACTGCTCCCGGCGCTGGTCGGCAAGGCCCTGCTCGGCCTGCTCTGCGCCCTGCTGCCCGTGCTGGCACTGTTCAACATGCGCCGGCGCAACCAGATGCTCCAGGCCGGGCGCCGCCGCTACCAGGACATCTTCGAAAGCACCGGCGTCGCCCTGTGCGTGCTGGACCTGTCGGGCCTGGACCCAATCCTCGACCGCCTGCGCCTGCGCAGCCGCCTGGAACTGGAACAACGCCTGGACGCCGACCCGACCCTGCGCGAGCAATTGCTGCGCGAGCTGAAGGTGACGGAAGTCAACCAGGTTGCCCTGCAACTGCTGGGTGTCGATTGCTGCGAAGGCACCTGGCGGCACCTGATCGCCGGCAATGCCCTGGAAAACGGCGGCGTCGGCGAGCAACTGGTAGCGGCGGTGCTGGACCGCCAGGCGCGCCTGGAACTGGAAGTCCGCTTGCCGACGGCGCATGGCCTGGACCAGCACCTGTGGCTGATGGTGCGCTTCCCCGAGCAACGCCGCGATTATCGGGCGGTGATCCTCAGCATTAGCGATATCACCAGCCGCAAGCGTGTCGAACTGTCACTGCTGGAGCGCGAGAGTTTCTGGTCCGACGTGGTCCGCACCGTGCCGGACCAGCTCTACGTCCAGGACGTGCAAAGCCTGCGGATGATCTTCAGCAACCGCCATCTTGGGCAGACCCTCGGCTACGAGCGCCACGAGCTGGCGCGCATGGGCGAGTTCTTCTGGGAGATCCTGCTGCACCCGGAAGACGCCGAGCTGTACCGCGACCTGCGCCGCCAGCAGCGGGAAAGCGGCTATGTCGAGCAACTGCATTGCCAGTTGCGCTTCCGCCATCACGACCAGCGCTGGCGCCGCTACGACATCCGCGAGCAGGTGCTGACCCGCGATGCCGCCGGCAACGTCACGCGGATCATCGGCGTGGCCAAGGACGTCACCGACCAGCTGGAGGCCAGCGAATCCCTGCGCGACAGCGAACAGCGCTATCGCATGCTCGCCGAAAGCATCAGCGACGTGATCTTCTCCACCGACGACCGCCTCCAGCTCAACTACGTCAGTCCTTCGGTGCACTCGGTGCTGGGCTACGACGTCGAGTGGATTTTCAGCAACGGCTGGCAGTCGACCATCGCCAACCCGGCACAACTGGCCGGGCTGTATACCCTGGTCGAGCGGGTCAACCGCGCGCTCGGCGATGCCGCGCAACTGGCCGCGCTGCGCACCCAGGTGCCGACCCAGTTGTTCCTCTTCGACTGCCTGCGCGCCGATGGCCGCAAAATCCCTATCGAACTGCGCCTGGTGCTGGTCTGGGACGAACATGACCAGTTCGGCGGAATCCTCGGCGTCGGTCGCGATATCAGCCAGCAGCGCCGTGCGGAAAAAGACCTGCGCATGGCCGCGACGGTCTTCGAGCATTCCACGTCGGCGATCCTGATCACCGATCCGGCCGGCTACATCGTCCAGGCCAACGAAGCCTTCAGCCGGGTCAGCGGCTATGCCGTGCGCGACGTGCTCGACCAGGTACCGAGCATGCTCACGGTCGACGGCCAGCAGGACTCCACCCTGCGCTACATCCTCAAGCAACTGCACCAGCACGGCACCTGGGAAGGCGAGATCTGGCTCAAGCGACGCAATGGCGAGCACTACCCGGCGTGGGTCGGCATCACCGCGGTGCTCGACGACGAAGGCGACCTGGCCAGCTACGTGTGCTTCTTCACCGATATCAGCGAGCGCAAGGCCAGCGAACAGCGCATCCATCGCCTGGCCTACTATGACGCCCTCACCCACCTGCCCAACCGCACGCTGTTCCAGGACCGCCTGTACACCGCGCTGCAGCAGGCCGAGCGGCACAAGTCGTGGGTGGTGCTGATGTTCCTCGACCTCGACCGCTTCAAGCCGATCAACGACTCCCTCGGCCATGCCGCCGGCGACCGCATGCTCAAGGACATGGCCGAGCGCCTGCTCGATTGCGTCGATGACGACGACACGGTGGCGCGCATGGGTGGCGACGAGTTCACCCTGCTCCTGCAGCCGCGGGCGACCCGGGAAATGGCGCTGCACCGCGCCGTGCATGTGGCCGAGCAGATCCTCACCAGCCTGGTGCGGCCGTTCGTCCTGGAGAACCGCGAGTTCTTCGTCACCGCCAGTATCGGCATCGCCCTCAGCCCGCAGGACGGCAGCGAGCTGAGCCAGTTGATGAAGAACGCCGACACCGCGATGTACCACGCCAAGGAACGCGGCAAGAACAACTTCCAGTTCTACCAGGCCGACATGAACGCCAGCGCCCTGGAGCGCCTGGAGCTGGAAAGCGACCTGCGCCATGCCCTGGAGCAGAACGAGTTCATCCTCTATTACCAACCGCAGTTCAGCGGCGACGGCAAGCGCCTGACCGGCGCCGAGGCCCTGCTGCGCTGGCGGCATCCGCAGCGCGGGCTGGTGCCGCCGGGGGATTTCATCCCGGTGATGGAGGAACTGGGCCTGGTGGTGGATGTGGGCGACTGGGTCATCGCCGAAGCCTCGCGCCAGCTCAAGGCCTGGCACCAGGCCAGGGTGCGGGTGCCGAAGGTCTCGGTAAACATCTCGGCGCGGCAGTTCTCCGACGGCCAGCTGGGCAACCGCATCGCCGCCATACTCAAGGACACCGGCCTGCCGCCGACGTGCCTGGAGCTGGAACTGACCGAAAGTATCCTGATGCGTGAAGTCCACGAGGCCATGCAGATCCTCGACAGCCTGAAGAACCTCGGCCTGAGCATCGCCGTCGACGATTTCGGTACAGGCTACTCGTCGCTCAACTACCTCAAGCAGTTCCCCATCGACGTGCTGAAGATCGACCGCACTTTCGTCGACGGCCTTCCCGAGGGCGAGCAGGACGCACAGATCGCCCGGGCGATCATCGCCATGGCCCACAGCCTCAACCTGGCGGTGATCGCCGAGGGCGTGGAAACCCATGAACAGCTGGAGTTCCTCCGCGAACATGGCTGCGACGAAGTCCAGGGTTATCTGTTCGGCCGGCCGATGCCGGCCCACCAGTTCGAGGCGCAATTCAGCAACGAAACCCTGTTCATGCTGGAATAGCAGCCGGTTTTCCCCTGCTTGAATCCCATTTGTCCGCCAGATGACGCCCTTTCATATGCCAGACAAAAGTCTATGGGGTAGAATGCCGGCCTATTTCAGCCCGATCCTTGAGGACCGCCATGTTCAGCCGTGATTTGACCATTGCCAAGTACGACGCCGAGCTCTTCGAAGCCATGCAGCAGGAAGCCCAGCGCCAGGAAGAGCACATCGAGCTGATCGCTTCGGAAAACTACACCAGCCCGGCCGTGATGGAGGCCCAGGGCTCGGTCCTGACCAACAAGTACGCCGAAGGCTACCCGGGCAAGCGCTACTACGGTGGTTGCGAGTACGTCGACGTGGTCGAGCAACTGGCCATCGATCGTGCCAAGGAACTGTTCGGTGCCGACTACGCCAACGTCCAGCCGCACGCCGGCTCCCAGGCCAACGCCGCGGTCTACCTGGCCCTGCTGTCGGCTGGCGACACCATCCTGGGCATGAGCCTGGCCCACGGTGGCCACCTGACCCACGGTGCGTCGGTAAGCTCGTCGGGCAAGCTGTACAACGCCATCCAGTACGGCATCGACGGTAACGGCCTGATCGATTACGACGAAGTCGAGCGCCTGGCGGTCGAGCACAAGCCGAAAATGATCGTTGCCGGCTTCTCGGCCTACTCGCAGGTCCTGGACTTCGCCCGCTTCCGCGCCATCGCCGACAAAGTGGGTGCCTACCTGTTCGTCGACATGGCCCACGTGGCCGGCCTGGTTGCCGCAGGCGTCTACCCGAACCCGGTTCCGTTCGCCGACGTCGTCACCACCACCACCCACAAGACCCTGCGTGGTCCGCGTGGCGGCCTGATCCTGGCCCGTGCCAACGCCGACATCGAGAAAAAGCTGAACTCCGCAGTCTTCCCGGGCGCCCAGGGCGGCCCGCTGGAGCACGTGATCGCGGCCAAGGCCATCTGCTTCAAGGAAGCGCTGCAGCCTGAGTTCAAGGCCTACCAGCAGCAGGTCGTGAAAAACGCCCAGGCCATGGCCAGCGTGTTCATCGAGCGTGGTTTCGACGTCGTTTCCGGCGGCACCCAGAACCACCTGTTCCTGCTTTCGCTGATCAAGCAGGAGATCTCCGGCAAAGATGCCGACGCTGCCCTGGGCCGCGCCTACATCACTGTCAACAAGAACTCCGTGCCTAACGACCCGCGCTCCCCGTTCGTCACTTCGGGCCTGCGCTTCGGTACTCCAGCCGTCACCACTCGCGGCTTCAAGGAAGCGGAGTGCAAGGAACTGGCTGGCTGGATCTGCGACATCCTGGCTGACCTGAACAACGAAGCGGTGATCGACGCCGTTCGCGAGAAGGTCAAGGCCATCTGCAAGAAGCTGCCTGTCTACGGCAACTGATTCAGGGCTGTACTGAAAAAACCGATGCCGGGTGACCGGCATCGGTTTTTTTGTAGCTGGAATTTGCGGTGTGGCTGATGGCCTCATCGCTGGCAAGCCAGCTCCCACAAAGCCCCCTGTGGGAGCTGGCTTGCCAGCGATGAGGCCGGCCCGGGCCTGCGGTGTTCTCTGGATCAGCGACTCAACGCCTCGAACCCCGCCCGGATCTTCTCTTCCGGCAACTGATCGGCGATGAACACCATCACGCTTTCCCTCGTTTCGCCCTCGGCCCATTCGGTGTCCCAGTCGAAGCCATACAGCTTCAGCACGCCCTGGAACACCAGGCGCCGATCCTCCCCGGCGATATTCAGCACGCCCTTGTAGCGCAGCAGCTGCTTGCCATGCTCCTCCAGCAGCTCGTTCATGAACTCGCTGAGCCGGTCGATATCCAGAGGCGTTTCAGTGCGCAGCACCAGGCTGGAAATCCGGTCCGGGGTGGTGGTCGCCAGTACCGGCCGCAGGCTCATGCCGCCACCGAGGTCGGCATTGAGATTGAAACCCCGCACATCCAGCAATTCGGCCAGGTCGATCTGCCCGTGGTCCACCACCCGCACCGGCGCGCGACGGTTGATCCGGCCGAGCCGTGCCGTCAGTGCCTCGACCGTGAAGTCGTCCACCAGGTCGGTCTTGCTCAGCAGCAGGCGGTCGGCGAACCCGACCTGGGCCTGGGCGATGGCCTGGGTCAGGTGCAGGTCGGCATGGGCCGCGTCCACCAGGGTGATGATGCCATCGAGGATGTAGCGATCACGCAGTTCCTCATCGATGAAGAAGGTCTGCGCCACCGGCGCCGGGTCGGCCAGGCCGGTGCATTCGATCACCAGGCGGTCGAAGGCGATCTCACCGCTGTCCAGGCGCTCCAACAGCAGGAACAGGGCCTTGGTCAAGTCGGTGTGGATGCTGCAGCAGACGCAGCCGTTGGCCAGGGTCATGACCTCGACCGGCGCGTCGCCGAGCAGTTGGGTGTCGATGCCGGCATCGCTGAATTCGTTTTCGATGACGGCGATCTTCAGGCCGTGCTCGGCCTTGAGGATATGGCGCAGCAGGGTGGTCTTGCCGGCACCGAGAAAACCACTGAGCACGGTTACGGGAATGGGGGAATGCACACGAATTCTCCTGACGCTGAAAATGACTGTGGGAGCCCGGTGCCCCGGGCTCCCACAGGTTTGTCGCTAGCGGCCGAAGCTCAACAGCACTTCGGCCCACCCTTGCCGCCGTAACGGGCTTCCTGGCGTTCGCGGAAGAACGCCTCGTAGCTCATCACCGGCTGGTCCGGGTGCTTCTTCTGCATGTGCTCGACGTAGTTGTCGTAGTCGGGCATGCCGACCATCAGGCGGGCTGCCTGCCCCAGGTACTTACCCAGTCGACCCAGGTCGTTGAACATCACTGCATTCCTCTATCAAGCTTCCGGCTGGGCCTGGAACGGGGTTTCCTTGTCGCTGCGCTCCTTCTTGCCGAGGGCGGCGTAGCCGACCTTGAGGGCGAAGAACAGGATGCTGAAGACTACCACCAGGAACAGCACGGTCAGGGTCGCGTTAGTGTAGGCGTTGAAGATCACGTGCTGCATCTGCCCGATGTCCTTGGCCGGGGCCAGGACCTGGCCAGCGTCCAGCGCGGTGCTGTACTTCTTGGCCAGGGCCAGGAAGCCGACCGCCGGGTTCGGGTCGAACAGCTTGATCAGGCCCGCCGTGGTGGTGCAGATCAGCAGCCACACCGCAGGCACCAGGGTGACCCAGATGTACTGCTGGCGCTTCATCTTGATCAGCACCACGGTGCCGAGCATCAGGGCGATGCCGGCGAGCATCTGGTTGGAGATGCCGAACAGCGGCCACAGGGTGTTGATGCCTCCCAGCGGATCGATCACGCCCTGGTACAGCAGGTAACCCCAGAGCGCTACGCAGCCGGCAGTCGCGAGCAGGTTGGCGCCCCAGGACTCGGTACGTTTCAGCGCCGGGACGAAGCTGCCCAGCAGGTCCTGCAGCATGAAGCGACCGGCACGGGTACCGGCGTCCACCGCGGTGAGGATGAACAGCGCCTCGAAGAGGATCGCGAAGTGGTACCAGAAGGCCATGGTGTTTTCACCCGGCAATACCTGGTGGAGGATCTGCGCGATACCCACTGCGAGGGTCGGCGCACCACCGGCACGGGCCAGGATGGTGTGCTCGCCGATGTCGCGGGCGGTGGCTTCAAGTTGCTCGGGGGTGATGGTGAAGCCCCAGCTGCTGACCGTCTGCGCCACCGACACGACGTCGGCACCGACCACGGCGGCCGGGCTGTTCATGGCGAAGTAGACACCCGGCTCGATCACCGAGGCGGCGACCATGGCCATGATGGCAACGAACGACTCCATCAGCATGCCGCCGTAGCCGATGTAGCGGGCGTTGACTTCGTTATCCAGCAGCTTCGGCGTGGTCCCCGAAGAGATCAGCGCGTGGAAGCCGGACACCGCGCCACAGGCGATGGTGATGAACAGGAACGGGAACAGGGTGCCCTTCCAGACCGGGCCGGTACCGTCGGTGAACTGGGTCAGCGCCGGCATTTTCAGCTCTGGCGCGATGATCAGGATACCGATGGCCAGGCCGACGATGGTGCCGATCTTGAGGAAGGTGGAGAGGTAGTCACGCGGTGCCAGCACCAGCCATACCGGCAGTACGGCGGCGACGAAACCATAGCCCACCAGCATCCAGGTGATCTGCACGCCGGTGAAGGTGAATGCAGGGCCCCATACCGGATCTGCGGCAACCTGGCCCCCCAGCCAGATGGACAGCAGCAGCAGGACCACGCCGATGATGGAGATTTCACCGATGCGGCCCGGGCGGATGTAGCGCATGTAGATGCCCATGAACATCGCGATCGGGATGGTCGCGATCACGGTGAACATGCCCCACGGGCTTTCAGCCAGGGCTTTCACCACGATCAGCGCCAGCACGGCGAGGATGATGATCATGATCAGGAAGCAGCCGAACAGGGCGATGGTGCCCGGGATCCGGCCCATCTCCTCGCGCACCATGTCGCCCAGGGAGCGACCGTTGCGACGGGTGGAGAGGAACAGGATCATGAAGTCCTGCACCGCACCGGCCAGCACGACACCGGCGATCAGCCACAGGGTGCCGGGCAGGTAGCCCATCTGTGCGGCAAGCACCGGCCCGACCAGTGGCCCCGCGCCGGCGATGGCCGCGAAGTGGTGGCCGAAGAGGATGTGCTTGTTGGTCGGGACATAATCCAGGCCATCGTTGTTGAGCACCGCCGGAGTGGCCCGGCGAGGGTCCAGCTGCATCACCTTGGTGGCGATGAACAGGCTGTAGTAACGGTACGCGACCAGGTAGATCGCCACCGAGGCGACGACAATCCACAAGGCATTGATGGCTTCGCCACGCCGCAGGGCAACCACCCCGAGCGCACAGGCCCCTAGTACTGCCAGCACCAGCCAGGGGATATGGCGGGCCAGGCTATTATTGTTGTTCATGGTTCGCTTCCAGCAAATTGATTAAAGGTAGCGTTTCGAGTCTAGCGACACTGGCCGGAAAGGCCAGCCCCCACGTTGGTCTAGAGCCTCTGAAGCCCTTCGCCACTATCGAAGATTGCGCCCCTTGGGCGGTACTGGCAAGGGCTGGACTATAGTTGTCGAACCCACCCGGAGGGCCGAGCATGAGCGAGCAGAACGAACGTCGACGCTTCAAACGCATTGCCTTCGATGCCCCTACCGAATTGATCCAGGGCACCCGGCGCTGGAAGGCCGCGCTGGTCGACATCTCCCTCAAGGGGCTGCTGGTGGAGGTCCCGTCCAGTTGGGATGCCGATGGCGAACAGTTGTTCGACGCCGAGGTCACCCTCAGTCCCGATGCGAAGGTGCTGATGCAGGTGCAATTGCGCCATATAGAGGAAACCCAGCTGGGCTTCATCTGCCTGCACATCGACCTGGCGTCGATGGAGCACCTGCGCCGCCTTGTGGAGCTTAACCTGGCAGACCGCACCGAACTGGAGCGCGAATTCCATCAATTGATCGAAGATCAAGATCTTTTAGCGCCCTAACCTTTTCGCCCCGCCTGCATTTCCTGTCCAACCAGACAGCTTATTTAGCGCTGTACACGGTTTTTTCCTACACCGTGGTACAGCGTCTCGCCTTTTTGGAACGATTACTGCAACCGTTACCAGGCCAAATCAATGGCCTTACTGTTCCTGAGTCAATCGATAAATTGTATACAATTTATCTGGCAATGTTTGGCAACAGATGTCTACAGTAGCGGCACAACAATAAATACCGAGATCCTGCTCCCATGAATACGTCCTCACCAAGCACGTCTTCCACTGCGCCTCGTCCGGAAGATGAAAACCTCGGCCTGGGTGCCAACGTCGCTTATGGTCTGCAACACGTTCTGACGATGTATGGCGGTATCGTTGCGGTGCCGCTGATTCTTGGCCAGGCTGCCGGCCTCGGCCCTGCCGAGATTGGCCTGCTGATCGCCGCATCGCTGTTCGCCGGTGGCCTGGCGACACTGCTGCAAACCCTCGGCCTGCCGTTCTTCGGTTGCCAGTTGCCGCTGGTGCAGGGCGTGTCATTCGCCGGTGTGGCGACCATGGGCGCGATCCTCTCCACCGAAGGCGGCGGCGGCTTGCCAGGCGTGCTCGGGGCGGTGATGGCCGCCTCGTTCCTCGGTTTCCTGATCACCCCGATCTTCTCGCGCATTACCAAGTACTTCCCCCCGCTGGTGACCGGCATCGTCATCACCACCATCGGCCTGACCCTGATGCCGGTCGCGGCGCGCTGGGTGATGGGCGGCAACAGCAAGTCGCCGGAATTCGGCAGCATGGAGAACATCGGCCTGGCCGCCCTGACCTTCACCTTCGTGCTGGCGCTGAGCAAGCTCGGCAGCGCCTCGATCTCGCGCCTGTCGATCCTGCTGGCCATGATCATCGGCACCCTGATCGCCTGGTCGCTGGGCATGGCCGACTTCAGCAAGGTGCTGGACGGCCCGCTGGTGGCGATGCCGTCGCCGTTCCACTTCGGCATGCCGACCTTCCACATCGCCGCGATCCTGTCGATGTGCATCGTGATCATCGTGACCCTGGTGGAAACCTCGGCCGACATCCTCGCCGTCGGTGAAATCATCGACACCAAGGTCGATTCGCGCCGCCTCGGCGACGGCCTGCGCGCCGACATGGCGTCGAGCATCCTGGCGCCGATCTTCGGCTCCTTCACCCAGAGCGCCTTCGCCCAAAACGTCGGCCTGGTCGCAGTCACCGGCGTGAAAAGCCGCTACGTGGTGGCCACCGGTGGCGTGATCCTGGTGATCCTCGGCCTGCTGCCGATCATGGGCCGGGTGATTGCCGCAGTACCGACCTCGGTGCTGGGTGGCGCGGGCATCGTGCTGTTCGGCACCGTGGCGGCGAGCGGGATCCGCACCCTGTCCAAGGTGGAATACAAGAACAACATGAACCTGATCATCGTCGCCGCCTCCCTGGGCTTCGGCATGATCCCGATCGCCGCGCCGAACTTCTACGATCACTTCCCCAACTGGTTCGAGACCATCTTCCACTCGGGCATCAGCTCGGCGGCGATCATGGCGATTTCCCTGAACCTGCTGTTCAACCACTTCAAGATCGGCAACTCCGACCAGCAATCGGTATTCGCAGCCGGTTATGAGCGCACCGTGGTCTATTCCGACATCTCCGCCCTGCGTGACGGCGACTACTTCAAGGACGGCAAGCTGTTCGATGCCGACGGCAAGGAAATCCCGATGGTGGCCGAGGATGAGCATGCCGCAACGGCGCCGCGACGAAAGGCCGTTGCCGAGCACTGATTACACGGCAGTCCCCCCAAGGGGCCGATGCGCAAGCATCGGCCCCTTTTCGTTTGGTTGGCGCACGTATATTTCCTTCAACATCCCGACGCGTGGATATGGCACTTTGATGCCACAGGCCTATCGTGAGCAGGCCCGTATGGAACATCCCCTCACATGGAATATGGAGAGCGTGAACATGACATATGTGCGTAAGGATCTGTGGGATCTGGGAGACGGCTGGAACGACACCATGTTGTGGTACGCCAAGGCCGTACAGGAATTGCAGAAGCGACCGATCACCGACAACACCAGTTGGCAATTCCTCGGCGCTATCCATGGCTTCAAGAAAGACCTGTGGATCAGCCACTGGCAGATCGACGAAGAAACGCCCCTGCCCACGCAGAAGGACCAGGATCTGTTCTGGAACCAATGCCAGCACCAGAGCTGGTACTTCCTGCCCTGGCACCGTGGCTACCTGCTGGCGTTCGAAAACATCGTGCGCGAGACGATCATCCAGCTCAATGGCCCATCGGACTGGGCCCTGCCCTACTGGAACTACAACGAGATCGGCACCCGGTTGCACAGTGTCACGCTGCCGCACATCTTCTACGAAGCCAAGTTGCCCGACGGCACCAACAACCCGCTGGCCCTGCCGAAACTGCGCTTTGGCAACACGATCGACGGGCGCGTGGTTATCAACCCGCTGAAAATCAACCTCAAGTCCCTGGACATCGCCCTGTTCACCGGCGGCGCCACGGGCGGTACGCCTGGCTTCGGTGGCCCGGAAACCGTCTTCCATTTCGACGGCGACGTACAAGGCGGCCTGGAAAACAACCCGCATAACCCAGTGCACATCGCTGTAGGTGGCCACATCAACAGGCCCGGCGAGAAAGACCCGTTCGAAGGCCTGATGTCTGACCCGCAAATGGCCGGCCTGGATCCCGTATTCTGGCTCCACCATGCCAACATCGACCGCCTCTGGCAGGTCTGGCTCGATCGCAATCCGGCCCACAAGAACCCGGTCGATGATCCGGCCTGGGTCGAGGGTCCTCCTTCGGGTGGCCGCCCGTTCATCATGCCGGCACCGGACGGCAGCACCTACACCTACATCGTCTCGCAGATGCTCAGCCTGCAAGACCTGGGCTATACCTACCAGGACCTTCCAACACCACCCCAGGCGAACCTCGCCACCGCGAAGGTGGAGGCAACGGCAGTGGCCGATACCAAAGTCACCGAACTGCTCGGTGCCAATGCCCAGCCGATCAAGCTGCTCGGCAGTCGTTTCGAAAGCCCTGTACGCCTGGACAAGCCCGGTATCGCCAAGGTCGCGCAGAAACTTGCCGCGCGCGGGCTGCTGACGGCCGGCAACGCGGCGCCGTTACCAGAGGAGCGGGTCTACCTGAACGTGGAGAATATTCGTGGCAAGCTCAACGCCGTGATCCTCTCGCTCTACGTCAACCTGCCCGATGGCGCGTCGCCGGAGGCCCATCCCGAACTCTACGCAGGCGACATCGGATTGTTCGGCGTACGGGTAGCCAGCCAGAAGGATGAAAGTCACGCCGGGGCCGGCCTGACAGCGGTCCTCGACATTACCGACATCGTCAACCGTCTGAATGTACAAGGTGACCTGAACCTGGATCATCTGCACATCAGCCTGTTCGCCAGCACCGACCTGACGCCGGCGGCCGATATCTCCATCGGTCGCATCAGCGTCTACCGCCAGGGCCAGTAACGATGTTCAACCGGCAATTCGCAGCGAGGCTGCTGCACGGACCATGGCCCTGGCTGGCCGTGGCCAGTCTCGCCGGTTGGGCGGCAATGCTCGGGGCACCAGCACAGCTGATGCTCCCGGCATTCTGCGGTTCGGTGGCTTCGCGGGTCTCCGATGGGCTGTGGTCCGCCTGGACCCTGGCCCTGACCTTCGACCCGCAGGGCCTGCTGGTCGCCTGGCTGCTGATGCTGCTGGCGATGATGCCGCTGTTGCTGGGTGGTCCGTTGGTCTACCTGTGGAAGCGTAGCCTGCGCCGCCGCCGCCCCTTGGCCATCGGGCTGTTCCTGCTCAGCTATTGCCTGGTGTGGACTGCCGCCGGGGTGCTTATTGCTTTGCTCAGTGTTACCGCGCAATTGCTGGGCAGCGAAAGCCCGTGGCTCATGCTGGGGCTGGTGTTCGTCCTGTGCATGCTCTGGCAGGCCTCGCCAGCCAAGCAGCACTGCCTGAACAACTGCCACTATCCGCCGCGGATCTCCGCCTTCGGCTGGCCGATGCTGCGGGATTGCCTGCGCTACGGGCTGACCAATGGTTTCTGGTGCATCGGCGCCTGCTGGCCGGCGATGCTGCTACCCAGCCTGGTGCAACAGGGCCACAGCCTGCTGATGCTGGCGTGCATGGTCTGGCTGGCGTACGAACGCCTGCTCCCGGCCCGCAAGGCTCGCTGGCGCTGGCCGCTGCCGGGTGGTCAACGGCTGGCGGATGCTCTTGCACCACGGCTGGCGAAGTACCTGTCCAGCCGCTGCAAGTCACTGGCCTCCAGGGTCCCCGCCAGATAGTGAACCTGCAACCAGGCCCGCAAGTAGTCATGGCGGGCCTGGGCCAGGTCACGCCGGGCGCCGTACAACTGCTGCTCGGCATCCAGCACATCGAGATTGACCCGTTCCCCGCCGGCCACGCTCTTGCGCGTCGCTTCGATCAGGCGATCCGCCGACTCCACCGCGAGCTCATAGGCACGGATCTTCGCCGCGCTGCTGGCACACAGGTTGAACTGCTTGCGCAGTTCGTTGAGGGTCTCGCTCAGCAGCCCATCCAACTGGTACTGCACCTGGTCGCGCTGCGCCGCCGCCTGACGGGTCGCCGCCGACACACCGCCACCGGCGAACAGCGGCACGTTCAGCTGGATGCCGATGCTGTCGGTGTCATAGCGCTGGTTGTAGGTGCTCTCCGAACTGGAGCTGGAACGTCCGGTGCTGGCATAGGCGCTGAGGCTCGGCAGGTGTCCGGCGCGATTGCGTTCGATGCCCTGGTCCGCCGCTTCAACGGCATGTCGCTGGGCAATGAGCTGGGCGTTGTTGCTCACCGCCAGGTTGCGCCAATGTTCGAAATTGCCTGGCGCCAGGGGCTCCACCTGGAAGTCGTCCGCCAGCGGTGCAAGATCCTCCACCTCCAGCGGCTCGCCGACGATGGCCCGCAAGGTGCGCAACGCGGCATCGAGATTGTCCGTAGCCTCGATCTCCTGGGCCTTTGCCAGTTCATAGCGGGCGCGGGTTTCCAGGACATCGGTGCGGGTGCCCTCGCCGCCTTTGAGCAGCCGCTCGTTGAGGGTCAGTTGCTCGGCATAGGCCCGGCGCTGGGCCTGGGCCAGGGCAATCTGCTCGTTGGCGAACAGCGCCTCGCTGTAGGCCTGGAAGAGGCGCACCGCCAGTTCCTGCCCGCGCCCACGGAACTGCGCATCGGCCAGCAGGGCCTTGGCCACGCCCTGGCGATACTCGGCCCAGGCGCCGTAGTCGAACAGCGGCTGTTGCAGGGTCAGGGTCGAGGAGTAACTGCGGTAGTCGCGCTGCTGGGTGATATTCCCGACCGTGGTCGACTGGGTCACCTCGGAGTCGTTGCGCGCACTGTTGTAGCGGTACGACAGGTTGGGCAACAGTTTCGCCCGGCCAATGGCCCGGTATTCCAGTCCGGCATCGCGCTCGGCGATGGCGGCGTGGAAAGCCGGATCGTTGCGCAGGGCCAGGGCGAAGGCATCGCTCAGGTCGACTGCCGCAGCCGGCTGGCTCAGGCCCAGCAACATGAAGCAGGACAGCAAACGCATCATTCCTCCGCCAGGGCGACATGGGCCCGGTCGGTCAAGGGCTTGAACAGGTAGTTGAGCATCGAGCGTTCACCCGTACGGACGAAGGCCTCCACCGGCATGCCCGGGCGGATGTCCTGGCCGGCCAACTGCCCCAGCCCCTCTTCGCCAACCCGTACACGCACCTGGTAGTAAGGCTGTCCGCTGTGCTCATCGAGCAGGCGATCGGCAGAAACCAGGATCACCTCGCCCTCGACCCGGGGCGTGGTGCTCTGGTTGAAGGCAACGAACAGCAGTTCCACCGGCAGCCCCGGATGCAGGCGGTCCACCAGTTCCACCGAGGCCCGGGCATCCACCAGCAGCGGCACATCACGGGGGACGATTTCCATCAGCGACTGCCCGCGGGCGATCACCCCGCCATTGGTAAACACGCTGGAGCCGACCACCGTGCCGCTGGCCGGCGCCTTGACCTCGGTATTGGCCAGGTCGAAGGCGGCGCTGCGCAGGCGGTTGTCGAGATCGGCAGCAGTCGACTGCGCCTCGGCAAGCTGCTGGCTGACCTCGCGCCGGTACTCCTGCTGGCGCTGGGCGATGCGCAGCTTCAGCTCCTGCAACTGGCGACGGGTGCGGCCGATAGTGCCCAGGTCTTCGGAAATCGATCCGTTGACCTGGGCGAACAGGCGCTCGTTTTCCAGCAGCCGGTTGCGCGGGATATAACCATCCCGGGCCAGCTCGCGCAGGCCGTGCAACTGCTCTTGCAAGGCGCGGCGCTGATCCTGTTTTGCGGCCAGCGAGCCTTGCAGGCCGTCGAGGCTGGCCTGGGCGCCGGCGATGCTTTCACGCACGCCGTCGAACTCCATGGCCAGGGCCTGGCGGCGGCTGCTCAACAGTTGCCGCTGGGTCTCCAGGATCGCCGCCAGCCAGGGTTCGCTGGCGTCCTTCTGCAATTCGGCCGGGTACTGCACCGTCCTCTGCCCGTCACGCTCGGCGCTCAGGCGGGCCTGCATGGCCCGGGCGGTGAGCAACTGCACCCGCAACGACTCGTACTGGGCCCGGGCCTGGGTTGGATCCAGACGCAACAGCACCTGGCCGGCCGTGACCTGGTCGCCATCGCGCACCAGCAGTTGTTCGATCACCCCACCTGCAGGGTGTTGCACCGCCTGGCGGCTGCCGGCGACCACCACGTTGCCGGACAGCGGCACGCCCTTGTCCAGCGGCGCCAGCGCGGCCCAAAGCATGAAGCCGCCGAAGCCGGCGATCACCATCCAGCGCCCGATCCGCGCAGGGCGGCGCTCGTCCATGGCGAGGACATTGTTGGGAAAAGAAGCGGTTGCAGTCATCGATCAGGCTCTCGGTGTGCCGTAGCTCATGCTGACGCTGGCCGGGCTGCGCAGCGCGGTGGGGCCGGGGACCGCAGCGGGACGGGCGGCTTTCTGCAGGTCCTGGAGCACCCGCACGGTGGGCCCGAAGGCCTGCAACTGGCCGTTTTGCAGGACCAGCAGCTTCTCCAGGCCGGACAGCAATGCCGGCTTGTGGGTGATCAGGATCAGCGTGCGACGCGCTTCGCGCACCTTGGCCACCGCTGCGAGCAAAGCCTGTTCGCCGGCTTCGTCGAGGTTGGAATTGGGCTCGTCGAGGACGATCAGCGCAGGCAGCCGGTACAACGCCCGAGCCAGGCCGATGCGCTGGCGCTGGCCGCCGGAAAGACCGCTGCCGCCCTCCCCCAGCACGGTGTCGTAGCCCGCCGGCAGCTTGAGGATCATGTCGTGCACCCCGGCCAGTTGCGCAGCGGCGACCACGGCATCGGCATCCACCTCGCCAAGCCGGGCGATGTTCTCGGCGATGCTGCCGGCGAACAGTTGCACGTCTTGCGGCAAGTAGCCGATGTGCTGGCCGAGCAGGCTTTTGTCCCAGCGTTGCAGGTCGGCGCCGTCGAGGCGTACCTTGCCGTCGAAGGGATTGGCAGCACCCACCAGCAAGCGGGCCAGGGTCGACTTGCCGGAGCCGGACGCGCCGATGATGCCCAAGGAATCACCGGGCTCGAGGGCGAAGGCGAGATTGCTCAGGCAAGGTTTGCGCGTTCCCGGCAGCAGCGCGGTGACCTGCTCGACGCACAGGCGGCCGGTGGGCGCCGGCAGCGGCATGCCCTCGGGACGCGGCGGCCGGGCGTGCAACAATTCAGTGAGGCGGACATAGGCCTGGCGCGCCGAACTCCACTGGCGCCACACCGCGATCAACTGGTCGATCGGCGCCAGCACCCGGCCCATCAGGATCGAGCCAGCGACCATCATCCCCGGGCTGACCTGCTTCTCCAGCGCCAGCCAGGCACCGAGGCCAAGGACCAGGGATTGCAGGGTCAGGCGCAGGCTCCTGGACACGGCGGCCACCGCGGCAGCGCGCTCGCTGCCATGGTTTTGCAGACCGAGAAAGCCATGGTGCAGCGCAGTCCAGCGCTGGCGTACCGCATCGAGCATGCCCATGGCTTCCATGGCCTCGGCGTTGCGCAGGTTGCCGCTGGCCTGCACACCGGCCTGCTGGGAGAGTCGCCCGGCGTCGGCGAACGCCTTCTGCGTCAGGCGTTCGTTCAAGCATGCCAGGGCAATCAGCAGCACCGCACCGGCCAGCGCCATCAACCCCAGCCAGGGGCTGAACAGGAACATCACCGCGAGGTAAACCGGAAACCACGGCGCATCGAAGAAGGCGAACAGTGCCTGGCCGGTGGCGAACTGACGCAGGCTGGTCAGGTCCGCCAGCACTTGCCCGGCGGCCCCCTTGCTGCCGGCCAGGCTGGCTTCATAGGCGGCCTGGAACACCCGGGGATTGAGGCCCAGG
Source organism: Pseudomonas sp. GD04058 (assembly GCF_029836855.1). Taxonomy (NCBI): domain Bacteria; kingdom Pseudomonadati; phylum Pseudomonadota; class Gammaproteobacteria; order Pseudomonadales; family Pseudomonadaceae; genus Pseudomonas; species Pseudomonas sp. GD04058. The sequence continues at coordinate 172,450 of NZ_JAOECN010000007.1, forward strand.
TCCATCTGCGTGCCGAGGCGGATCACCACCAGGCTGCGCACCCACTCCAGCAACCCCATGAAGGCGAACAGGCCAACGACCATCAGGCTGAGCATGAGCAGGGTCATCTCGTTGCCCGAGGACAGCACCCGGTCGTAGACCTGCAGCATGTACAGGGCCGGCGCCAGCATCAGCAGGTTGATCACCGCCGTGAACAGGCCGACATTGGCAAAGCCGGCGCGGCAGGCCTTGAGCGCCTGGCGCACTTCGTTGTTGGCCGAAACGGGAGCGGTTCCCATTGCTTGGATTCCTCGCAAACGGCGACGGCGGGCGATTGCAATCGCCGTACCCTCGCCACAGAATTCGCACCACCGCAGCCTGGGCCCGGCAAAGACACGGGCTGCGGGGTAATGCAGCAGATCAGCGAATGCCAGGGCAACCTGCCATTCGCTTTTTATTGCCCGCTGTCAGGCCGCCAGGGCGAGGTCGTCGACCTGCGCCTGGACGCCGACAGCGGTGGCCGAGGCCGCATTCAAGGCCGCGGTGATTTCGGCGAAGGTGTTGTCGGTAGACACGCTGTAGCTGGCCAGCAGGCTGTCGAGCACGCCTTCCAGGGCGGAGGTGTTGCCCTGCATCAGGCCGTAGATCACCTGGTGCACCTCGTTGCCGGTGCGGCCGGCACCCAGCACCGAGTCCAGATCCAGGCCGGAGAAGGTCACAACGTCGTTGCCCAGCGCGAAGTTGCTGCCGTTGCCACCGGACAGGTCGTAGCCCAGGGAAACGTTGTCCAGCGAGCCATACAGGTAATGGTTCTGGTTGCTGCTGGCCGGCAGGGCCGGGTTGAACACGTAATGCAGGCCATTGGCAGTATCGCTGCCGGCGATGAACGCGTAGTCCGAACCGTTGGCGCCGTGGGTGGCGTACTGGCTACCGTTGAAACCGCCGTTGTTGAAACCACCGGTGTTGCTGGTGCCATGGCCTGCGGTGGCGAATCCGGTGGCCCACTCCGCCAGGTACTCGTCGACGGTGTAGTTGGCAAAAATGGCGGCATCGTAAGTAACGGAAATGCTCATGACTGTTCCTCTGAACGTTGGGGTGGATTGACGAAGGCGCCTGCCTTCGTTTTTGTCCCGAAGGACAAAAGCGTTGCCAGCGGCCCGGGGGCCGTGTCATTTCAGAATCGGTATTCCAGCATTCCGGTCAGGGTGCGACCGCGAGCCAGGGACAGGTTGTTGACATCGCCCATGGCCACGAAATAGGCCTGGTCGGTGGCGTTCTCCAGGGCCAGCGACAGGTTCACCTGTGGCGTCATCCAGTAGCTGGCGAAAAGGTCGTAGACCTTGTATTTGGGCCACAGCGCCTGGTCGAGGGTGGCGTAGCCGGGGGTGTCGAGGTTGGCGCCATTGCCCTTGCTGTAGCGCAGGCGACCACCGACATCCAGGGTGTTGTCGAAGAAGCGCATGCCCAGGGTCAGCGAGCCACGGTCGGCGGGCATGTAGGTGGCATTGCCCATGATGTTGCCGCAGGTGATCTGGTTGCTCATGGCGTCGTTGGCCTGCGCCTCGCTGACCGGGAACTGGCGCATCACGATGCGGTTGCCAACCTGCACGGGGCGGGTCACGGTGCCGACCCTGACCACCTGCTTGGCGCCGCCCATGTAGAACTGCCGGGAACAGAAATCGTTGCTGCCGATCATGTGGGTGTAGGCCAGGCGTCCGTACCAGGCCCCGGCGTCGTAGTCCAGCGAGTACTCGACGCCCCGGAAGCGCGTGGTTTCCTCGTTGTTCTGGTAAGCCATGCGGCCCAGGCCGGTGCCCGAGGAGGTTTCGTCCGGCAGGTTGACGTTGACGTCGAGGAACGAGAAGTTGTCGATCCGGGTATCGAAGTAGGCCACCTTCAGGCCGAAGCGGTCACCGTCGCGCAACAACGACTCGCGGAAGATGTTGAAACCCAGCTCCCAGTCATGGGAGGTCTCGGGCTTGAGGTAGGGGTTGGGATAGACCATCTCGGACGCGTTGCCGGCGTGCGGACGCCCGGTCATGAACACCTCGGTGACCGCCGGCGAGCGCCAGCCTCGACCCCAGCGGGTGTACAACTGCAGCCAATCGACACCCGGTTTTACCGCGATGCCGAAGGTCGGCGAAAAATGCCCCTGTTCCGTCGTGTCATCGAAGAGCAGGGTTTGGCGGGTCTTCGTCGAAGCAGCACCTTCCCAGGTGCCCTCGGGGTACATCCACAGGGTCATGCCACTGGCGCCACTGAGGCGATAGCGGTCATAGCGCAGGCCGGCGTCGAGGGTCAGCCAGTCGCCGTGCTCATATTGAGCATTGGCGAACAGGCTGGCGGTCAGCTTCTTGCCCTCCGGCGTAGCGCCCTCGACATATGGCAGCGCCTGCTCGTTGGTCGCGGCCACGCGATCGGTCGCCGGCTTGAAGCGGTCTTCGAAAAGCTCGGTGCCGTAGTTGATGGTCAGCTTGTCCGCCGCGCCGATATAGAAGCGCGAGGTGTTCTGCAATTGCAGGCCCCAGGTGTCGGTCTGGAAACGGTCGTTGTATGCGCCGAACCAGTTGCCGCTGCCGGGGCTGGCGGTGCTCGCGGCGTTCCAGCGATCCATGCGGGTGCGCACGAAATAGACCTTCGCCTGCACATCGATCAGGTCGTTGTCGGGCGTGAAGCTGTAATCGATCGAAGCGTTCTTCGCGTTGAGGTCGGTGGCGCCGCTGCGCTGGTAGTAAAAGGCGCTGAGATCATCGGTCGGCCAGGTCCAGGCATCCTTGCTGTCGGTGTCGGTCTCGATGTAGTTGAACTGCAGGCGCTGGTCCTGGGGCAGGTTGACGCCGAGCTTGAACAGCCGCGAGCGGGTCACGCTGCCCATGTCGCCGACCTCGCTTTCCAGCCAGTTTTCCCAGGCCTGGGGCCAGACTTCACGGGCTCGGATCTGGGTGCCCAGGTTGTCCTTGTCGTTGGTACCGGCGCGGTAATCGCCGAAGTGGCGTTCGCTGACGCCAAGCAGCAGGTCGCCCGCTTCATTGCCGAAGGCGAACAGCGCACTGCCATTGAAGTAGGTGCCATTGCCCAGCTCGCCAATACCGTGACCGGCACGGATACGACCACCGTACTCCTTGTCCGGCCCAAGGAATTCGCTGGCCTGCACGGTATTGAAGCTGGCAATGCCGCCGAGCACGCCGGCGCCGCCCATGCCCGATTGCGAGCCCTTTTCGATTTCCACCGAGCTGACGAACTCCGGGTCCACCACCATGATGCCGTTGCGCTGCTGGTGGCCGTTGACGTTGAAGTTCTGGCGCATGCCGTCGATGTTCATGTTGACCCGACCGTAGTCCTGCACGCCGCGGATATTCACCGACAGGCCGGGGTCGCGCTGGTTGACCGCGGTATAGACACCGGCGGTTTCCTCCAGCATGTCGGCAGCATGGCGGGGCGGGCGCTTGTCGATCTGCTCGCGGGTGATCACCGCCACCGAGCGCGGCGCGGTGTAGACCCAATCGCCGTCACTCACCGAACGGATCCGCGTGGCGCCCAGTTCCAGGGCCTTGCCGTCATCGCTCAGGCGCTCCAGGCCGACCTGGTCATTACCGCCGAAGCGGTAGCGCACCGGGTTGGCCCCCAGCAGCAGGGCCAGGCCCTCGCGCGAGGTATGTTCGCCGTGCAGGCCTTCGCTGCGCAGGCCGGCCAGCTTGCGGCTGTCGAAGAACACCTGGACCTTGGCCTGCTCGGCGAAGGCCAGCACGGCGCTATCGAGGGGCTGGGCCGGGATATCGAAACGGATCAGGGCGCTGCGCTGGCTCGCGTCCTGGCCCGGCTCGGCTGCCTGTACCACGCCGATCCCCATCGGCAGGGTGCAGACGCTCAGCAGCAGATTGCAGGCCAGGGCAATCCGGTTGAGGTGCAAGGGTCGTTGTTGTGGAGTGGTCACTTCAGGTGGCTCGCTGTGTTGGCATTTTCTAGTAATGAAAATCAATCTCAACAATCAGACGAGCGGGGTGGGGAAAGTCAGTAAATAAATTTTCAGCAGGGATCTTTTGCGGAGTATTCGCCGGCCTCATCGCTGGCAAGCCAGCTCCCACAGGGGTCAGCGGTGCATGCAATCCTTGTGGGAGCTGGCTTGCCAGCGATTACGCCCGAAAGAGCGACGAAAAGTTTTCAATAGATCAAGGTCAGCCCAGGCAAATCGACCCGCTTCACCTTCAGCTCTTCGGTCAGCATCACCAGCGCATGGTCGAGGTTGTCCAGGCGGAACATGCCACTGACCTCGCGCCGCGCCAGCGCCGAATCGGTAATGACCACATGCCCGCCACGGTAGCGGTTGATCTGTTCGGCTACCTTCGCCAGCGGCTCGCGCTCGAAGATCAGCAGCCCGCGCTGCCAGGCACTGGCGCGGCGTACATCCTGTTCCGGCCAGGCGCGGATGCCATGCTGCGAGTCGTAGCGCAGGCTCAGGCCCTCCTCCAGCACCCGCTCGGCAACGCCGCTGGCCGGCGGCTCGAGCAGGCTCACCCGGGTGCTGTGCTCGAGCATGCCAACCCAGCCACCCTGCCCCTCCCCACCGACCACGAAACGCGTGCCAAGCGCACGGGTCGTGGCGCCGGCGTATTCGACGACGAAAGGCCGCGTTTCCTTGCCACCGATCGGCACTGCGTCGAACAGCGCATCCCCCGACCACAAACGCACGCGCCGCTCGCTATCGCTGTAGGCCAGGCTGATGGCGCTGCCACTGTCGAGGTCTACCTTGCTGCCATCGGGCAGGACGACCTGGCGGATTTCCCCACGACTGGTGACGTAGTCGGCGTTCAGGCGCTGGACGGTATCCGGCCCGCGAACCACGGCGAACACCGCCAGCAGCACCGCCGCCGCACTCGCCGCCAGGCGCAGACGCGACCGGCGACGCCGGCCAGTGACCGGCCGCGGCAGTTGCGGCAGCAGCAGCGCCGCAGGCTGCGGCTCGTCCAGGGATCCCAGGCGTCCAAGATCGGCCCAGGTCGCCCGGGCGAACGCCAACGCCCGCGCATGACGCGGATCGCGTTCACACCATTCGGCCAATGCCTGTTCCTGCCCGGGGCTCAGGCATCCGGCCTCCAGCAATACCGCCCACTCGGCGGCCTGCTCGCGAATCGCTTGCTCTGGCGGGATCTGGCTGCTCACACGGTTCTCTCGAATTCTGCTTATGTAAGGGCTGACGTCCGAAGGCGTATTTCCCAGTAAACCGTTCGTCATCCCGGTTCCTGAAGACACTGCATGACATAGGCCAAAGCCTTGGAAAGGTGCTTCTGCACCGAGCTGTCGGAAATATCCAGGCGCCTGGCAACCTCGGCGTGGGTCAAGCCCTCGAGGCGGTTGAGGCGGAAGATTTCCCGGGTTCGTGGCGGCAACTCGTTCATCGCCGCACGCAGGCGGCGCATATGCTGCTCGGTCGCCGTGCTGTCTTCAAGGCCGGGGCTGTCTTCGACGATGCCTTCGAGGGCTTCGTGGGGAACCAGGTCGGTCTTGCGCCGCTGTTGCTGGCGCAGGTGGTCGATCATCAGGTTGTGCGCCGTGCGATAGAGATAGGCCGGCGTGTTGTCGATGCGCTCGCCGGCCTTCTGCTCGACCAGGCGCAGGAAGCTTTCCTGCACCAGGTCGGCGGCCAGTTGCGGGTCGCGTACCTTGCGTGTGAGCAGGCCCTGCAGGCTTTTCGCGTGCTTGAGGAACAGGCGCTTGAGGTCGGACTCCGCCACGCGAACTCCAGAGGGCTATCGGGATGGAGGCGCCATGCTACTCGCTAGTGAGAATCACTTGCAAGAAGACCTTGCCGCCGCCCTACTCCTCGAAGAGTGCGTCGAGCGCCTGCTCCAAACGAGTAACGGCGATCACCTGGAGGCCCGCCGGCGCTTCCTTCGGCGCGTTGCCCTTGGGCACGATGGCACGCTTGAAGCCGTGCTTGGCAGCTTCCTTCAAGCGCTCCTGGCCGCTCGGCACCGGGCGCACCTCGCCTGACAGACCGATCTCGCCGAACACCAGCAAGCCCTGGGACAGTGGCTTGTTGCGCAGGCTGGACATCACGGCCGCGATCAGCGCCAGATCGGACGCGGTCTCCAACACCTTGACCCCGCCAACCACGTTGAGGAACACATCCTGGTCGTGGGTGGGAATTCCGCCATGCCGGTGCAGGACCGCCAGCAGCATGGCCAGGCGGTTCTGGTCGAGGCCGAGGGTCACCCGGCGCGGGTTGGCCAGGTGACTGTCATCGACCAGGGCCTGGACCTCCACGAGCATCGGCCGGGTACCCTCCCAGGTGGCCATGACCACGCTGCCCGGCACTTCCTCCTGGGTCCGGGTGAGGAAGATCGCCGAGGGGTTGGACACTTCCTTAAGGCCACGATCGGTCATGCCGAACACGCCGAGTTCATTGACCGCACCGAAGCGGTTCTTCACCGCCCGCAGCAGGCGCAGGCGGCCATCGGATTCACCTTCGAAATACAGCACGGTATCGACCATATGCTCCAGCACCCGCGGGCCGGCCAGGGCGCCTTCCTTGGTGACGTGGCCGACCAGGAAGATCGCCGTGCCGCTCTGCTTGGCGTAGCGCACCAGCAGCGCCGCGCTTTCACGCACCTGGGCAACACCGCCGGGGGCCGATTGCAGTTGCTCGGTGAAGATGGTCTGGATCGAGTCGATCACCATCACCTTGGGCTTTTCGCTGCGCGCGGTGGCGATGATGCTTTCGATGCAGGTCTCGGTCATCACCCGCAGCTTATCCAGCGGCAGGCCCAGGCGGCGGCCACGCATGGCCACCTGTTGCTGGGACTCCTCGCCGGTGACGTACAGCGCCGGCATGCGCGCGGCGATGTGGCAGAGGGTCTGCAGGAGGATGGTGGACTTGCCGATCCCGGGATCGCCGCCGATCAGCACCACCGAGCCGTCCACCAGGCCGCCGCCCAGGACGCGGTCGAGTTCGGCGCTGGCGGTGGAAAAGCGCGGGATCTCTTCGATGGAGACTTCGGCCAGGGTCTTGATCTGCGCCTGCTGCCCGGCCCAGCCAGTGCGGCCGCTGGGTGCCGCCGCCCCGCCGCTTTCGATCATGGTCTCGGTGAGTGTGTTCCAGGCGCCGCATTCACTGCATTGGCCGGCCCATTTCGGGAAGGTCGCACCGCACTCGGTGCAGCCGTACAAGCGCTTGGCCTTGGCCATGGGCAATCTCCTGGAAAAAGTCGCCATGATAGCCGCCGTGCCGGGAAAGGTGCCAATCGCGACCAAACCATTGGCTATCAGCGGGGTCATTTGTTGCGACGCAGCGCATTAAGCCAGCAGCTGAATTACACTGCGTTGACCCCTTTCAATTGTTACAAGGAATAAACCATGGGCCTGATCAGTGAATTCAAAGCCTTTGCGGTCAAGGGCAATGTCGTCGATATGGCCGTCGGTATCATCATCGGCGCGGCATTCGGCAAGATTGTTTCCTCTTTCGTCGGCGATGTGGTGATGCCGCCGTTGGGCCTGTTGATTGGCGGGGTGGACTTCAGTGACCTGGCAGTGACGTTGAAGGCCGCCGAGGGCGATGCACCGGCGGTGGTGCTGGCCTATGGCAAGTTCATCCAGACGGTGGTGGACTTCGTGATCGTGGCGTTCGCGATCTTCATGGGTGTCAAGGCGATCAACCGCTTGAAGCGTGAAGAAGCCGTCGCGCCGTCGGTGCCGCCTGCGCCGACGCCGCAGGAGACGCTGCTGACCGAGATCCGGGATTTGCTGAAACAGCAGAACAATAAACCCTAAGGTTTACGCGTACCCTGTGGGAGCGGGTTCACCCGCGATACGGTAGTGAATTCACCGACGTCATCGCGGGTGAACCCGCTCCCACAGGGGTCAGCGCTCAGCCTTACCAGTAAGTCTCGACCGCCACTTGCCCCGGCCGCCGGCTCAGGCTCAGGTTCAAGCCCCGAGCCTTGAGTACCTGCCGGGTGTCGTCGATCATCTGCGGGTTGCCGCACAACATCACCCGCGAGTGCTCGGGGCTAAGTTCCAGGCCCGCTGCCTGCTCCAGCTCGCCGTTCTCGATCAGGGTGGTGATCCGCCCGTTCAAGGCTCCCGGGTGCTGCTCACGGGTCACCACCGGAATGAACTGCAGCTTGCCGGCATGTTCGGCCAGGTACTCACGCTGCTCCAGGCCGGCGATCAGGTCCAGGTAGGCCAGTTCACGGGCTTCGCGCACCGAATACACCAGCTTGATGGTTTCGAAGCGCTCCCAGGCTTCGAAGTCCTGGAGGATCGAAAGGAACGGCGCGATCCCGGTGCCGGTCGCCAGCAACCAGAGATCACGGCCATCGACGAACCGGTCCAGGGTGAGGTAGCCGAACGCCTGACGATCGACCAGCAACTCGTCGCCCTCGCGCAGACGGCTCAGTTCGCTGGTGAACTCGCCGCCGGGCACGACGATGGAATAGAAGTCCAGATGCTCGTCGAACGGCGACGAAACCATCGAATACGCCCGCCAGACCACGCTGCCGTCGGCCTTGGCGACGCCCAGGCGAGCGAACTGGCCAGCACGGAAACGGAAACCGGCATCGCGGGTGGTACGCAGGCTGAACAGGCTGGACGTCAGCGGCTGGACGTCGAGCAGGGTCTGGCGGGTGTATTTCTCCGCGCTGGCAGTCATGGTTCGCTCCACAAATCAGGTGCGCCCAGTTTCGCCCAAAGCCGTATGAATAAACACCACCGGTTTGTAGTGGCTTGCCAGAGTTGAGGGCGGAAACGCATACACATCGCGTTTACCCCAACTACACGTTACCGATCATGACCTGGATCAACTTATAGCGAAAAAAACCAATCATCTTGTAGGACGATTTCTATACTCAGCAGACGACAAAGCGCAAGTTGGATCCATTCAAAGGGAGCGACACTCAAATGGCGCATTGGAAGCAGGAGCAGCTCGAAAGCCTGATCGCGGAGCAGGAACCCGAGCGCATCTTCGAATCCGCCCTGTCGCTGGCGCAGCAACTGGACATGGAGTACCTGAGCCTGGTGGTACAGAGCCAGGCCAGCGGAATGACCGCGCAGATCATCATGTTCAACAACTATTCGGCCGAGTGGAACACCCATTACCAGGCGTGCAACTACCTCGCCCAGGATCCGACCTTTCAGCACTGCCGGCACTCACTGATACCCCTGCTCTGGGAAGACGCTGTATTCGCCGAAACGCCCCAACTGCGTGAAGACGCCAGGACTCATGGGCTGACCCATGGCTGGAGCCAGGCCGCGCACGATATCCGCGGCAACAACAGCATGCTCAGCCTGGTGCGCAGCACAGGGGCGATCGACAGCTGCGAGTTCTACGACAAGACCGGCCAGGCCCTGTGGCTGTGCAATGTCATGCATACCGTCATGGTCGAACGCATCAACCCGTTACGCCCCAACGGCTTCGGCCTTTCCGACCGCGAGCGCGAAGTGCTGAAATGGTCCGCAGCGGGCAAGACCGCATCCGACATCGCCTGCATTCTCACCCTGTCGCAAAGCACGGTGAACTTTCATATCCGTAGCGTCATCACCAAGATGCGCGCCAACAACAAGGCCGGCGCCGTGGCCATCGCCGCCATGCACGGACTGCTCTGACCCCGCTATACGGCAAAGCCCTGTAGAATCGGCGCCTGTCTGACACTGCCCGGCAGTGCCACCCATGCCCCAGAGCCTCGTACCATGCCTTTGCTGACCAGCCCCTTCGCCGAACTCGACCTGATCCGCCAACCCGAATACGCCAACGATCCACTGCAAGCATTCGACGCCGCGGACGAATACCTGCTGGAGCATCTGGCGGCCCGCAACCTGCCGGCCAGCGCCCGGGTACTGGTGCTAAACGACAGCTTCGGTGGCCTGGCGATCAGCCTGCGCGAGCGTTTCCCGGTAACCAGCAGTGGCGATTCGTTTCTCGCCCGCCTGGGCCTGGAAAAGAACCTTCCGCGCAATGGCCAGCCGTGGGATGGCGTAGCCTTCGTGCCGGCCAGCGAAGCGTGGCAGGGGCCTTTCGATCATGTATTGGTGCGGGTGCCAAAGACCCTGGCGCTGCTTGAAGAGCAACTGATCCGCCTGCAAGGGCACCTGACGCCAGGCGCGAAGGTGGTGGCCGGGGCGATGATCAAGCACTTGCCGCGGGCTGCAGGTGACTTGCTGGAGAGGTACATCGGCCCGATGCAGGCATCCCTGGCCCAGAAAAAGGCGCGCCTGCTGGTCGCCACTTTCGAAGAAAAACCTCGCGCCAGCTCGCCCTACCCGACCCGTTACCGGCTGGACAAGCCAGCGCTCGAACTGGTGAATCACGCCAACGTGTTCTGCCGCGAAGGGCTGGATATCGGTACTCGCGCCTTCCTCCCGCACTTGCCGCGCAACCTGGGCAATGCGCGGGTCGCCGACCTTGGCTGCGGCAACGGTGTATTGGCGATCGCCAGTGCACTGGAAAACCCGCAGGCGCACTACACGCTGGTGGACGAGTCGTACATGGCGGTGCAATCGGCGCAGGAAAACTGGCGAGCGGCCCTGGGCGAGCGCGAAGTGCAGATCCGTGCGGCCGATGGGCTGGCCGGACAGGCCGAGCAATCGCTGGATGTGGTGTTGTGCAACCCGCCGTTCCACCAGCAGCAGGTGGTCGGCGACTTCCTCGCCTGGCGCATGTTCCAGCAGGCCCGGGAGGCGCTGGTGGTGGGCGGGGCCCTGTATATCGTCGGTAACCGGCACCTGGGGTATCACACCAAGCTGGCGCGGCTGTTCCGTGGGGTGGAGCAGGTCGCGGCGACGCCGAAATTCGTGGTGCTCAAAGCGCGGAAATAGGCTGCGGTCGTACTGGCCCTATCGCTGGCAAGCCAGCTCCCACAGGTACTGCACAGACCTCAAGATTTGTGCTGACCCTGTGGGAGCTGGCTTGCCAGCGATAGGGCACAAGGTCAGTGTGTACTCAACCCCGCCGCACTCATGAACATCCGCATCAGCCACGCCACCACCGCCAGGCTCGCCACGCTCAGCGTCCAGATCAGCGCCAGCCAGCCGAGCCGCTGCCACAGCGGCTTCTTTTCCGGCTCGAAGGTGTCTTTCCCGGTCATGACCTGAACCCTCCTAGTGGTAACCATGCTCGTGGGTCACCTTGCCGCGGAACACGTAGTAGCTCCAGAAGGTGTAGCCGAGGATGAACGGCAGGATGAACAGCGTCCCCACCAGCATGAAGCCCTGGCTCTGCGACGGCGCGGCGGCGTCCCAGATCGTGATCGACGGCGGGATGATGTGCGGCCAGAGGCTGATTCCCAGCCCGCTGTAGCCAAGGAAGATCAGCACCAGGGTCAGCAGGAACGGCGTGTAGTGGGCGTTGCGCTTCACCGCCTGGAGCAAACCGTAGAAGGTGACCAGCACCAGCAACGGCACAGGCATGAACCAGAACAGGTTGGGCATGCTGAACCAGCGCTCGCCGATCTGGGGGTAGGCCAGCGGCGTCCACAGGCTGACGATGCCGATGACCAGCAGCAGCACCAGCGCCAGCGGCCGGCCAAGCGCGTGCATCTGCTCCTGCAGCTTGCCCTCGGTCTTCATGATCAGCCAGGTGCAGCCGAGCAGTGCGTAGGCCACGATCAGCCCCAGGCCACTGAAGATGCTGAACGGGGTCAGCCAGTCGAGCGTTCCGCCGGCATACTGGCGATCGACCACCTTGAACCCTTCGATGAAGGCGCCGAGGGCCACGCCCTGGAAGAAGGTCGCGGTCAGCGAGCCCCAGATGAATGCCTTGTCCCACAGGTGACGCTTGTCGGCCTTGGCCTTGAAGCGGAACTCGAAGGCCACGCCACGGAAGATCAGGCCGACCAGCATCAGCATCAGGGGCAGGTACAGCGCCGAAAGCACCACCGAGTAGGCCAGCGGGAAGGCGCCGAACAGCCCCGCGCCGCCGAGCACCAGCCAGGTTTCGTTGCCGTCCCATACTGGTGCCACGGTGTTCATCATCACATCACGGTCCTGCTCGCCCTTGACGAAGGGAAAGAGGATGCCGATGCCCAGGTCGAAACCGTCCATGACCACGTACATCATCACGCCGAAGATGATGATCACGGCCCAGATCAGTGAAAGATCGATTCCCATGATTCAGTGTCCTTCTTTGTTCAGGCTGACATCGCCGATGTCGTGTTCGTCCTTCGCCGCCGACAGCGGCCGCGCCGGTGTACGGGGCTGGCCAGGGCCGCCCGGGTTGCTCTCGTCGCCCTCGCCGGTCTTCGGCCCCTTGCGCACCAGGCGCATCATGTAGCCAAGGCCGGCGCCGAACAGGGCGAAATACACCACCACGAACATGATCAGGGTGAAGCCCAACTGGGCGTAACTGTGGTTGGAGGCACCGTCGGCGGTGCGCATCAGCCCGTAGACCACCCAGGGCTGGCGTCCGACCTCGGTGGTGAACCAGCCTGCCAGGATGGCGATAAGCCCGGACGGCCCCATCCACAACGCCAGGTGCAGGAACGGCCGCGAACTGTAAAGCGTGCCGCGCTTGCGCAGCCACAGGCTCCACAGGCCGACGAAGATCATCAGCATGCCCAGCCCGACCATGATGCGGAACGACCAGAACACCACGGTGGAGTTGGGCCGGTCCTCGGGCGGGAAGTCCTTCATCGCCGGCACCTGCTTGTCCAGGCTGTGGGTCAGGATCAGGCTGCCCAGGGCCGGTATTTCCAGCTTGAAGCGGGTGGTTTCGGCCTGCATGTCGGGAATGCCGAAGAGAATCAGCGGGGTCGGTTCATCACCGACGTTTTCCCAATGGCCTTCGATGGCGGCGATTTTCACCGGCTGGTGCTTGAGGGTGTTGAGGCCGTGGAAGTCGCCGATCACCGCCTGGATCGGCGCAACGATCAGGGCCATCCACATGGCCATCGACAGCATCTTGCGGATCGCCGGGTTATCGCGGCCACGCAGCAGGTGCCAGGCCGCCGAGGCGCCGACGAAGAAAGCGGTGGCGACGAAGGCGGCAGTGGCCATGTGCATCAGGCGGAACGGGAAGGACGGGTTGAAGATCACCGCCAGCCAGTCCACCGGGATCACCCGGCCGTCGACGATCTCGTACCCCTGGGGCGTGTGCATCCAGCTGTTGGACGCAAGGATCCAGAAGGTCGAGACCAGGGTGCCGAGGGCCACCATCACCGTGGAGAAGAAATGCAGGCCGCGGCCCACGCGGTTCCAGCCGAAGAGCATGACACCGAGGAAGCCGGCTTCGAGGAAGAACGCGGTCAGCACCTCGTAGGTCAGCAAGGGGCCGGTCACCGCGCCGGCGAAGTCGGAAAAGCGGCTCCAGTTGGTGCCGAACTGGTAGGCCATGACCAGCCCGGAGACCACGCCCATGCCAAAGTTGACGGCAAAGATCTTCGACCAGAAATGGTAAAGGTCGCGGTATACCGCTTCGTTGGTTTTCAGCCATAGGCCTTCGAGCACCGCCAGGTAGCTGGCCAGCCCGATGGTGATGGCAGGGAAAAGAATGTGAAAGGACACGGTGAACGCAAACTGCATTCGGGCGAGATCGAGAGCCTCTGATCCGAACATGGTGCTTCCTCTGTCAGGTAAACCGGCGTCAGGGTCCGTTGCCTTGACGTCAACTTGCCCCCTTGGTGGTGGAGTGCACTCGGCTGGATTTGTTCTGATTAATTTCCCACCGCAGGGATTGGCGGCCTGAATGGCCCGGCGCCGCTGATCAATCGTTGCAGATACAAGTATTGATACAGATCAACGTCAGGAGAAAAGGATAGTCCCGAAAGCCCCGCAGGGTTGTGTGGTCGTTTGCCGCGTGACCGGTTGCCTCACCCTCTTTACCGAAGGACGGATCGGTGCGCTGACCGCACGGGTTTTGCCGCTTCATGCAACCTTTTGTTACAGCCTGGTGTTACGCTGCAACACCCCTTCCCCGATAAAGACCCCGCGCTCGATGTCCGATCAGGCTCCGTTGTTGTTGCGTCATCACCGTCCGTTCCTGTCCTTCTGGCTGGCCCGGGTGTTTACCGCCAGCGGTTTCCAGATGCTCACCGTGGCCATCGGCTGGCACCTTTACCAATTGACCGGCAACGTGCTCGACCTGGGGCTGGTCGGCCTGGTGGAGTTCGCCCCGCGGGTGCTGTTCATGCTGCACACCGGGCATGTTGCCGACCGCTACGACCGGCGCCGCGTGGCCGCGCTGTGCCAGAGCCTGCAGGCGCTGATCGCCCTGTCGCTGGCGCTGGCCAGCAGCACCGGCTCGGTGACCCGCGAGCTGATCTTCATCCTCGCCTTCCTCCTTGGCGCCGCCCGCTCCTTCGAGATGCCCGCGACCCAGGCGCTGCTGCCCAACGTCGTCCCGCCAGGCCTGTTCCCCCGGGCAGTCGCGGCGTCGGCTTCGGCCATGCAATCGGCAACCATCGTCGCCCCGGCGCTGGGCGGGTTCCTGTATGCCTTCGGCAGCGTCTGGGTCTACGGGCCGACCGTCTGCCTCTACGTGATCGCCTGCTGCCTGACCTTGAGCCTGGCCTCGCGCCAGGTCCCGCTGGCCCAGGGGCGCGCCAGCATCGAGTCGCTGCTGGCGGGGATCCGCTTTATCCGCAGCCGCCCGGACATCCTCGGGGCGATCTCCCTGGACCTGTTCGCCGTACTGCTGGGCGGCGCTACCGCGCTGTTGCCGGTATTCGCCAAGGACATCCTGCTCACCGGCCCCTGGGGCCTGGGCCTGCTGCGCTCGGCACCGGCGGTGGGGGCGCTGCTGATGTCGCTGTGGCTGGCGCGCTTCCCCGTGGAACGCAAAGTGGGCCGGGTGATGTTCACGGCGGTCGGGGTGTTTGGCGTGGCGACCATCGCCTTCGGCCTGTCCACCTCGTTCTGGTTCTCGCTGGCGGTGCTGGCCGTGCTGGGTGCGGCGGACATGATCAGCATGGTGATCCGCGGCGCCTTCGTGCAACTGGAGACGCCGGACGAGATGCGCGGCCGGGTCAGCGCCGTGAACGGTTTGTTCATTGGTGCCTCGAACCAACTGGGCGAATTCGAGTCCGGCGTGACCGCACACTGGTTCGGCACGGTACCGGCGGTGGTGCTGGGCGGCGTCGGCACGCTGGTGGTGACCGGGGTATGGATCAAGCTGTTCCCGACGCTGGCGGGGCGGGATCATATGCATAGCCGGCGGTCGGACAACTGACTTCAGAACCCTGCAAAACCTGTGGGAGCTGGCTTGCCAGCGATAGGGCCGGCAGGGGCAAAGATGTTGTCAGCCCGGGCCTCATCGCTGGCAAGCCAGCTCCCACAGGGGCCAAGGTGTTCTCTCCTGTCCTTCCTGTTGGACGCATTACCCTCGGCCAGCCATGCTGGTATCATGCGCGGCTTTTTTCCGGCCCGGTCGAAACAGCACCAATGCGGTACGCTTTGTGCTTTCCTGACCGGGTCGACAATTTTTGGCGCCGATCGCGCCACGGGGAGCAGGACATGCTGGAAAGGCTGTTTCAACTGAAAGCCCACAATACGAATGTGCGGACCGAGATCCTGGCGGGCGTGACCACATTCCTGGCCATGGCCTACATTCTATTCGTCAACCCGAGCATCCTCGGCGAGACCGGCATGGACAAGGGCGCGTTGTTCGTCGCGACCTGCCTGGCTGCGGCCATCGGCTCCACCACCATGGGCATCATCGCCAACTACCCGATCGCCCTGGCCCCGGGCATGGGCCTGAACGCCTTCTTCACCTATACCGTGGTCCTGCACATGGGCCACACCTGGCAGGTGGCCCTGGGCGCAGTGTTCATCTCGGCGGTGCTGTTCTTCCTGCTGTCGATCTTCCGTATCCGCGAATGGATCGTGAACAGCATCCCGCTGCCGCTGCGCTCGGCCATCGCCGCCGGCATCGGCCTGTTCCTTGCGCTGATCGCGCTGCATAACGCCGGTATCGTCGTCGATAACCCGGCCACCCTGGTGGGCCTGGGCGACCTCAAGCAACCGGCACCGATCCTCGCTACCCTGGGCTTCTTCCTGATCGTTGCCCTGGAAGCCATGAAGGTCCGCGGCGCCGTGCTGATCGGCATCCTCGCTGTCACCATCGCCTCCATCGCCCTGGGTGTCACCCCGTTCGGCGGCGTGGTGTCGATGCCGCCATCGCTGGCCCCGACCTTCCTGCAACTGGACATCAAGGGCGCCCTGGACGTCGGCCTGGTCAGCGTGATCTTCGCCTTCCTGTTCGTCGACCTGTTCGACAACTCCGGCACCCTGATCGGCGTCGCCAAGCGCGCCGGCCTGATGCGCAAGGACGGCCATATGCCGAAGATGGGCCGCGCCCTGATCGCCGACAGCACCGCGGCCATGGCCGGTTCGCTGCTGGGTACCTCGACCACCACCAGCTACATCGAATCGGCAGCGGGCGTCAGCGCCGGCGGCCGCACCGGCCTGACCGCCATCGTCGTCGCCATCCTGTTCCTCCTGGCGCTGTTCTTCGCCCCGCTGGCCGGTAGCGTGCCGGCCTTCGCCACCGCCCCGGCGCTGCTGTTCGTCGCCGTGCTGATGGCCTCGGGCCTGGCGGAAATCGACTGGGAAGACATCACCGAAGCCGCTCCGGTAATGATCACCGCACTGGCCATGCCGCTGACCTACTCGATCGCCAACGGCATCGCCTTCGGCTTCATTTCCTGGACCGCCATCAAGCTGCTGTCCGGCCGCCGCCAGGACCTCAACCCGGCGCTGGTCATCCTCTCCATCCTGTTCGTCATCAAGCTGGGCTGGTTCAACGCATGAGTGCTGTCTTCGACCCCTCCACTTACGACCAGCAGCTCGCGGCCAAGGTAGAACGCCTGCGTGCGCTGCTGGCGCCGTTCGATGCGCCGCAGCCGGCCGTCTTCGACTCGCCCCGCGAGCACTATCGCCTGCGTGCCGAGTTCCGCCTGTGGCGCCAGGATGGCCAGCGCCACTACGCGATGTTCGCCCCGGGCGAGAAGCATACGCCGATCCTGATCGAGGATTTCCCCATCGCCAGCCAGCGCATCAATGAACTGATGCCGCGCCTGAAAAGCGCCTGGCAGGCCAGCGAAGCGCTGAGCAACCGGCTGTTCCAGGTGGAGTTCCTCACCACCCTGGCCGGCGATGCGATGATCACCCTGTGCTACCACCGTCCGCTGGACGAGCAGTGGGAAGCCGAGGCGCGGCAACTGTCCGCCGAGCTGGGTGCGAGCATCATCGGTCGCTCCAAGGGCAAACGCCTGGTGATCGGCCGGGATTACGCGGTAGAGGAACTGCAGGTCGCGGGCCGCACCTTCCGCTATCGCCAGCCGGAAGGGGCCTTCACCCAGCCCAACGGCCAGGTCAACCAGAAGATGCTCGGCTGGGCTTATGAAGCCTTGGGCCAGCGCCAGGACGACCTGCTGGAGCTATATTGCGGAAACGGCAACTTCACCCTGCCGCTGGCAACCCGGGTGCGCAAGGTGCTGGCCACCGAAATCAGCAAGACCTCGGTGAATGCCGCGCTGCACAACCTCGATGACAACGCGGTGGAAAACGTGCGCCTGGTGCGGCTGTCGGCGGAAGAACTGACCGAAGCGCTGAACGAAGTGCGGGCGTTCCGCCGGCTGGAAGGGATCGACCTGAAGAGCTACGCGTTCGGCAGCGTGTTCGTCGATCCGCCGCGGGCCGGGATGGACCCGGACACCTGCGAGCTGACCCGGCGTTTCGACAATATCCTGTACATCTCCTGCAATCCGGAGACACTGGCGGCGAACATCGCACAGTTGCATGACACCCACCGGGTGGAGCGCTGCGCCTTGTTCGACCAGTTCCCGTATACCCACCATATGGAGAGTGGGGTTCTGCTGGTTCGGCGCTGATCTCTTGGGCCTCATCGCTGGCAAGCCAGCTCCCACAGGGATCGCGTGCACCGCCAAACCTGTGGGAGTGATTTTATGATCACCGCGGACACTGTGGGAGCTGGCTTGCCAGCGATGAGGCCCTGACAGTCAACACATCAACAACGGCACCACCTGGTCGGCATCGGCCAACGCCCCATGATGCCCCTGCCAGCGACTCGCCGCCGGCTCCACTACGCTGCGAATGATCCCCCCGCCAGCATTCGGCACCACGATCAGGTCGCCGATCCGCCCTTCCGCCTGGCTCAGCATCACATCGCCGAACAATCCGCCGGCGATCGCATTGGCCTTGCTCAGCACCGTGTAATTGTCGCCAAGCCGGTCCCGCCAGCGTTCCAGCACCCGGTCGTGCCGCGCAGCATCGATATAGACATGCCGCGCGCGGATATCCCCGGCGATCGCCAGCACATCCTCCTGCAACCCGTACTCAAGGTCGAAATCCACCACCTCGGCGCTGTCCAGGCCGAGCATGCCGTGGTCGGCGCTGACCAGCAGCCGCGCGCCCTGCGGCAGTTGCCGGAAGATCGCCTGGGCCAGCCGGTCGGCGCTGCGCAACTGTTCCAGCCAGGCTTCGGAGCCGGGGCCGAACAGATGGCCGGCGAAGTCCAGGTCGGCGAAGTAGGCAAAGCAATAGGCCGCAGCGTCGACAGTCAGCGCTTGGCGCACCAGCAGCGGATAAGCATCAAGGGACGGCGCCCCGAGAATCTGCGAACCGCGGTAGACGGCCCGGGTATAGGGCGAGTCGGCATAGCGCGCCGGCATCACCGTGCTGATTCGCAGGCCCTGCTCGCTGGCCTGTTCCCAAGCGGTTTGCGGCACGATGAAGCGCTCCGGTGGCGGGGCCAGGGTTGCTAGCTTTTCTTCGGAGAAGGGCGAACAGGTCCAGGTCAGCGGCGAGAATTCACTGTCGGCATCGAGGGCAAAGGTGCAACCGACGATGCCGTGCACCCCGCTGGCCATGCCCGAGGACAGCGTTGCCAGGCTCGCCGCCGTGGTCGCCGGAAAGCCCACGCGAAACACGCCCCCAGGTTTCGCCAGGGCCGCCAGGAAAGGCGCCTGCTGTGCATGTTCCTGCAGCAAGGCATGTCCAAGCCCGTCGATCAGCAACAGGCAGGTCGCCGACGACGGTGCCAGCTCGAAGGCATTGCGAAAGCCCACGCCGCCCAGCGCGGCAAGAATCGACTGGCTCAGGTTGGCCAGCCCGGGCCAGGTCGGCTGCCGGGTTACGTCCATCGCTACTGTCATGTACGCCCCTCCTCCATGTTCGAAGCACAAGGTTTAGCACGAGCCTGTTCGATCAGCGAACACTAAACGCGGCAGCCGGTTGATTCCTGTTAACCAAACGGTACATTTTGTCGGAACTCCTTTTCCAATCGCCAAGAACAACAACGGAGTCTTACCGATGAATCTGGCCAAACCGCCCGGCATTCTCGCCGGCCTGATCGGCGCGGGCATCCAGGCCTCGCGCACCCCTGCGCTGCACGAGCACGAAGGCGCCGCCCAGGGCCTGACCTACCTTTACCGCCTGATCGACCTCGACCAGTTGAAGCTCGACAGCACTGCCCTCGAAGAACTCCTGACCGCCGCCCAATACATGGGCTACACCGGCCTGAACATTACCTTCCCGTGCAAACAGGCGATCCTGCCGCTGCTGGATGACCTTTCGCCGGAAGCCCGTGGCATCGGCGCAGTCAATACCGTGGTGCTCAAGGACGGCCGGCGCATCGGTCATAACACCGACTGCCTCGGCTTTGCCGAAGGTTTCCGTCGCGGCCTGACCGACGTTTCACGGCAGCGCGTAGTGCAGATGGGAGCCGGTGGCGCAGGTGCCGCCGTCGCTCATGCCCTGCTCAGCGAGGGCGTGGAACAGCTGACCATTTTCGATGTGGAAAGCGAACGGGCCCAGGCCCTCGTGGATAACCTCAACCAGCACTTCGTCGGCACCCGGGCCAGGGTCGGCCATGACCTCGACAGCGCGATGAACAGCGCCTGCGGCCTGGTCAACACGACGCCCATGGGCATGGCCAAGCTGCCGGGCATGCCGGTGCCAAAGACATTGTTGCGGGCAGATTTGTGGGTGGCGGAGATCGTCTATTTCCCGCTGGAAACCGAACTGCTCAAGGAAGCCCGGGCCCTGGGCTGCCGCACCCTGAACGGCGCCACCATGGCGGTGTACCAGGCGGTCAAGGCGTTCGAGCTGTTCACCGGCATTACCCCCGATCCGCAGCGCATGACCAAGCACTTCCACAGCCTGGGCAACTGAAGACAGCGACACCGCAGGACAATCCTGCGGTGTTTCTCAAGCCTGCAGGTAACGCAGCACCGACTCGCAGATCATTTCCTTGTGCCGGGCCTTGATGGCCTGGTCCTCGAAATCGATCTGGAAGATTTCGCCGAAGGTGTGGCGGTTGGACACCCGGTAGAAACAGAACGAGCTGATCAGCAGGTGCACGTCCAGTGCATCCAGGCCCTTGCGGAACAGCCCTTGGTCCGCGCCCCGCCGCAGGATCTCGTCCAGCGCCCGCAGCACCGTATTGTTCATCGAACGGATGGCCGTGGACTGCTTCACGTATTCGCCGTGGTGCATGTTCTCGTTGCACACGATACGCACGAAATCGACGTTGCGGTCATGGTGGTCGAAGGTGAACTCGATCAGCCGGCGGATGCCGGTACGCGGCTCCAGCTCGTCCAGGTGCAGGTTGCTTTCAGTGCTGCGGATATCGCCATAGAGCTTTTCCAGCACCTCGACGTACAACTGCTCCTTGCTGTTGAAGTAGTAGTAGATCATCCGCTTGGAGGTCTGGGTACGCTCGGCGATGGCGTCCACCCGGGCACCGGCCAGCCCCTGGTGGACGAACTCGGTGATCGCCGCCTGGAGAATGTTCTCGCGGGTTTTTTCCGGATTGTTCTTGCGACCTTTGCGCGGAGTGCTGTCCGTCGCCTCGGCAAGTGCAGGGGTAGTCGTCATACGGGACTCGTGGCCTTCGATTAACGGCGCAATTATGGGCCCGGGTTGCACCAGAAGAAAGCCTTGGGGTTGTAGGGGGATTTACCCCGATCATTGTGGGTGCTGCTGACGGCCTCATCGCTGGCAAGCCAGCTCCCACAAACCCTGTGGGAGCTGGCTTGCCAGCGATGAGGCCATCAAGCCTTACAACTTGGCGTGGCGCAACCCACCACTACGCGCCTTGGCCATCGCTGCCAGCCTCACCGCCACGTTCGCCGCACCATACCCGGCATAGCCATTGCGCCGCTGGATCACCTCGAAGAAGAAGCGATCCTCGAACGGCTCGGTGTACACGTGAAACAGCTCGCCGCCATTGGCGTCACGGTCGTACAGCACGTTGTAGTAAGCCAGCTCGCTGAGGAACTCGTCATCGAAGTCGAAGCGCGCCGCGAGGTCGTCGTAGTAGTTCAGCGGGATGTCCAGCAATGCCACGCCAGACTCCTTGGCCTTTTTCACGGCGGTGAAGATGTCCTCGCAATCGAAGGCGATGTGATGCACGCCCGAACCGCGATAGTGGGACAGCGCGTGGGAAATCGCGGTGTTGCGGTTCTCCGAGATGTTCAGCGGCAAGCGGATACTGCTGCACTGGCTGCGCAGCGCGCGACTCTTCACCAGGCCGTAAGGGTCCGGGAGCACCACTTCGTCGTCGGCCTTGAAGTCCAGCAGGCTCTTGTAGAACAGCACCCAGGTGTCCAGGCCGTCGGCCGGCAGGGCCATGGCCATGTGGTCGATGCGGGTCAGGCCGAGGCCGTTGTCCGCGACCCCGCCGCTGAGGCTGAAGTCGGTGTCGTAGATGGTCTGGCCATCGGCGCCCTGGTCCACCAGGTAGATCAGGCTGCCGTCCGGCGCACGTACCGCCGCCAGTTCGCGTTCGTTGGGACCGACCAAGCCACGGTAGGGCTGGCCGTGATAACCCACGGCACGGGCCAGGGCCCTGGCGCTGTCCTTGACCCGCACGGCGGTGGCGCATAGCGACGGGCCGTGGCTTTCGAAGAAGTTGTGAGCGAAGGAATACGGCTCGGCGTTGAGGATCAGGTTGATGTCGCCCTGGCGCAGCAGGCTGACATTCTTCGAGCGGTGCTGGCCGACCTTGGCGAAACCGAGGCCTTCCAGCCAGCCACCGAGCTTGGCACCGGAAGCATCGTCCACCGCAAACTCAAGGAGTTCGACACCGTCATAGGTATCCGCCGCTGGCGGGGCGAACAGCAGGTCCGGCTCGGCGGCTACCGCTGGGGCGGTCTGCAGCAGGCGCTCGCGGGTCTTCTCCTCGAGGTACAGCAGCGAACGCAGGCCGTCGGCCGCGTTGGCCCGCGGCGGCGCGGCGCGGAAGCCGTCGTTGAAGATTTCCAGGGACAACGGGCCGCGATAACCGGCCTTGAGGATCGGCGCAAGGAACGCTGGCAGGTCGAACTCGCCCTGGCCCGGGAAGCAGCGGAAATGCCGGCTCCACTCCAGTACGTCCATGGCCAGGATCGGCGCGTCGGCCATCTGCACGAAGAAGATCTTGTCGCCCGGGACGTCGGCGATACCGCTCGGGTCGCCCTTGATCGAGTAGGTGTGGAAGCTGTCGAGGATCATGCCCAGCGCCGGGTGGTTCGCCTCGCGAACGATGTCCCAGACCTGCTGCCACTGGTTGACGTGCCGCCCCCAGGCCAGCGCTTCGTAGCCAATGCGCAGGTTGCGCGCGCCGGCACGCTCGGCCAGCAGGCCGAGGTCATCGACGAGAATCTGTTTTTCGCCGAGGGCATCGGCGGCGACGTTGCTGCATACCAGCACCAAATCGGTGCCCAGTTCCTGCATCAGGTCGAACTTGCGCTCGGCGCGGTCGAGGTTGCGGGCCAGACGGTCGCGGCGGCAGCCTTCGAAGTCGCGAAATGGCTGGAAAAGGGTGATATCCAGGCCCAGGTCGGCGCAGCGCTGGCGGATTTCACGGGGGCTGCCGTCGTAGTAGAGCAGGTCGTTTTCAAAAATCTCGACACCGTCGAAACCCGCAGCGGCTATGGCTTCGAGCTTTTCCGGCAGGGTGCCGCTCAGGGACACGGTGGCAATCGAACGCTGCATCTTCAGTCTCCTACGGGCAGGCAGTGCCCAAACTATGAAGAATTATTGGCCGGGGCCAAAATCCGCTCAAGAAAAAGGTACGAACTGGTTAGTTTTGTGTGCGATTATCGCCCGAAATGCGTTGAGACGAATTGACCCTTTTTTGAGCAGTGGCGCACCATTTCCAACCATGAAGCAGGCTACTCGGCCAAACTGCGGCGCCGATCCTGCCAAATAACCTGTAATGCCCGCTTTTCTTGCGTCACCCAGGCTTGACCCATAAACATAAAAATACGGGTAACCCACGATGATCCACAGCTCCAGCACTCCCGTTGCTCAGACGCTGAGCAGCAACCCGCACGCCGGTATCGGCGACAAGATCCGCGGCGCCATGGCCGTCGGCAAGACCCGCTGGGTCATGCTGGCCTTGGTCTTCTTCGCCACGACCCTCAACTACATCGACCGTGCCGCCCTCGGCGTGATGCAGCCCATCCTGGCCAAGGAGATGAGCTGGACGGCGATGGACTACGCCAACATCAACTTCTGGTTCCAGGTCGGCTACGCGATCGGCTTCGTCCTGCAAGGCCGGCTGATCGACCGGGTCGGTGTGAAGCGCGTGTTCTTCTGCGCCGTGCTGCTCTGGAGCCTGGCAACCGGTGCCCACGGCCTGGCCACCTCGGCGGTCGGCTTCATGGTCTGCCGCTTCGTCCTCGGCCTGACCGAAGCCGCCAACTACCCGGCCTGCGTCAAGACCACCCGCCTGTGGTTCCCCGCCGGCGAGCGCGCCGTGGCGACCGGCATCTTCAACGCCGGCACCAACGTCGGTGCCATGTTCACCCCGATGCTGCTGCCGCTGATCCTCACCGTGTGGGGCTGGCAGGCCGCGTTCATGGCCATGGGCGCGCTGGGCCTGGTCTGGGTGATCTTCTGGGGCCTGAAGTACTTCAACCCTGAAGACCACCCAACCGTGACCGACGCCGAACGTGCCTACGTAATGGGCGAAGCCGAACCCGAGCAGAAAGGCGTGCCGTTCTCGCGGATCCTGCGCATGCGCGGCACCTGGGCCTTCGCCCTGGCCTACTCGATCACCGCGCCGGTGTTCTGGTTCTACCTGTACTGGCTGCCACCGTTCCTGAACCAGCAATACAGCCTGGGCATCAGCGTTACCCAGATGGGTATCCCACTGATCGTCATCTACCTCAGCGCCGACTTCGGCAGCGTCGGTGGCGGCATCCTGTCCTCGTTCCTCATCGGCCGCGGTATGGCCCCGGTCAAGGCGCGCCTGCTGTCGATGCTGATCTTCGCCGCCACCATCATCGGCGTGATCTTCGCCGCTGGCGCCAGCAGCTTGTGGGTCGCGGTCATCGCGATCTCCCTGGCCATCGCTGCGCACCAGGCCTGGACCGCCAACATCTGGAGCCTGGTGATGGACTACACGCCCAAGCACATGATGAGCACCGTGTTCGGCTTCGGTGGGATGTGCGCGGCCATCGGCGGCATGTTCATGACCCAGATCGTCGGCTACGTGCTGACCACCACCAACAACAACTATGCCGTGCTGTTCACCATGATCCCGACGATGTACTTCATCGCCCTGACCTGGATGTACTTCATGGCGCCGCGCAAGGTCCCGAAGGTCGAAGACTGACCCACCCTGCGTAACCCCGGGCGGGGCCTGTCCTTCGGTGGACAGGCCCCGCTTGCGTTTCAGCGGCGCCTTTGCAGCCAGGCTGCGGCGAGGCCGCTGAGGCAGACGATGGCAATGCCGATCACGCCCCAGCGGTCCGGGCTCTGGCCGAACAGCACGATGCCCATCAACCCCGCGAAGACAATCTGGCAATAGCTGAACGGCGCCAGCATGGCCGGCGGCGCATGGCGGAAGGCCTGGGTCAGGAACAGATGGGCGAGCATGCCGAAGGTACCCAAGGCCAAGGTCATGAGGCCGTGGGTCAGGCTTGGCACGATCCAGAACAACGGCACCAGGGCGCTCATCACCAGGGTGTTGAACAGCCCGGTGAAGAAGTTGGTGGCGGTCGGGCTGTCCACCTGGCTCAGCTTGCGGGTGAGGATCTGGTAGAAGCAGAAACAGGTTGCCGAGCCGAAGGGCAACAGCACTGCCGGGGTGAATAGCGCCCCGCCCGGATGGACGATGATCAGCACCCCGACGAAGCTCGCCAATACCGCGACCCACTGCCCCTTGCTCACCGACTCCTTGAGCAACGGCACCGACAGCGCCGTCACCATCAGCGGGGCAAGGAAGTTGACTGCGGTCGCCTCGGCCAGCGGCAGGTATTGCAAGGCCTTGGTGAACAACAGGCTGCAGCCGAGCAGGCACAGGGCCCGCGCCGCCTGCAGGCCGGGCCTGCGCGTATACAGCCCGCGCAGGCCGGCCTGGGGCAGGAAGATGCCAAGCATCAGCAAGGTGTGAACCAAATAGCGCGCCCAGACCACCCAGACGATCGGATAGAAACCCGACAGGTACTTCGACATGGCGTCGTGGCTGGAAAACAGGAAGGTCGCCAGGACGACCAGGAGAATGCCTTTGAACGGTTGACTGACAGAGGGCATGGGCGCGACTCGGGACGTTGGGCTCGGGGCCTTAAAGGGGGCTCAGTACGGAACGGGCCTTGTCCAGCGCCCATTGCGCCCGCTGCAACGCGGACACGCCCTGCTCCAGCAACTGCCGGGTGGGGATTTCCAGGCTCAGTGGCATATCGGGCGAAACGCTGGCGAGCAGGCCGCGCAGGTCACAGTCGCCGTCGCCGGGGAACCGCCGCTCGTTGCGTGCCTGGCGCAGGATCTCGGCCATATCGTCGGGACGCGGCCCGGCAACGTCGCACAATTGCAGATAGCGCATGCGCGAGGCCGGAATCCGGCGCAGGTCGTCCAGGCGCGAGGCGGAGCGGTCGAAGTGGAAGGCATCGACCAGCACGCAGGCATTTTCGCGGTTGGCGGCGCTGACGATATCCCAGGCCTGGGTGAGGTTCCTGCAGTCGGTCCAGGGCATGAACTCCAGGTGCGGGTAGATGCCGTACTTCGCGGCGAGGTCGCAGAGCGCGGCGAAGTTGTCGGTCAACCGGGCCTGGTCGGGGTCGTTGCCGGCCACCAGCAACTCGGTGGCGCCGAACCCTGCGCCAACGGCCAGCAGGGCATCGAAATCGTCGACGCGGGTTTCCGGCTTGAGCCGGAGGATCTCGATATCGAGCACCTTGATGCCGGTGTCGCGCAGGCGCTCGGCGGTCTGGCGGCGCAGGCCGGCATCGCCGACCAGGGGAAAGTGATGTTCTTCGGCGGTGGCCGGTTCCAGGCGCAGGCCGACATGGCTGTAGCCGGCCCGGGCAGCGACCTCGACCATGTCCGGCGGGGACAGCTCGAGCACGGTCAGGGCGGCCAGGGAGAAGATTCGTTGGCTCATTTTCGCGGGGGTCTCTTGGGGTTGTTGTTCTGACGCAATTATTTAGAACTTGGTTCCAGATTCATTGCAAGCAGAAAAACAGGGAGACCCTGGCATCGATGGGTTTCTGAAAATGGTGTACTGGTTTTGAGGGCCCTATCGCTGGCAAGCCAGCTCCCACAGGTTTTGCGGTGCACTCGATCCCTGTGGGAGATTCATTGCAAGCAGAAAAAACGGGGAGACCCCTGGTATCGATGGGTTTCTGAAAATGATGTGCTGGATGTGAGGGCCCTATCGCTGGCAAGCCAGCTCCCACAGGTTTTGCGGTGCACCCGATCCCTGTGGGAGCTGGCTTGCCAGCGATGAGGCCCGAGAGATCAAAGCAAAATTAGCTGAACAACTCGGATGCCGGACTCGCCGCCGCCAGCTCCTCAACGGTTTCCAGCAGATAAGGCGCCAGTTCATGCATCCGCGCCTCGCTCATCCGCGCCGTAGGCCCGGCAATGCTGACCACCCCGACCGCCCGGCCATCCCGGGGATCCGCCACCACCGCCGCCAGCGCCGACATGCCTACCGCCGAGCTCTCCACCACCCAGGCGTAGCCACGCTCCCTGGCAAGGCGCAGGCGCTCCAGCAATTCGGCATTGGATTTGGGTGCGTTCGGCCCGAATTCCTCGGCCGGGCCCACGCCCTGGCGCTCCACTAGCAGCAGGGCCTGGGCATCGCTCAGGCTGGCCAGCCAGGCATGCCCCGAGGCGCTGTAGAACAACGGTGCATCCCGGCCCATGTCCGGATCGTACTTGAGCCCCGAGCGCGCGCCCTGGGACTTGGCGATCCAGGTCTGGCGCTCGCCTTCGATCACCCCGAGGCGCACCAGCTCGCCGCTCTTGCGCGCCAGATCGTCAAGGATCGGCTGGACGATGTCCGCGCCGCTGTTGGCGAGGTAGCGAAAGCCCATGGCAACCAGCCGGGTGCTGAGCAGGTAGCGGCTGTTCTCCGGATTCTGCCGCACGTAGCCCAGCCGGATCAGCTCGGCGAGCATGCGGTGGGTCGCGCTTTTCGGAATGTCGAGCTGCTCGGCCAGCGTCTGCATCGGCAGCCCGCGAGGCTCGCTGGTAAGGCTTTCGATAAGGCTCAACGCGCGTTCGATCTGACTGCCGGCCATGGTCACGGTCCTTGGAAATGTGGGGCGAATTCTAAAGAGCGCCGGACAAAGCGCAAACCACTGTTCGATCTTCGCCCAACTTCGATAGCGGAGGCTTGGCACCGTCCGCGTCATTAGCGATTATGGAATCAAGTTCCAAAAATAACATCCCGAGGATTGTTCATGACAGCTCTGCCCACCCCATCCCGTACCGTTGCGTGCGATGTTCTGGTGATAGGTTCCGGCGCCGCCGGCCTGAGTGCCGCGGTTACCGCCGCGTGGCACGGGCAGAAGGTCATCGTGGTCGAGAAGGACCCGGTGTTCGGCGGCGCCACCGCATGGTCCGGCGGCTGGGCCTGGGTACCGTGTAATCCGCTGGCCCGGCGCGCCGGTATCGTCGAGGACCGTTCGGCGCCGCGCACCTACCTGGAACACGAGTTGGGCGAGCGCTTCAACGCGCCGTTGATCGACGCCTTTCTCGACGCCGCGCCACACATGGTCGGCTTTTTCGAAAAGCACACCCGCCTGCAGTTCGCCGATGGCAACGGCATCGCCGATATCCATGGCGACACCCCCGGCGCCGGCACCGGCGGCCGCTCGGTGATCGCCGCGCCCTATGACGCTCGCGAAACCGGCAAGCTGCTCAAGCGCCTGCGCCGCACCCTGCGCGAAACCGCGTTCTGGGGCATGCCGATCATGGCCGGCAAGGACCTCACGGCCTTCCTCACTCTGACCCGCTCGTGGCGCTCGGTACTGCATGTGGGCAAACGTGTCACCCGCCACCTGATCGGCCTGGCGACCCACGGCCGCGCCTTGCATCTGGTCAATGGCGTGGCCTTGGTGGCGCGGCTGGCGAAGTCCGCCGAGGACCTGGGCGTGTTGCTCTGGGAATCTGCTCCGGCCCGTCGCCTGCTGCGTGAGGACGGCAAGGTGAGCGGCGCCGTGGTGCACACGGTCAAGGGCGAAGTGACCATCAAGGCCCGCGCCGTGGTGCTGGCGGCGGGTGGTTTCCCCAACGATATCGAGCGGCGCAAGGCGATGTTCCCGCGCACGCCCACCGGTCACGAGCACTTGGCCCTGCCGCCGCTCTCGGCCAATGGCGACGGCCTGCGCCTGGGCGAAAGCGCGGGTGGCAAGGTCGCCGACGACCTTTACAGCCCGGTAGCCTGGGCGCCGGTGTCCAGGGTCCCGTACAGCGACGGCAGCAGCGGCCACTTCCCGCACATCATCGAGCGCGGCAAACCGGGGATCATCGGCGTGCTGAGCAACGGCCGGCGCTTCGTCAACGAGGCCGGCGGCTACTACGACTACGTCAGTGCGATGGTCGCGGCAGCACCGGGTGAGAAGGTCGAGTCGTGGCTGATCTGCGACCACACCTTCCAGCGCCGCTATGGCCTGGGCATCGCCCGCCCCTTCCCGCTGCCCACAACGCCGCTGGTGCGCAGCGGTTATCTCAAGCGCGCCGACAGCCTCCAGGAGCTAGCCAACCAGTGCGGCATCGACGCACGCGGGCTGATCGACACCGTGACCGAGTACAACCACCACGCCCGCCTCGGCGAGGACCCGCAGTTCGGCCGTGGCAGCACCCTGTACAACCGCAAGCAGGGCGATGCGCTGCACGGACCGAACCCCTGCGTGGCACCCATCGAGCAGGGGCCGTTCTATGCCGTGAAGGTCGAAGCCGGCTGCTTCGGCACCTTCGCCGGGCTGCGCACCAACGAGCACGCCCAGGTGCTGGATGGCGACCGGCAACCGATCCCCGGCCTGTATGCGGCGGGCTGCGACATGGCCAGCATCATGGGCGGCCACTACCCGGCGGGCGGGATCAACCTCGGGCCGGCACTGACTTTCGGCTATATCGCCGCCCGCCATATCGCCGGCGTCACCGACTACGAGTGATCAGGTGAAGCGCTGGCCGGATATCGCCGGGTGATAGATCGGCTGGACCTTGTTCCCCGCAGGGTCCAGCAGGTGGAAGCTCCAGGTCCCGTCGCCGTGGGCGAACGGCGTGTCCAGCAGGGTTACCCCGCATTCCTTCAGATAGGCATGCCAGGCGTGCAATTCGTCGAGGCTGTCGACCACGAAGCCGTAGTGGTCCACCGCCTGCACACCGCTGCTCGGAGCGAAGGCACGCCCCAGGGACAGGTTATCGTTGCCGCAGGTGAGGTAGACAAGATCCTCGTTGGCGCGATGCAGCACCTCCATGCCGAGCACCTCCACGTAGAAACGCTCGCAGACTTCGAGATTGGGCACCAGGATCGCCAGATGGCGCAGGCCGTTGAGCCGGCTTGGACGGGCAGGCATGGTTTCGACTCCATTTTTGTATACAATTTTGCGCAAATATAAGACAAAAAGGAGTTCAACGTGTACAGCCTTCTACTTAAGACCCAACTGCAGCCCGGCACCCTGGAGCGCTTCATGGACGCGATGCGGATCAATGCGGCCAGTTCGGTGAGGGATGAGCCGGGATGCCTGGTGTTCGATGTGATCCGCGACTACAGCGATCCGGACCTGGTCTGGCTGTACGAGGTGTACGAAAGCGAGGCGGCGTTCGAGGCGCATATGCTGACGGCGCATTTTCTCGCCAGCCGGCCGTTGGTGGAGCCGTTGATCGTGCGGCAGGAAGTGGTGGAGGGGGAGGTGCTGGCCTTCAATGGCAAGCAGATCTGAGGGCCTCATCGCTGGCAAGCCAGCGATGAGGCCCTGGGCAGCAACACAACTGCCCAGGCCATGCATCAGAAGTCGAAGAACACCGTCTCCCCTTCACCCTGGATACGGATATCGAAGCGATACGCCGTTTTCCCGTCCACTTCGCAGCGCTTGGCCACCAGGGTCTCGCGGCGCTGTGGCTGCTCGATCAGGTTGAGCACCGGGTCCTTGGCGTTGGCCTCGGCCTCGTCATCGAAGTAGATGCGGGTCTGCAGGTGGATGTTGATGCCGCGGGCGAACAGGCTGATGTTGATATGCGGCGCCATCGGCACGCCGGCGGCGTTCTTCGCCACGCCCGGCTTGATGGTGTGCATGGTCCATTCGCCGGCGTCGAACGTAGTGGCGGTACGGCCGAAGCCGTTGAAGGCGTTCTCCAGGTTGTAGTCGGTCTGGTAGGCACCGGTGTGGTCGGCCTGCCAGAACTCGACGAAGGAGTCGCGCACCAGGTGGCCGTTGCCGTCATAGACGTTGCCGAACACCAGGATATGCTCGCCCGGCGCGCCGTCCTTGGCCATCCGGCTCCAGATTTCCTGGTCGCGGGTCGGGTTGCCGGCGGCTTCCAGGGCCAGGCCGATGTGGACGTAGGGGCCGGCGGTCTGCGAAGGGGTTTCCGGCAGCAGTTCGATAGGCATGACGGGGCTCCTCAGCGGTTTTCGAAGTGAGTGGCGCGCTGGCCGCGCAGGACGATATCGAAGCGGTAGGCCAGGCAGTCCATCGGGTTGGCGTTGCTCATGTCGAGACGGGCGATCAGCAAATCGACCGCCGCCGGATTGGCGATGCTCTTGACGATCGGGCACAGCGGGATCAGCGGATCGCCTTCGAAGTACAGCTGGGTGATCAGGCGGGTCGAGATCGACGGGCCGCTGATCGAGAAGTGGATATGCGCCGGACGCCAGTCGTTCGGGCCATTGCGCCATGGGTACGGGCCCGGCTTGATGGTACGGAAGCTGTAGCGGCCTTCGCTGTCGGTCAGGGCACGGCCGACGCCACCGAAATTCGGGTCCAGCGGCGCCAGGTAGCGGTCGTTCTTGTGGCGATAGCGGCCGCCGGCGTTGGCTTGCCACATCTCAACCAGGGTGTTGGGGATCGGCTTGCCGTACTGGTCGAAGACCCGGCCGGTGACCAGGATGCGCTCGCCAACGGGCAGGCCACCGTTGTTGAAGTTCAGCAACAGGTCGTTGTCGTGTTCGCCGAAGCGCAGGTGGGAAAAGTCCGGGCCGGTGCTCTCGCTGATCGACTGCGGAATGCTCACCAGCGCCTGGCGTGGCGAACGGGCGACGGAAGTCTTGTAGTCGGGGGTGAGGGCCTTAGGGTGCCAGTTTCGATCACGGATAACGAAGCGACTGTTGTCTGTAGCAGACATGCCGTTCTCCTGTTCTTGGATTTATGGAGAGCCCGATCAGGACGGGCAGGTGGTGCGGCGAAGTGTCTCTCGTGACGAACCCGGCGAAAACTGAATTGTCCTACCTGACTCATAACCAGATGGTTATGTGTAACCTGATGTCTCCCGACTGGACTAGTCTTAGGGCGACGACACCACCCCGTGGAGAAATACCCATGCAATGGCGAAAAGGCAGACGCAGCGACAACGTGGTCGACGCTCGGGGCGAGAGTCCGGGCGGCATGCGCATGGGCGGCGGCAAGGGCCTGACCCTGGGCGCCGTGGTGCTGATCGTCGGGATCGGCCTGCTGACCGGGCAGGACCCGATGCAGATCCTGGGGCAACTGGCCGGGCAGATGCAGCAGGGCGCGCCCACCCAGTCCCAGACGGCGCCGCGCCCGGCGGCGAACGACGAGGGCAGCCAGTTCGTCGCCAGCATCCTGGGTGATACCGAAGACACCTGGCGGGCGATCTTTGCCCAGGCCAACAGGCAGTACAAGGATCCGAAGCTGGTGCTGTTCAGCGGCCAGGTGAATTCCGCCTGCGGCTTCGCCACCTCTGCCACCGGGCCGTTCTACTGCCCGGCAGACCAGCAGGTGTACCTGGACATGAGTTTCTTCCGCGAAATGGAGCAGCGCTTCGCCGCTGCGGGCGACTTCGCCCAGGCCTACGTGATCGCCCATGAAGTCGGCCATCACGTGCAGACCCTGCTGGGCATCTCGGCCAAGGTCAACGACGCGCGGCGCAGCGGCCAGCGGGTCGAGGGCGCCAGCGGCCTGCTGGTACGCCAGGAACTGCAGGCCGACTGCCTTGCCGGGGTCTGGGCCTACCAGGCGCAACAACGGCACAACTGGCTGGAGCCGGGAGATGTCGAAGAGGCCCTGAACGCGGCCAATGCCATCGGTGATGATCGTTTGCAGCAGCAGGGTCAGGGCCGGGTGGTACCGGACTCCTTCACCCACGGAACCTCGGCGCAACGGGTGAAGTGGTTCAAGGCGGGGTTCGACAAGGGGGATATCAACCAGTGCGATACCTTCACCGCCAAAGTGCTGTGATGGTGTTCTTGAGTTCGCGGTCCACTCGGTCCCTGTGGGAGCTGGCTTGCCAGCGATAGGGCCGCAAGCCTCACCACAAGAATCCC
Organism: Pseudomonas sp. GD04058; assembly: GCF_029836855.1. Taxonomy (NCBI): domain Bacteria; kingdom Pseudomonadati; phylum Pseudomonadota; class Gammaproteobacteria; order Pseudomonadales; family Pseudomonadaceae; genus Pseudomonas; species Pseudomonas sp. GD04058. Next base: position 205,100 of record NZ_JAOECN010000007.1, read on the forward strand.
AATCCAGAGAACATCCCCCAGGCCCCGCATTTGCGGGGCTTGTCACATCTTGTTGAGTATTTTCGTCGGTTTTATTGAAAAAGCGTTTCAGCCTGCCGGGTTTACGCCGATAAAGCGTCCTCTACACACGCTGGCCTCCAAGAAAAAGAACTTTCAGCGACCGCCGATCACACCTTTTCTGGAGGGAACCCATGAACAGTTGGTTTGCCAACATCAGTGTCAATCTCAAGCTCGGGCTCGGTTTCGGCCTGGTCCTGGTGCTCACCGCCCTGCTCGCACTCACCGGCTGGAGCAGCCTGGGCAGCCTGATCCAGCGCAGCAACTGGATGAGCGACATCACCCGCCTGAACAGCGACCTGACCAACCTGCGGGTCGCGCGCCTGCAGTACATGCTGGCCAACGGCGACGACGCCACCGCCAACAACGTGCAGGCCAAGCTCAATGACTTCAACCAACAGCAGCAGCATTTGTTGAAGACCTTCAAGAGCCCGGAAAACCTCAAGCTGCTGAACGAGCAGGCGCAGATCATCGCCGCCTACCAGGTCACCCTCGACCGTATGCGCGCCACCTACAAGGCCAGCGCGGTGGCCCGTACCGATCTGGAAACCACTGCCGCCGCCGCGCTGCAACTGATCGATAACATCAACCGCGATGTGCTCGGCCAAGGCGAAAGCGATGCCGCACGCCTGGAGCAATACCGCGCGGCCAGCGCCGCCAAGGAGCAGTTGCTGCAAGTGCGCTTCGAAGTGCGCGGCTACATCGCCGACAACTCGACGCAGAGCGAGCAGACGGCGCTGCGCCAGTTGGACAACGCCCTCGACTATGCGCGCAAGCTGGGCCAGGTGCTGCCCAACGAAGCAGCGCGCATCCAGCAGTTCGAGGCTGCCGTGGTCAGCTATCGCGATGCCTTGAACCGCTACAAGGCCGCCATCGCCGACATCGCCGCCGCCCGTGCGGAAATGACCACCCAAGGCTACGACATCGTCAGCCGCAGCGAAGCGCTGTACAAGATCCAGCTCGAACGTCGCGACGCCGAAAGCGCCGAAGCCCGTACCCTGCAATTGATCGCCACGCTGCTGGCCCTGATCGTCGGCATTGCCGCCGCATTGATCATCACCCGCCAGATCGTCCGCCCGCTGCGTGAAACCATGACCGTGGTCGAACGTATCGCCGCCGGCGACCTGACCCACGAACAGCGGGTCAATCGTCGCGACGAGCTGGGCGTGCTGCAACAGGGCATCCAGCGCATGGGCACCACCCTGCGCGAGTTGATCAGCGGCATCCGCGATGGCGTCACCCAGATCGCCAGCGCTGCCGAAGAGCTGTCGGCCGTCACCGAGCAAACCAGTGCCGGCGCCAACAACCAGAAGAGCGAGACCGATCAGGTCGCTACCGCCATGCATGAAATGGCGACCACCGTGCAGGAAGTCGCGCGCAACGCCGAACACGCCTCGGCAGCGGCCACCGACGCCGACCGCCAGGCGCGTGCCGGTGACGACGTGGTCGGCCAGGCCATTGCCCAGATCGAAAGGCTGGCCGGCGAGGTACAGCGCTCCACCGAGGCCATGGCCGAGCTGCAGAAGGAAAGCCAGAAGATCGGCAGCGTCATGGACGTGATCAAATCGGTCGCCGAGCAGACCAACCTGCTGGCCCTCAACGCCGCCATCGAGGCGGCCCGTGCCGGCGAAGCCGGACGTGGTTTTGCGGTGGTGGCCGATGAAGTACGCGGGCTGGCGCAGCGCACGCAGAAATCCACCGAGGAAATCGAAGAACTGGTGGCCGGCCTGCAGGCCGGCACCCAGCAGGTGGCCAATGTCATGCTTGGCAGCCGCAGCCTGACCGACAGCAGCGTCGAGCTGACGCGCAAGGCCGGGACCTCACTGGAGAGCATCACCCGCGTGGTCTCCGACATCCAGTCGATGAACCAGCAGATCGCTGCGGCAGCCGAGCAGCAGAGCGCGGTGGCCGAGGAAATCAGCCGGAGCATCCTGAGTGTGCGGGACGTGTCGGAGCAGACCGCTTCGGCCAGCGAGGAGACGGCGGCGTCCAGTGTCGAGTTGGCGCGGCTGGGGAATCAGCTGCAGATGATGGTCAGTCACTTCCGGGTCTGACCGGAAGGGCCAATCGCTGGCAAGCCAGCTCCCACAGGGTTCTGCAGCGCCGCGAACCCTGTGGGAGCTGGCTTGCCAGCGATGAGGCCCGAAAGAACACAGCAGTCTTCCGGGTCCTGGCACCTTATTTAACTACCTGCCCCACTCCCCTGCCCCTCGGATCCGAAGCCGTTTCCAGCTTGCCGCCACTGACCCGGATGGCCTGCACATCCCCCATCTCCCAGCCCTGATCCTCCAGGGTATATCCCATCTTCTTCAGCTCCTGCGCCACCTCACCGGTCAACGGCGCATAGGCATCGAAATAAATGGTGTCCTTGGGCAGCAACTGGTGATGGACGCGCTGCGCGGCCACGGCTTTGTCCAGCGGCAGGTCGTAGTCATACAGGTTGTTCAGCACCTGGAAGATCGAGGTAAAGATCCGCGAGCCACCCGGCGTTCCCAGCACCAGGGTCACCTGGCCATCGCGGGTTACCAGGCTCGGACTCATCGACGACAACATGCGCTTGCCCGGCTCGATGGCATTGGCATCGCCACCCACCACGCCGAAGGCATTGGCTACACCCGGCTTGGAACTGAAGTCATCCATTTCGTCGTTGAGCAGGAAGCCCGCGCCCTTGACCACCATGCCGCTGCCGTAGTCCCAGTTCAGGGTGTAGGTATTGCTGACCGCATTGCCCTGTTTGTCGACGATGGAGAAGTGGGTGGTCTGGTGCGGTTCAAGGCCCGGACGGACTTTCGCGGTTTCGGAAATCGCCGTCGGATTGATCTCTTTCGCGCGCTTTGCCAGGTAATCCGGCGCCACCAGTTCGGCCACCGGCACCTTGGCGAAGGCCGGGTCGCCCAGGTAGTCGGCGCGGTCCGCGAATACCCGCTTCTCGATCTCGGCCAACAGGTGGATATAACGTGCCGAGTTCAGCCCGACGCCCTTGAAGTCGGCCGCACGTTGCTCCTTGATGCCCAGCAACTGGGCCAGCGCTATGCCGCCCGAGCTGGGCAGCGGCGCGGTGTACACCACGTTGCCGCGCCAGTCGATGCGCATCGGCTCACGCCAGACCGCCTTGTAGTCCTTGAGGTCCTCCTTGCTGATCAGGCCGTTGCTGGCCTGCATCTGCGCCACCAGCAGGTCGGCGGTCCTGCCCTGGTAGAACTCGCTGACGCCCTTGTCGGCGATGCGCTCCAGGGTCTGCGCCAGCTCGGGCTGCTTGAAGGTTTCGCCGACCTTCATGTGACCGAAGTAATCGTTGAAGTTGGTGCTGTCCTTGAACAGACCCTGGGCGTCCTCGCGGTACTGGTATTGCTTCTCGGCGACCTTGAAACCGTTCTTCGCATAGCCGACGGCCGGGGTCAGCAGCTCCGACCAGGGCAGCTTGCCGAACTTGCTGTGCGCCTCCCACAAACCCATCACCGTACCCGGTACGCCCGCCGCACGGGCGCCTACCAGGCTGAGGTTTTCGATGATCTCGCCCTTGTCGTCGAGGTACATGTTGCGCGTGGCAGCCTTGGGCGCCACTTCGCGGTAGTCGAGGAAATACGCCTTGCCGTCCATGTACAGGGTCATGAAGCCACCGCCGCCGATGTTGCCGGCCTCGGGGTAGGTCACGGCGAGGGTGAAGGCGGTGGCGACGGCGGCATCCACCGCGTTGCCACCCTTCTTGAGAATGTCGGCGGCAACCTGTGCGCCATATTGATCGGGTGCGGCGACAGCGCCGCCTTCCAATGTCACTGCGTAAGCCGCAGAGCTGGCGAGAATCGCCGCGGAGAAGCCCAAGGTTCGAAGCATCACTACGCGCATAAAACGTCCCTGGTGTTGTTTTCGTTGAACACTCATTAAGGCCCATGAAGGAAGAGTTATCAAACGAAGTGGGATGTTTCCTCAGCAGGCGTAGGCAGCGAGCTTGTGCTGGATGAAGTCGAGGAAGCACCGGATGCGCAGGGCCAGCTGCGAGTTGCGGTAGTACACGGCGTGGATCGGCTGACGGTAGCCGCTGTTGGCTTCGCCCAGCAGGACCTGCAGACGACCGCTGCGGATATCCTCGTGGGTCATGAAATGGGACAGGCAGGCGATGCCTTCGCCAGCCAGGGCCAGGGCGCGAATGGTTTCGCCGCTGGACGCACACAGGGTCGGACGGATCAGCCAGCGATCGCCCTCGGCGTGGCGCAACGGCCAGTGGTTGAGGGTTTCGGTCTGGGTGAAGCCGATCAGGGTGTGCTGCGCCAGATCCTCGACCCGTGCCGGAACGCCATGGCGCTCCAGGTAGAGCGGGCTGGCCAGCAGGTTCAGCGGGCTGCAACCCAGGGAGCGGGCATGCAGGCTGGAGTCGGCCAGCTCACCGATACGGATCGCCACATCGGTGCTCTGCTCCAGCAGGTCGATGATCAGGTCGTTGGTGTTCAACTCCAGCTGGATCTGCGGATACAGCGCACGAAACTCGCCGACCCAAGGCACGATGGCATGGAGCATGAACGGCAGCGCGGCATTGACCCGCAGGCGCCCGGACGGGGTCTGGTGGTGCTGGGAGAGGTGTTCCTCCAACTCGTCCATCTGCTGCAGGATCGCCTTGGCCCGCTCGAAAAAGAAACGCCCTTCCTCGGTCAGGTCCATGCGCCGCGTGGTGCGGTTGATCAGGGTGGTGCCGAGCTTGCTTTCCAGGCGCGACAGGGTCCGGCTGATGGCCGAGGGCGTCTGCCCGCCCTGTTCGGCGGCGGCGGAAATCGAGCCACACTCGATGACCGAGACGAACACCTGCAATTCATCGGACCTGGCTTTCACTGAAGGACTCTCACGATCGGCAACCGGCAGAGTCATAGCCCGTCGCCGCGCGATACGCAAGGCCGGATCAGGCCTTGCCAGGGAATACCCGGGCCAGGTGCGCCTCGTAGGCAGCGACGGTCGCCGGCACATCGGGACGTTTCATCACGTCTGTGGCGAGGAAAGTCGGCAGGCGGCTCATGCCGAGGAATTCATTGGCCTTGTGGAACGGGAAGTACACCGCGTCCACGCCCTTGCCCTCGAAGAACTGGCCCGGCTCATCGAACGCCTCCTGCGGGGCGTTCCAGGTCAGCGACAACATGTATTGCTTGCCCTGGATCAGGCCACCGCTGCCATATTTCTTCGAGCCGTCGGCACGGGTTCGGCCATCGCTGGCATACAGGCTGCCGTGGCCGGCGGTGAAGACCTCGTCGAGGTATTGCTTGACGGTCCAGGGCGCTCCCATCCACCAGCCGGGCATCTGGTAGATGACCACATCGGCCCAGAGGAACTTCCCGACTTCCTCCTGGGTGTCGTAGCCGCCGTCGATATAGGTGCTCTTCACGTCGTAGCCAGCGCGGTCTAGGAACGCCACTGCGGTTTCATGCAGGGTTTCGTTCAAGCGGCCATCGGAATGGGCGAATTGCTTGCCGCCGTTGAGCAACAGGATCTTTTTCATTGCGCAGCCTCGTCGTTCGTTCGGGTCCGCCTCGAAGGGGACCGGGATAACTGGATGGCGGCAGATTAATCGGCAGCCGACGAGGGAAAAACCGCCCCACGAGCAAAATACTTTTGACCTTAAAGCACAAATTGGCTGCCGATTATTGAAATAGAATCAGCTCTTCACTTTCCGGAGATTTCCCATGAGCGAACCCTACGGCTTCATTCTCAAAGCCAAGACCCGCCCGGAACAGGCCGAGGCCTTCGAACGCCTGTTCCGCGCCTACATCGAACCGAGCCGCGCCGAGCCGGGCTGCATCGAGTACCACATGCTGCGCGACAAGGAAGACCCGACCCTGTTCGTGTTCTATGAAGTCTGGGCCAGCAAGGAAGCGCTGGACGTGCATTCCGCCCTGCCGCACATGACTGAATTCTTCGAGCGGCGCATGGACTACCTGGAGCGGGATTTCGACATCCAGTTGATCGAGATGCTCAGCGAGTCCTCGGCTAACCGTTGATCATCAGGTGCGCGCCGAGCAGCGCCAGGCCGATGAAGAAGCAGCGCTTGAAGAGCTGGGCGCTGATGCGCTGGCGCAGCCACTGGCCGACGAACATACCCAGCAGCGCAGGCGCCAGCACCAGCAACGACGCACCCAGGGCCTGACTGCCGAGGGCGTCCTGCCCGGCCAGGCCGATGGCCAGTGCGACGGTGGAAACGGTGAAGGACAAGCCCAGGGCCTGGACCCGCTCATCGCGATCCAGGTCCAGCGCACCGAGGTAAGGCACCGCCGGGATCACGAAGACACCGGTAGCGGCGGTGATCAGTCCGGTCAGCGCGCCACACACGGGCCCCAGCCACACTTCCTGCCGCGGTTTCAGGCTGAACGGCGGCAACCACAATCCCACCAGCGCATACAGCAACAGCGCCGCGCCCAAGGCATGGGCCGCCCAGGCGCCACTGCTGATCCCCAGCCAGGCGCTGCCGGCCAGGGTGCCGAGGAAGATCATCAGCAGCATGGGCCACAAACGATTGATCAAGCCGCGCAGGTGTCCGCCGCTTGCCAGTTGCCAGATATTGGTCAGGGTCGAAGGGACGATCAGCAAGGCCGCTGCCTGCGCCGGAGGCATAGCCAGGCCGAGCAGGCCCATGGCAATGGTGGGCAGACCGAGCCCAATCACACCCTTGACTGCGCCGGCGAGGAGGAAGGTGAGGAGAACCAGCAGGGTAAGCGCTGGGCCGATTTGTTGGTAGAAGGCGAGGAAGGTTTGCATGGGGAAATAGTGCCCGGATAACCATCAGTAGCCTATTCGTAAATTCGGCAGCCAGCCTATCGTATGGCAATAGGCTTCTCTAAACTCAACCAATTTCTGGCGGCCGCTCCCATGCACTTCGACCTCACCGACCTCCGCCTTTTCCTCCATACCGTGGAATGCGGCAACATCACCGCCGGTGCGCGGCGCAGTCATTTGTCGCTGCCGGCAGCCAGTGCGCGGATCCGGGCGATGGAGAGTTCACTGGGAATCGCCCTGCTCGAACGCAATCGCCGGGGCGTGCAACCCACGCCAGCGGGACAGGCGCTGGTCACCCATGCGCGGCAGATCGGCCTCCAGGTCGAGCGCCTGCGATTCGACCTGGCGCAGTACGCTAACGGCCTGCAGGGCCAGGTTCGCCTGTTGTGCAATACCGCGGCGCTGACCGAGTACCTGCCGGAACTGCTCGCCGGGTTCCTGCGCCAGCGTCCGCAGATCGATGTGGATATCCAGGAATTGCCGAGCCTGCGCATCGTCCAGGCGCTCGGCCAGGGCATCGCCGATATCGGGATCATCTCGACGGCAGTGGCTTGCGGCGACTTGCAGACCCGGCCATTCCGCGATGATCCGCTGGTGCTGATCATGGCGCCCGACCACCCGCTCGCGGCTGTGGACAATCCCGACTTTCCCCGCTCACTCGAACACGGCTATGTCGGTCTCGGCGCCAGCAGCGCCCTGGCCCTTCATCTGGAAGAACAGGCGCTGCACCTGGGCCGACGCATGCAGGTGCGAGTAAGGGCCGAGGGCTTCGACGGGGTGATCCGCATGGTCGCCCACGGTGCCGGGCTGGGCATCGTGCCGCTGGCGGCGGTGCGCCGTTGGCAGGGCATGCTGCCGTTGCACAGTGTGGCCTTGCAGGAAGAGTGGGCGCAGCGCCGGTTGCTGCTCTGCGCACGGGATTTCGCCAGCTTGCCCGGTCAGGCCCTGGCCCTGCTTGAGGCCCTGGCGCCGCGCGTTTAGACAACTGGACGTCGAACACAGGCAATTGCCGTGCAGACCGGCCCGCTAGGCTGCGGACTCTTTCAATTGCCTGACGGAGCCCTTATGAGCAAGCCAATCGTGGTCCTTCGCGATACCCATCCGCTGCCGGTACTCGACGCCTGCAAATGGGAAAAACTGGCGGGCGATCCGCACACCGTCAACCTCAACGCCTACACCAGCGAAGACGGCAGCAAGATCATGGGCACCTGGATCTGCACCCCGGGCAAATGGCGAGTGGCCTACGAGAAGTGGGAGTACTGCCATTTCCAGGAAGGCTATTGCGTGATCACCCCTGACGGCCAGGAGCCGATTCACCTACGCGCCGGGGATATCTTCATCGTCGAGCCGGGAATGAAGGGCACCTGGGAAGTGGTCGAGACGGTGCGCAAGTATTTCGTCTTTGCTTGATCTTCGAGGGCCTCATCGCTGGCAAGCCAGCTCCCACAGGTTCGCGTGGTAGCTGGCTTGCCAGCGATAGGGCCCCCGAGAACACCACATCATTCGGGTTTACGGTAACTCTCCACTATCGCCGAAAAGTCCTTCCCGCCATCCCCGCGCAAGCTCATTGCCTGGTAGAGCTGCTGTGCCACCGCTCCGAGGATCACCGGCTGATGCGCCTGTTTCGCCGCTTCGGTCGCCAGGCCCAGGTCCTTGAGCATCAGGTCCGCCCCGAAGCCCCCGGTATACCCGCGAGCCGCAGGTGCGGTATCGATGATTCCCGGCCACGGATTGTAGGTGTCGGAACTCCAGCATCGCCCGGTTGAGCTGTTGATAATGCCCGCGAGCACCTTGGTGTCGATGCCCAGCGCATTGCCCAGGGCCATGGCCTCGGACACGCCGACCATGGAAATCCCCAGCAGCAGGTTGTTGCAGATCTTGGCGATCTGCCCGGTACCGACATCGCCGCAATGCACGATATTGCGTCCCATCTGCGCCAGTACCGGCTGCAGGGTGGCGAACAGCGCGTCGCTGCCACCGACCATGAAGGTCAAGGTTCCTGCCGCGGCGCCACCAGTGCCTCCCGACACCGGCGCGTCGCCCATGTCCACGCCCTGTTTCTTCGCGGCAGCGGACACGTCACGGGCGGTCTGCGGATCGATGGTGCTGCAGTCGACCACCGGCGTACCGGCACGGACACCGGCCAGTACCCCGTTTTCACCCAGGTAGACGCTGCGCACATGAGCCGCGGCAGGAAGCATGGTGATGACCAGCTCGGCACTGCTGGCGGCATGCCGCGGCGAATCGCTGATATGCCCGCCCAGACCCGCCAGTTCGGCGAGAACGCTGGTATTGAGGTCGAACAGGTCGAGGTGATGCCCGGCCTTGATCAGGTTGCGCGCCATCGGCGCGCCCATGTTGCCCAGTCCTATGAATGCGATACGCATGATCGACTCCTTAGCGCAGGCTGATGGTGGTGTTCACGCCGTCGTTGACGCTGTCGTCATCGAACCAGCGGGCAGTGACCGTCTTGGTCTGAGTGTAGAACTGCACCACCTGCTTGCCGTACGGGCCGAGGTCGCCGAGCTTGGAGCCACGGGATCCGGTGAAGCTGAAGAACGGCACCGGCACCGGAATCGGGATATTGATGCCGACCTGGCCGACGTCGATCTCCGCCTGGAACTTGCGCGCTGCCGCTCCGCTCTGGGTGAACAAGCCGGTGCCGTTGCCGAAGGGGTTGCGGTTGACCAGGGCAATGGCTTCGTCGAGGGTGTCGACTTCCAGTACCACCAGCACCGGGCCGAAGATTTCCTGGGTGTAGATCTGCATGTCGGTCGTCACCCCGGAGAACAGGGTCGGGCCGACGAAGTTGCCGTTCTCGTAGCCCGGCACCTTGACGTCGCGACCGTCCAGTTCGAGCCTGGCGCCCTCGCGGATACCGCTTTCGATCAGGCCCAGCACACGTTCCTTGGCGCGCTTGGAGATCAGCGGGCCGACATCGGTGCCCGGCTCGTTGCCGGCATTGACCTTCAGCTTCGCAGCCAGGGCCTTGAGGTCCGGCAGCCACTCGCGGGCCTTGCCCACCAGCACCGCCACCGAGGTCGCCATGCAGCGCTGGCCGGCGGCACCGAAGGCCGCACCGGCCAGGGCGTTGAGGGTCTGCTCGCGATTGGCGTCGGGCAGCACCACAGCGTGGTTCTTCGCCCCCATCATCGACTGCACGCGCTTGCCGTGCTGGCCGGCCAGGTTGTAGACGTGGGTGCCGACCTCGGTAGAGCCGACGAAGGAAATCGCCTTGATATCGCTATGGGTGCACAACGCATCCACCACGTGCTTGCCGCCGTGCACGACGTTGAGCACACCGGCCGGAACCCCGGCTTCAATCGCCAGTTCGACGAGCATCATGGTCGACAGGGGATCCTGCTCGGACGGCTTGAGCACGAAGGTATTGCCGCAGACGATGGCCATCGGGAACATCCACAGCGGGATCATTGCCGGGAAGTTGAACGGGGTGATGCCGGCGCACACACCGATCGGCTGGCGCAGGGTGTAGGTGTCGACCCCGCCGGCCACGTTCTCGGCAAACTCGCCCATCTGCAGGGTGCCGATGCTGCACGCATGCTCCACCACTTCCAGGCCGCGGAAGATATCGCCTTCGGCGTCGGCGATGGTCTTGCCCTGCTCGGCGCTGAGGGTCACGGCGATGCGCTTGGAATGTTCACGGATCAACGCCTGCAGGCGCAACATGATGCGCATGCGTGCCCCGATCGGGGTGTCCTTCCAGGTCTTGAAGGCGCGTTGGGCGGCAGCCACGGCGGCATCCACTTCCTCGGCGGTGGCAAAGGGCACGCGCGCCAGCACTTCCTGGGTGGCCGGGTTGACGATGTCTCGCCATTCGCTGGTTTTCGACTCGACCCACTGGCCGTCGATCAACAGGCGGACCTGATCGACCTTGGTCTGGCCGGGCGTGAGGGATGCGTTCATGGGGGGCTTCTCCTGGACATTATTGTTAGCGAGAGAATCGGCCGCGCCGCTGCTAGGCGCTTGGGGGCCTGGGGTGTTTTGGAGTATAGATGTGCAAATCTCCAACAAAAACGCACATAAAAACCGGTCCAACATGCAAAAAAACATCACCTCCCTGGGTTCGCTGAACTGGGACGACCTGAAGTTCTTTCTCGAAGTGGCGCGCACGCGCAAAGCCAGCAGCGCGGCCAAGCGCCTGAACGTGGACTACACGACCGTGTCGCGGCGGATCAATTCGCTGGAGCAGGCACTGGGCACCTTGCTGTTCGAGAAGTCGCGGACCAACGGCTTCGTGCTGACTGCAGAAGGCCAGCGCCTGCTGACCTATGCGGAAGCCATCGAAAGCACCCTGCATATGGCCTGCGAACAGGTTTCCGGTTCCGGCGTGGCGCTTTCCGGACATGTGCGGATGGGCTGTACCGAAGGGTTCGGCAGCTTCTTCATCACCCCCCAGCTCAGCCACTTCGTCGATACCTGGCCGGCGATCTCGGTGGATATCCTGCCGCTGCCACACTTCATCAGCCTGTCCAAGCGCGAGGCGGATATCGTCATCGCCCTGGAGCGGCCGGAGCATGGGCCTTATGTCTGCTGCAAGCTGTGCGACTACCGCTTGCGCCTGTATGCGACCCGGGACTATCTGGAACGCCACGCACCGATCCGGCAGATCAGCGACCTCGCAGAGCATCCCTTCATCAGCTATGTGGACGACCTGGCATTCAGCTCGGAGCTGCTGTACCTCAACAACCTGTTGCCCAATGCCAGTGCGCACCTGCGCAGCACCAGCGTGATCGCCCAGTACGTGGCGGCGCAACAGGGCCGCGGGCTGGCGATCCTGCCCTGCTTCCTGGCGGCGCAGGACCCTGGGCTGGTAGCGGTGTTGCCGGAGCAGGTGGAGATCACCCGGCAGTTCTGGATGTACTGCCGGGAGGATCTGCGCAAGTTGAAGCGGATTACCTTGTTGTGGGATTACATCCGGGATGTGACGGAGAGGAACGGCGGGTTGTTGATGGGGGAATCGCGGGAGATGGTATTCCCGCAGTAATACCCGGTCGCCTAGGTCCTCTCCAGCATCAACCCCGAAATCCGCTTCACCTTGCGCTCCACCGCCTCTTCCAGCACGCCCTTGCGTGGCTCGACCAGGCTGAACCAGTGCTTGGCCCGGGTGATGCCGGTATAGATGAGTTCCTTGGTCAGCACCGGGTTCAAGGCGTCCGGCAGCACCAACGCGGTGTGGGCGAATTCCGAGCCTTGGGATTTATGCACGGTCATGGCGTACACGGTTTCCACTTCGCTGAGCCGGCTGGGCAGGACGAAACGTACGCCGCCACGGCCGTCGTTGCGCGGGAAGGCGACCCGCAGGGGGACGTCCTCGGAATGGCCATCCGGCACCCTCAGGGCGATGCCGATATCGCCGTTCATCAGGTTCAGGCCGTAGTCGTTGCGGGTCACCAGTACCGGACGGCCTTCGTACCAGGGCAGGTCGCCGTCGATCAGGCCGGCATGGGTCAGCACACGGCAAACCCGCTGATTCAGGCCTTCCACGCCCCAGGGGCCCTTGCGCACCGCACAGAGCAACTGGAAGCGCTCGAACGCCTTGAGCACGCCAAGCGCCCATTCACCCCAGCAAGGTTCGTCCCCGGCCCGGTCGGCAGGCGGGCGCCCCTGGCGGATCGCATGCAGGTAATCGCGGTAGCCCAACGGGCCCTCCGCCCCCTTCTCCAGGCCATCCAGCACCAGTCGGTCAAGGGCACGGTCCTGTTCACCGCGCAGGGTCAGACCGAAGACATCGGCATGCTTGCCCTGCTGGAGCAGTTCGCGCGCCTTGCCCGCCTGCTGGCGATTGACCAGGCGAGCCAGCTCGCCAATCCCGCTTCCCTCGCCGAACCGCCTCGACCGCCGCAACATGACCACCTGCTGGGCCAAGGGGTGCTGTTGCGCATCGCCGGGAAGCAGGCCACTGTTCGCCAGGGACTCGCCACTGACCTGCTCCAGCCAGGCAGCAGTTTGCGGACTGTAGCGACCTTCCTCGGCATCCCGGCAAAGATCGCCGAGCACCGCCCCGGCCTCCACCGAGGCCAACTGGTCCTTGTCACCCAGGAGAATGAGCCGGGCATTGTCCGGCATGGCGGCCAGCAGGTTGGCCATCATCTCCAGGTCGATCATCGAAGCTTCGTCCACCACCAGCACATCCAGCGGCAATTGATTGCCCGCATGGTGGCGGAAGTGCCGGGAGTTGGGACGACTGCCGAGCAGACGGTGAACGGTGGAGACATCGCAGGGAATATGCTCACGTACCTCGGCACTGACCTCGAGCAACTCGACCTGCTGGCCTATGGATTCGGTCAGGCGCGCAGCCGCCTTGCCGGTCGGCGCCGCCAGGCGAATGCGCAAGGGACGCCCTGCTTCGACTGCCGGCGCCTGCAACAAGGCCAGCAACCGCACCACCGTGGTGGTCTTGCCGGTACCGGGACCGCCGGTGATGATGCTGAACGCGCTTCGGGTGGCCAGGGCACAGGCGAGTTTCTGCCAGTCCACCTGCCCGGGTTCGGCGCCATCCTTGAACAGGCTGTCCAGCCGCGCACGCAGATCCCGTGGAGTGGCGTCATGCTGCGCCAGTCGCTGGCGCAGGGCCCCGTCGATCTGCCGTTCGTAGGCCCAGTAGCGGCGCAGGTACAGGCGACCCTCGCTGAGGACCAGCGGCCGGGAAACCTGCTGTGCATCATTACCTGCGGCCACCAGTGCGCTGGCGTGCAAATGCTGCAGCCAGGTCTCGGCGCTCAGGCGCTCGAGCAATTGCGATGGCAACAGCAGGGGGCCCGCCAGGGCATCACCTTCGGGAGGCAACGACAAGGCGAAGTCCGGTTCGGCAAGGGTCTTGTGCAGGTCGAGGCAGACGTGGCCATGGCCCAGCTGGTGGCTGGCCAGCGCCGCAGCCAGCAGCACCAGCGAGCCACCGTGGGGATCGCGGTCACGCAGGAAGCCGACGAAGGCGCGGTCCAGCGAGCGCAGCCAGCCGCGTTCGACCCAGCGATCGAGCAAGGCCAGCAGGTCGTTGCTGTCGGTCAGCGGCGCAAGGGCGGCGAGGTGTTCAGCGTCCAGCGGGGTCGGCAACAGATCGTCGAAGGTACGGATCATGGGACGTCTCCAAACAGGTCCTGTTGCACCCCGTGCGGGGCGCCGCGGAACAGCGCGTCGAGCGCTTCGATCAACGCGCGCGGCGGCTTGACGAAGTACGCGCCCTGGCCCGGTGAATGCGCACCGCGCAGGAACAGATACAGGGCGCCTCCGACATGCCGGTCGTAGTCGTAATCCGGCAGCCGGGCGCGCAGTTGGCGATGCAGGGCGAGCAGGTAGAGGACATATTGCAGGTCGTAGCGGTGCTCGAGGATCGCGGCCTCCATGGCCACCTCGCTGTAGGCAAGATCGTCGGGGCCGAGCCAGTTGGATTTGTAGTCGGCGACGTAGTAGCGCCCATCGTGCTCGAAGACCAGGTCGATGAAGCCCTTGAACATGCCATTGAGCAGCGCTGCCTGGGCGGCTGGTCGCGGAGCACCCTGATGGGTATGGCGGGCCACCAGGCGGTCGAGCTGCAACACGTCGACGCGATGACTGGCGAACCAGAACTCCATTTCGATCTGGTACTGGCCCAATGCGCCGAGGACCACCGGACTACGGTCATTTCCCACAGACATGGGCGTGCTCAGCAAATGCTCGAGCCAGTCGCCGAGGGTATTGATCCAGCCTTTCCAGTCGCGACGGTTACAGCGCTGGGCAATCATCTGGCGCAGTTCACCAGGCGCAGCCGCGACACGTTCGAAACCTTGCTGACCGGCCCATTCCAGCAATCCATGAAGGAAGGTGCCGGGGTTGGGGCCGCGCGGGAAACGGTGGATATCCCCGGCGGTCGCCATGACTTCGCGCGCGGCCTGCGGGTCGGGACGCTCGTCGTCCAGCAACTGCTGGGCCTGGGCGACATCGGCATCGAGCGCCAGCGCCTCCTCACCGATGCGCAGTGCGCTGTAGGAAGCGATCCACCAGTTCTCCGCGGCACGGCGTTTCGGCTCACGCGGGGCCAGTAATTCGGCGGTCTGGCGCGCAGGAACGTAAACCTGGTCATCGGCTTCAGGTGGCGGCAGGCGGCTGATCGCATCGCAGCCCTTGCCCAGGTCATCGAGCCAGCCCGCCAGGGCGGTCGAGTCAGCCAGCGGCTCACCGCCCCCGAGCAGGTAGCCGAAGGCACTGCGATGCAACAGCGATTCCTTGCCGGTACCGCGCTTGAGGTCGGCGACGCCCAGCCAGCAGGCGTGCCGGGCCCGTGTCAGGGCCACATAGAACAGGCGCAGGTCCTCGGCCAGACGCTCATCGTCGGCCATGGCGATCTGCTCGTCGGTCGGGCTCAGGGTCAGGTGCGCCACACCCAGCTCGTCATGCCAGCCCAGCGGCAGGCGCTTGCCGTCCACCGGCTTGGCGGTACAGATGAAGGGCAGGAACACCAACTCGTATTCCAGGCCCTTGGACTTGTGGATGGTGACCACCTTGACCAGCTGTTCATCGCTTTCCAGGCGCAGGATCTGCTCCTCGCCGGCCTGCCCGGATGCCGACAGGTGTTCGGCCAGGTGCCGGATCAGCGCCTGCTCGCCGTCCAGCTCGGTCGCGGCCTGCTGAAGCAGTTCCGAAAGGTGCAGGAGGTTGGTGAGCACACGTTCGCCATCAGGGCGGCTCATCAACAGCCCGGGCAAGCGGAAGTCATGCAGCAGGTGCCGCAACATCGGCAGCACCCCCTGGATCCGCCAGATCATTCGATACTGGCGGAACTGCATGACGCGATCTTCCCATAGCATCTCGTCTTCGTTGAGACGGGCCAGGGCACACAGCGACTGGCCCAGGGTGTGGCTGGCCAGCGCAGCCTTGAGCAGGCGTTCGTTGTCCGGTTCGGCACAGGCCTTGAGCCAGGACAGCAAGTCGCGGGCTTCCTGGGCGGCGAATACCGAGTCCTTGTCGGAGAGATAGACGCTACGCACGCCGCGAGCCGCGAGTTCGGCACGCACCAACTGCGCCTCGTGACCATCCCGCACGAGAATGGCGATATCCGAGGGCAGGCAACCGCGCAAGGAGCCGTCGGCCTGGATGAAACCGGCACGGCCCTGCTGGCCGCCATTGAGCAACTGGACGATGCGGGTGGCACAGCCTGCGGCCATCGTCTGGCGATACAGGGTGCTGGAAAGCGGCGTGTCGCTGTCTTGGTGCCAGAGGGTCAGCGCTGGCAGCGGCTGGCCATCGACCTGCAGGTGCTCCTTGTGCCCACGGGCCTTCACTGCAACGAACGGTACCGGGTTGTCGCCCCGCGAGTCACGGAACAGGAAGGCTGCACGTCCCTCCTGACGCTGTTCGGCGGTCATGAACACATGGTTGACCGCCGTCACCATCGGCTGGGTCGAGCGGAAGTTGGTGTCCAGGCTGTGCAGGCGCCCGGCGGTAGCCCGGCGCGCGCCAAGGTAGGTGAAGATGTCGGCGCCACGGAAGGCGTAGATCGCCTGCTTTGGGTCGCCGATGAGGAAAAGTCCTGTATCGCGCGCGTTGTCCTCGATGCGATAGATGCATTCGAAGATGCGGTACTGCACCGGGTCGGTGTCCTGGAATTCATCGATCAGGGCCACCGGGAACTGCTCGCGAATCAAGCCGGCCAGACGCTCGCCGGCGGGGCCGGCCAAGGCCTGGTCGAGGCGCTGGAGCATGTCGTCGAAGCCCATCTCGGCGCGGCGGCGCTTTTCCTGTTCGAAGCGCTGCGAGACCCAGGCGGCTGCATGTTCGAGCAGTTGCGCATCCGGGGTCGGCAGCGCCTTCAACTGTTCGCGCAGGGTGGCCATCACCTCCAGCGCAGGATGGCTCGGCGGCTCGCTCTTCCAGGCTTCGGCCAGGCCGTCGGGCGTGAGCCGGGTGAAACCGGTGCCTATATCGAGATCATGTGCCAGGTCGTCCTGCGCCCAGGCCAGGAGCTTGTCGCACCAGGGTTTGAAATGACGCTCCTGGATCATGCTGCCGTTGACGGCCTTCGCCTTGATCCCGGCGCGGAGGATTTCCAGCAATTCCTGCGACCACTGTGCCCAGGGGGCCTTCAAGGAGCGCAGCAACTCGCCGCGCAGGCGCAGAACTTCACGGATCACTTCTTGCGGCTCCAGCGCCTGCACCTCGGCCGAATGCCGGCCGAACAGGGCGCGCACCCGCGGTAGAAGCTGGTCCGGACTGCCCCAGTTCTCCCGCACCCAGTGCAGCGCATCACCTTCCAGGCCATAGCAGAAACGCCGCCAGTAATCGCGCATGACCTGGCCGAGCAGCTCGCTGTGATCGGTTTCCAGGGTCTGGGTAAACAGGCTGCCGCTGTCGAAAGCGTGCTCGCGCAGCATCCGCTGGCACCAGCTATGGATGGTGGAAACGGCCGCTTCGTCCATCCACTGTGCAGCCACTTCGAGTCGGTTCGCGCAGGCCGGCCAGGCATGGGCAGGATAGTCGTCGCGCAGTTGCGTCAGTAGCAGATCGGCCTCGGCAAGATCGCCACGGAAGAACCGCGCGGCCTCGGCCAGACGGGTGCGGATACGTTCGCGCAACTCCTTGGTAGCGGCATCGGTGAAGGTCACCACGAGGATCTGGGGAGGCAGCAGCTCGCGGCCAAAACCCTGCTCGCCACCATGGCCGAGCACTAGGCGCAGGTAGAGTGCGGAAATGGTAAACGTCTTGCCGGTACCGGCGCTGGCCTCGATCAGTTGGCTGCCGTGGAGCGGGAAGGTGAGGGCCAGTGGCGGCTGTTCGACTGCTGCGCTCATGGACGCACCTCCTCTGCCGCCAGGGTTTGCCACGGGGCCTCGAACATCGGTCTGTACAGGCTTTCGCACCAGCCCTCGAACTCCTCGCTGGAAGTCAACGCCGCGAAGTCGCTGAACTGGCGGGCCAGCGCCGCATTCTCGCTGCGCTCGCCCTTGCGCCGGTCATCACCGTCGTAGGCCTTGGCGGCTTCGGCGAGGGCCTTGTCCGGGTCCTTGCCAGCCAGCCAGGCGAAGGCCGTCTTGATTGCTACCGGCAACGGGGCATTCATGCCGGCCTGGCGGGAAATCAGCAGGTTGCCCAACTGTTCGCTGGCTTCAGCCTGGTCGAGCGGATCCAGCATCAGGGTGACATCGGTGGCGACCACCGCGCTGTGCAGTCGATGGCCAACGGCACAAGCGGCCAGGTGGGTGACCCAGATACCGGTCAACCGATGCCACTTCAGCGTGCGCCCGCTGATGATGCCGTTGGGCAAGGCAGTGATGCTCAGCAGCGCCTGGTCGGCACGCTGCTGCACACGTCCGAGCCAACCCTCGAGCTTGAGCTCACCGACCTCGAAGCGGATCGGCAAGGCGCTGTCGATGCGGGTCGGCCATCCTTCCAGCAGCTTTCGATGACGGCGCAGAAGATCCGGCAGCGGCTCGATCAGTTCTTCGCGCAGGCAATCGCCAAAACCAGCCAGGGGCAGAAGCCCACTGCCCTGCAGACGTCTGGCCTGGGTTAGCAGGGCCGTCTCGCCTTGCTCCGGGTCGAGCATCGCGGCGCCGAGCAGGCTTTCACTCAGGCCGTAGCGCTGGCGAGCATCGAGCAGGAAGGGCTCATCGTCGGCAATTGGATCTTCCACTACCTCAAAAAACACTTTCAGCCGCTGACTGAAGAAATGCCGCACGGGATGGCGGAGAAAGTCCTGCAGCAATGCCAGGGTCAGGGGCTCTTCAGGCCGGAAACGCTCCAGTTGCTCGTCCGTGGCGGCCGCACTTTCACCCCCCAGGTGCAGGCCGCGCCATTCCCGCGCATAGCTGAACAGGTCGCCGCCCTGGCGGAAATAGCGCGCGCTGAAAGGCTGTAACGGGTGCTCGGTGGTGAGCTTGTCCAGCAGTTGTTCGCCCGCGTCGTGCTTGTCGTCCTTGCTAGCGCCCTTGAGTCGCCAGCCGGCAGCGATATGGTCGCGCAACTGCCCGATCAGCACCGAGGCAGGACGCTCGCTGTTGTCACGGATACTGCGCCCGACCCAACTGACATACAGCTGGGCGCGGGCCGACAACACGGCCTCCAGCAACAGGTAGCGGTCATCTTCCCGGCGCGAGCGGTCGCCTGGACGGTAGTCGCTGCCCATCAGGTCGAAGTCCAGCGGTGGTTGCGCCCGGGGATAGTCACCGTCGTTCATGCCCAGCAGGCAGACGACCTTGAATGGAATGGCACGCATCGGCATCAGGGTACAGAAATTCACCGAACCGGCGAGGAAACGCTGGGACAGACGCCCCTGATCGAGGCCGGCGAGCCAGGCCTCGCGTACCACGGTGAGTGGCAGCAAGTCCTGCAGGCCCACCGCCTCGCAGGTCTGCAGCCAGTCGTCGCAAAGCGTCTGCAACTGGACCAGCAGATAGTCGTCGTGCTCGCTTTCGGCAAGGAAGAAGACTTGCAGCAGCGCATTGAGACGCTCGCCCCAACGGGTCGCGGTGGCAGGCTGGGATAGCTCGGAGTGTGCGACTTCGAGAGCATCCAGCAAGGCCACCAGCGGACCGATCAGAGCAGCGTCGAGGCCGCCGATCTCGTCATAGGGAACGATCCCGTCGCAGCTCTCACCAGCACCGACCGCATAACCCAGCAGCATGCGACGCAGCCCGAAACGCCAACTGTTCTGTTCCAGTTCGTCCGGCAGGCCGAGACCGGCACGTTGCCCGGCGTTCAGGCCCCAACGGATGCCGGCACCTTCGATCCAGCGGTGCAGGGTCGGCAGGTCGCTTTCCTTGATAGCGAAACGCGCACGCAAGGCCGGAACGTCGAGCAGGTCGAGGACTTCGCTGACCGGGAAGCGGCTATCAGGAAGTTTCAGCAGATGCTCCAGGGCGATCAGCAACGGATCGCGCCCCCTTTGCCCCTGGTCGGTAAGGGTGAACGGGATAAAGCGGCTGTCGCTGCGGTCGAGTTGCCCGAACACCGCGCGGATATGGGGCGCGTAGGCGTTGATATCCGGCACCATGACAATCACGTCGCGGGGACGCAGTTTCGGATCGGCGCTGAAGCGGGCGAGCAACTGGTCATGGAGGATCTCGACTTCGCGCTGGGCGCTGTGGGCAATGTGGAAGCGCACCGAAGGGTCCTTTTTCGGGTCGACATCGGGCCACAGTTCGCGGGTTTCGCCGAGCGGGCGCAGTTCGAGGATATCGTCCTGGAGCTGGCCCAGGAGGTGCTTCGGCTCCTCGTCGCTGAACAGGTCGATGCGGCCATCGCTGAAGGCGGTTCGATAGCTGGCGGGATCGTCATAGCTGTCGAGGAGGTTGATGTAGTCACGCCCCTGCTTGCCCCAGGCGGCCAGCAAGGGGTGTGCGTGCTGGTGCAGGCTTCCGGCGTCAACAGGGCCGGCCATGCCCTGCTTACGTTGTTGGCGCTTGTATTGATGGCGCAGCAGATCCTTGTCGGCGACGATATCAGCCCAATGGTGACGACAGGGGTTGTGCACGCAAAGCAGCACCTGGCTGAAGCGGGCCAGGCCAGCCAAGGCTTCCAGGGCTTGCGCAGGCAGCGAGGAAATGCCGAACACGATCACCCGCGACGGCAAGCCCGGCGGCGCCTGTTCCAGTGCATTGATGCGTTCGATGAAGCGCTGGTGAACACCGGCCCGACTCTGTGCCATCCCCTCTTCCCCCACGTCATGCAGGAGCGCACGCCATAGCTCGGCTTGCCAGCAATTGGCCGGCGACAGTGGCTTGGCTTCGCCGCGGGCATTGATCATGACGTGACGCCCTGCCGCCCATTCCTTCAGCCAGTCGGCGCGATAGACCTGGTACTGGTCGAACAGGTCGGCCAGGCGCTCGGCCAGTTGGTAACGCTTGCGCAGGTCGCTGTCGTCGAGAAGAAAACGCTGCAGCGGCTCGAAGTGTGGGTTGTGGATAAGTTCGGGTAGCAGGCGCATCAGGCGCCAGGTCAGCGGAGCCTTGTCCAGCAACGAGGTTTCCGGGATTTCCTCGCGTCCCAGCACCTTGCGGTAAAGCTGCCACATGAAGCTGCCGGGGAGCTGGACTTCGATTGCCGCAGCGATACCGCTGCCGCCCATGTCGTCGTCCTCCGGGTCCTCGGCCAGCGCCAGTTTCAGCCACTGGGCGATACCGTTGCTTTGCACCAGGACGATCTCGTTTTCCAACGGTGCCAAAGGGTAACGCCGCATCCAGCTCACCACCAGGCTGCGCAGCTCGTCCAAACGGTTGCCGTGGACAACCATGAATCCCGGAAGCAGCTTGCTGGTATGCGACATGAGACGTCCCTGGGCAGTCGAAAAGAGAGGGGAACATAGCATGGAGCCCGTTCCCTGGGTCAGACAGGATCTGGATCGATTTGTGTCGGTCCGGAAAAGACAAAACCCCTACCTGCATACG